>WQZG01000001.1 GCA_009780855.1 Treponema sp.
AAAAATTTTTAAATGGGAAAATTTTTTCAATAATGCAAGCGCCCTGTCCTACTCTTCCTTGGTCTTGAGCACGGCAAGGAAGGCGCTCTGCGGAAGTTCAACATCTCCGACCATACGCATGCGTTTTTTGCCTTCCTTCTGCTTCTCCAGGAGCTTGCGTTTGCGGGTAATGTCGCCGCCGTAACATTTGGCAAGTACATCCTTGCGCAGAGGGTTGACGGTTTCGCGGGCTATAATCTGGCTGCCTATTGCGCCCTGGATTGGAATCTTGAACTGCTGGCGCGGGATTTCATCGACTAGGCGCTCGCAGATAATACGGGCGCGGTTGTAAGCGTTTTCTTTGAACACAAGCTGGGAAAGCGCATCGACGGTTTTGCCGTTCAGTAAAATGTCCAGTTTTACCAGCTCGGTGGGCCTGTAGCCTGTTATGTCGTAGTCAAATGAAGCATAGCCGCGGGTGGTGCTTTTTAAGCGGTCGTAAAAATCAAAGAGGACTTCGGCGAGGGGCATATCGTAGACGATTTCCACCCGCCTTTCGTCAAGATATGTCATGTTTGTCTGTACGCCGCGTTTTTCCAGACAAAGGTTCATAATGTTGCCCAGGAATTCCTTGGGGGTGATTATGGCCGCCCGTATATAAGGTTCATCGGCGCCTTCTATCCTTCCTTCATCAGGGTAATCTGTGGGGTTATCAACAAAAACTTCTTCTGTTAAATTACCGGGGCCGCCGCGCACGCGGACTTTATACCTTACAGAAGGCGCGGTAAAAATAACCGACTGATCAAACTCGCGCTCAAGCCTCTCCTGTACAACTTCAAGATGCAGAAGTCCCAGGAAACCGCAGCGGAATCCAAAGCCAAGAGCAGCCGACGAATCTTTTTCATAGACAAGGGAAGCGTCGTTAAGTTTGAGTTTTTCAAGGCTGGACCGCAGTTCCTCGTAATCGTTGGAATCAACCGGATATATCGACGAAAATACCACAGGCTTGACTTCACGGAAACCGGGCAATTGTTTTTCGCAGGGATTTTCCGCGCCGGTTACGGTGTCGCCGACTTTTACGTCGCTTACGGTCTTGACCCCGGCTATAATGTAGCCTACATCCCCGGCCGACAGTTCTTCGGTTTCGGCAAGCAGGAGTTTGAAGACGCCCACAGCTTCAACATCGTGCTCCCTGCCATTGGACATAAAACGAATCTTCATTCCTTTGCTGATGGAGCCGTCAAACAGGCGGACATGCACAACTACTCCGCGGTAGGGATCATAATGGCAGTCAAAAATCAGGGCCCGCAGCGGAGCGGACGGATCGCCGGACGGAGGCGGAATGCGGTGAATTATCGCTTCAAAAAGTTCATCGACTCCGGTACCCTGCCTTGCGGATACCAGCAGGGCTGTTGAGGAATCCAGGCCAAGGTCCTTGTCGATTTGTGTTTTGGTCATCCGGATATCGGCGGCCTGCATATCGATTTTATTGATGACCGGAATAATTTCCAGGTTGTGTTCCAGGGCAAGGTACATGTTGGAAAGGGTCTGGGCCTGTACGCCCTGGGTTGCGTCCACAAGCAGCAGGGCGCCTTCGCAGGAATTAATCGCCCTGCTTACTTCGTAGGTAAAATCCACGTGCCCCGGAGTATCAACCAGGTTGAGTTCGTATTCAACTCCGCCGCTGGTATAGGGAATGGTCACTGCCTGGCTCTTGATGGTAATGCCGCGCTCCCTTTCGATGTCCATATTATCCAGGATTTGATCCTGAAAATTCCGCTCATCGACAATATGGCCCTTCTGAATCAGACGATCGGCCAAAGTGGATTTGCCGTGATCAATATGGGCGATAATGCAGAAATTGCGGATGTTACCGATCATTGGGCTGGGTATCCCCGGTTTTCAAACCTTTCTCTTTTGCCTTGTTCGGATTGCCTGTCCCCGGCCCATTTTTTCCGGAACCATTTTTCCCGGAACCATTTTTTCCCGACCCGTTTTTTTCCGGACCTTTGGCCTGTTTTTTGCCGGCCCGCCCCAAAGCGACTTCCCCTACCGCTTCCACTTTAATATCGGGGGGAATTTCGACAAAGGAAAGCACCGCAAGGCTTGGGAATTTCATCCTGGTAAATTCTTTAATCCAGGATCGCGAAACAGGCGAACAAAGCACAACGGGCTTGAGTCCTTTTTCTACCATTCCTTCAATGCCGGGAGAAAAAGCTTCCAGCCACTCATCGGCAAAAAGCGCGCCGTTAAGGCCGCCTTCATTAAACATTACCTTGTCCGAAAAATTCTTTTCCAGTTTTGTCTCCAGAGTTAAAACTCTGAGAGTTTGTTTGTCATCGGTGTAATCAAGACAAATTTGCCTTTTAAGGGACTGCCTTATCTGTTCAATAATAAGTTCATTCGGAGCCGGCCCATAGCCTGCCCAGTCGGCAAGGATTTCAAGGATCACCGGAATATGCCGGATCGAAACCTGCTCGCTTACAAGGCCCCGGAGTATGTCCCTTATGCTGCCAAGGGAAAACATGCTTTTGACCTCACCGGTAACTACCGGGTATTTTTTTTCGGCAGCGTCGAGTATGGCCTGGACCTCATCCCTGCCAAGCAGTTCGGGAGCGCGTTTTTCAACAAGTTCATTTAAATGGGCAACAAGAACCGATGCCGCATAAAGAACGGCGGCGCGGAGCTGGATTTCGCTGAATCCCAAATCAACAGTACTGTACCAGCCGAGATCAATGCGGCCCCTGCCGGCTTCAAGGCCCCTGAACAGAATACGGTATTCACTTTCATTTATTTTCGAACTGACAGAAATACCTATTGAAGGAAAACGGTACCCAAAGAGCGCGGAAAGGGTCTTCCTTGTTTCTCCAAGACCTTCTTCAAAAACTTGTTCTCCCCCGATATAGTCCCTTAATGCCGCGCCCATTTCTATCCTTATGGGCCTGGGCGGTTTTACAGCTTTTACGGCAGCGGGTTTTGCGTACGTTTTTCCTGACCTGGCCAGAATCGCCGAGACCTCGGTGCAGCAAAGCTCCGGAACAATGTTCCCGGTTTTGCCGTACTTAAAAAGATTCCCTGCCAAACTATCGTTTGCCAAAACCGGAACCCCGGAGGAAGCGGCTGCGGTTTTTATGCTGTCCGCGGAAATTCCTTTCTCAAGCAGCAAAATTATGGGCAGAAACATATTCGCTTCGTCATAGCGTATACCGGCGGCAAGATCTTCGCCTCCGGTTATGATAATGTCACAGCCTGCGATAAAAGATTCAAGCATTTTTATCCTGGCAGCGTCCGGTGTCTTAATGGATGTTTTCATCAGGTGTCCAGTTTACAGTGTATCGGGGGAATCCAGCAAGGCCGGAAGCTGCATAATTGTCTCAAGATAACCGCTGCGGCGTTTTTTAACGTTTATTTCCAACAGGGCATAACCTTCATCCTCAAAAACCTTAAAATTCCTTATAGTAACCGGATCGCCGTCAGAAAGCCCGGCTTCATAAGCTGTAGATCCGCGGACGACTTTTTTTATCTGATACATCGGGAAGAACGAATTCCCGCCGGTAGAAGGGCTCAATATCAGGCCAAAAAGGGGAGCTGCAATACGTTCTCTGGAATCTTTTTTGGCCGCGTCAGCCAGGGGCATTTCGGGCCGGACGGCCAGCCGCAGCACCCTGCGGACTTCGTTTCCGTTATCATCGATCAGAACAAGGCTAACCAGCTCGCCGGGTTTGAGCGGGAAAAGAATATCCTGCAGCTCCGGAATAATGGTCCCGGGATCGGCGCTCACTTCCCTGCCGTTAATCGATTTGATTTTATAACCTTCCTTAATCTGCTGTTCGGCCGCGGGCGTAAACGGCGCCACGTAAATGATTTCCGCGTTGGGAACCGTCTCACTAAGCGAAAGACCCAGCCATGGCCGCTCGGCTTTGCCGCCCGCAATCATGGCTGGCAGGGCCGCTGTAAGGCGCTCGGCCGGTATGGCAAAATTAAGCCCCTGGAACTGGTCATGGCCCGCAAAGACAATGCCTGCGAGGCGGCCGGCTGTATCCAGAACGGGTCCGCCTGAATTACCGGCGTTAACGGCAGCGTCTATCTGGAGAACATCGCCAATCTGCAGGAAACGCCTTCCCAATGCGGATACAATCCCCTGGGTAACGGTTTTTTCAAGGCCTATGGGCGAGCCTATGGCAAGGATTGAATCACCAACGCTGGGCGCGGCGCGGTCAATTACTGAAAAAACATACTCCGGCGTAATCTCTGCCTTTATCAGCGCTAAATCCATGGCCTTGTCCCAGCCAATAACTTTGGCCGGAATACGGGGGCTGGCGGAGTCTCCCATGCGGATATAAACCCGGGAGTACCCCTGGTACTTGGGATCCACCTCGCTGGAAATAACGTGGTAGTTGGTGATCAATAATCCTGTAGAATCAATAAAAAAACCTGAACCAAGAACCTGATCGGGAATGCCGCGGCCGTGTTCTATGCGCATTCCGCGGTCAACCAGGACAGTGGCAACGCCCTTGAGCATATCCGAAACCGAATCCCTTCCCTGGGCATACTCCCGCAAATCAGCTGGGACAGTGATTCCGGCGGCTGCAGCCTGTTCCGTAGCGTCCAGAATATTCAGGAAGAACGCGGCAGTGCGCCTCTGTTTGGCTTTTACAGCCTGTTCAAGAAAAAAAAGAGCGTCGGCAGGTTCCAGCGGTTTAAGGGAATGCGCCTGCGCCGCGGCCAAAAACGCGGTAAGGTTATTTTTACCAATCTGATCCTTTGCGTAATCAAGGGTAATGTCAGGTTCCTCGCCGGTGCTTTCAACAGTGATTCCAAGGGCTGCAAGGGACCGCGCCATGGAAGCGGCCTCAGACCAGCGTTTTTCTTCAATTGCCTTTAACTGCATGGCCCTTAGGTTCTGTACGGCTTCATCACTGTAACGCGAAAGCTGGTCCTTGATTTCAGGATTTTCTCCGTCCGGATAAACCGAATCCGGGCCGTAAATAATTTTATATATTTCTATAAGATGAAGCGCCCTGGCCGGATCTTCGGCAGTAAACCGTGAAATGTCGTTCAGCCTTATATCGCTTACCGAGTCGGGCGGAGCAAGACGGCGCTCTGCAGCAGCCTGGGTATTGCAGGAGGCAATCAATAAACAGCAAATCAGTAAAATTAATAAATCAATAATACGTTGTTTCAAAATTATTATCCCCGGCCCAGTCGCTAACCGCATAATCATAATCCCGTTTATAGTCCAGCAAAGTCTCCGCAGGGGGCATAACACCGTCCTGCACAAGCGAGAACCTCCTGAAATGACGGAAAGTTTCCAGGCGGCCGTCCAAATCCAGATCGACCCGCTGGCCTATGGGCCTGCCCCGTAAAAAATCTGTCTGCGAAATCATACGTCCGTCAAGGTACTCCCTGGCCATTACCGGAATGCTCTGGCTAAGTTCAACAACTTCCGTTGCTCCCTTAAACTCCTGGCTGGGCCGTTCTACCCTGACTGAATTGGCAATCAGCAGCCGCCTTGTCAGCGCGGCAGTCAGGGCGTTTTTCTCCGGAATCAGAATACCGCCGCCGGATAATGCCGCAGATCCAGTCCCGGCCAAATTCCAAAAATCCCTGAACAATACAGGCAAATAATAAAAATTCAGGGGGCGCGGTATAAACCTTTCTTCGCCCAGCTGAACGTCCAAAACCGCGGGATATTTTTCCCAGCGGACATTGATTTTGCTCCGCGGATCGCCGCTTTCTTCCGCAGGCATTGTAATTGCCGCGCTTTGGGGATCCCCGGCCCAAAAATTCATCGCAATTTCCGGCAGATTGTCCTGATCCTCATCATAACTAAAACTACTGAGCATACCGTTTAGATACAGGGCAATACTCTCCGGGATTCCGTCCCCGTTGGCATCGGTTGTAATGGTCCCGGTAAATCCGTCAAGGTTTTCTTTAAATAAATCCCGGCTTTCCTGCGTACGGAGCATATCGTAAAAATTTTCCAGCAATAAAATATCCAGATTAGGCTCGTTTTTATCAGTGTAAATTTTATCAGGGTCAGTATTAAACAGGTCGGATACAGCGGTGGTTTCATCGATCAGGCCCAGATTGAGGGCCGGCAGCAGCGACGCCGGAACCGGCACATTGCCGGCTCTGTATGCAAGAATCAGCCGCGCAGCTTCCTGTGTATCCCTAATAAAGGGAGCGGCCATCCAGGCAAGTTCCGGATTATCAATAAGCAGAACCGGGAGACGCAGAAGTATATTATCCAAAATCTGACTTTCTGTTTCATCAGGCATAAAACCGCTGAATTGCGGTCCGCCCGAACCTGTACCGCCGGACGTCATTCCGCCGGATAAAAGATAATCCAGAAAAATCCTGGCAGGTTCGCTTTCCCTTGGGTAACGGCCCAGAATAAAAAGCGTAAAGCGAAGATATTCATCGCGGAGCGGAGAAAACCGCAGGGCAAGAAGTCTTAATCTGGCCAGATGCGGGCTTTCGTTTTCAACAGACTGCAGTGTTTTGAGCGCTTCACTGTAATTTTTGACTGCAATAAGGTTCTCCGCCTCCAGAAGCAGAGCGTCATCGGGAAGATATTTATTCCAGTTGTTTGCCTGTATTGCCTGCCTTAAGGCCTGTATAACGGCACCCCTGGGTTGATTGAGACGGGACTTGACTGCCGCCAAAAGATAAGAAATATCCGAAGAAACATCAGCGTAATCGGAAGCCCGTTCCAGAACGATCAGGGCCTCCGACCAATGCCCGCCGTCAATTGCGTTTTCTGCAAGGGTAACATACATGGATGCCGCCGCCTTTTCGCCGCGGGCAAAATCTTCGCTTTGGGCAGACAGAAAAGGCAGAGCCGGAATACAGACGAGTAAAAAAACAAATGTCCGGAATTTTTTAAATCTATTAAGAATCATATTGCAAAATCAGGACTCCTGGGCCGCGGCGAGGCTGTGGCGCGGCGGAAATTCCAGAAGTGAACGGACTTCATCATCGGCCAGGGTTTCGCGGGCCAATAAAGCGTCAGCCAGTTTTTCCAGTTTGCTCTTCTGCATTTTAATGATTTCTTCGGCTTTGCTGCGTCCGGCTTCAAGGATTTCCCTTATGGCAGTATCAATTTTTTGGGCGGTGTTCTCCGAATAATCCTTGTGCCTGGCGATCTCCTTTCCCAAAAAGATCGGTTCGTCTTCCTGGCCGTAACTGACCGGTCCCAAATCATCTGCCATACCCCATTCGCAAACCATGCGGCGCGCAAGATCGGTTGCCTGTTCAATATCATTTTTAATGCCGGTGGTTGTTTCGTTATAAAAAGCCTTCTCGGCAATACAGCCGCCGTAACAAATCACAATACGATCCTGAATCCATCCCCGCGTTCTGGAATAAGTATCTTCTTCCGGAAGCGAAAGCGCCATTCCCAAAGCGCGGCCGTGGGGAACTATGGTTACTTTGTGCAGGGGATCGGCGTTTTCAAGAAAATAATGGAGAATGGCGTGTCCGGCCTCGTGTATCGCCGTCATCCGGCGTTCCTTGTCTGAAACCGCAAGGGTAGTCCTTGCCACACCCATAAGTATTTTGTCCCTGGCTTCTTCAAAATCGGCCATTTCAACATTTTTCTTGTCTTTTCTGGCCGCGTAAAGCGCGGCTTCGTTGACCAGGTTCGCGATATCGGCGCCGCTCATACCCGGAGTCGCCCTGGCGATGCGGTCAAGTTCCACATTCGCATCAAGGGGAATTTTTGCGGAATGCAGCTTAAGTATGTCTTCGCGTTCCCTGATATCCGGCATCGCGACAACAACCTGGCGGTCAAAACGGCCGGGCCGCAGCAGCGCCGGGTCCAAAACATCCGGCCTATTGGTAGCGGCAAGAATTATTACACCGTCTTTGGAATCAAAACCGTCCATTTCCACAAGGAGCTGGTTAAGGGTCTGCTCCCTTTCGTCATGGCCGCCGCCGTAACCGGCGCCCCTGGTGCGGCCTACAGCGTCAAGCTCATCGATAAAAAGTATGCAGGGGGCGTTCTTGCGGCCCTGCTCAAAAAGATCGCGGACACGGCTCGCGCCGACTCCGACAAACATTTCAACAAAATCCGATCCCGACATGTGGAAGTACGCGACTCCGGCCTCGCCGGCGACCGCGCGGGCCATGAGGGTTTTACCGGTTCCCGGCATCCCCACAAGCAGAACGCCCTTGGGAATACGGGCCCCCATTTTGGTAAACTTCTGGGGATTCTTGAGAAAAGCAACAACTTCCTCAAGCTCGTACTTGGCGTCTTTTTGGCCGGCAATATCGGCAAACGTTATCTTTTTGCCTTCGTCATGGTAGCGCTTTGCCTTGCTCTTCCCGAACTGGAAATTCCTGTTCCCGCTCTGCTGCATATTCCGCAGCATTACGAACAGCAGCCAGATAAACCCTATATTAATTATCCACGGCAAAAATGACTGGAAAAGACCAAGCATACCGACCTGGGCCGGCGCCCCGGATACACTGATTCCCTTGTCCTGCAGATGCTGAAGCAGCAGGGGATCCTGATACGGAATAAGGGTCTTGAACGGCTGCCTTATTCCGTTTACAAACCGAGTCCCTTCGATCACGTTATTTTCGTATATTGTAACATCGGTTATTTCACTGGTGTCCAGGGATCTCGAAAATTCGGAATAGGGAATAACAGGTTTTGCCGGTCCTTCGTTAAGCCTGAAAAAATAACCGATAAAAATTATCACCAATGCCAAAAAAAAGAAAAGTGCGAACCTGTTGGGTTTACCGCCGCTCAATACCGGATGGGACGAATTCTTGTTGTTCTGATCATCACTCATCAGTAACCCCCGTCAAAATAAAAAATACACAATCCCCTGTACGGGGAGTTTCCTGCCTGCAAAAAAACACATCGCCGCTTTGTCCTGTTCCAAAAAAAGCCGCGTTTCCGGAGCTGTCCAGGGCAGTTACCAAACCGTAAAAACCGGCGCGTTCCCCGCTTTTGAATATATCAGAAAGCAGGTACTTATGTCCCGCCTTTATAATTGTATCTGCGGCCGACCATTTTTTTAATACCAACGGAAGGCCGGCATAAAAAAAATTGCCCCCGGCCGCAGGAACAGTTCTGTCTGCCGGAACAGCATCGCACACCGGAACAGCCTTGCCCGCCGGGAAACCTTCTTTAGTCCGTACAATTATCCTTAACTTCTTATAATTATATAATCCCGGAGTATCAATAAGCATACTAAAGTCTGAATCAAAACTGCGCAATCCCGCACCGGTTACATAAAAAAAACCATTTTTCTCCGCAAGGCGGACAGGCCCCAAATCACCTGCGTTAACCTTCCCTGTTTTTAAACCGGCAAGCAGATTCCTAAGGTTTTTTCGGCCCGGGACTCTGCGGGCGGCTGCAGGATCGCGCATAACCGCGCTGTTTTTAACAGCGTTTTTATGCCCGGCCAGCCAGTCAGCGGCATTAAAAACAGCTTCTTCCTGCAAAACCGGATGTTCCGTAAAAAAGGCCGCGGAGTCTGTCTGCAGACTTTTTCCGGGGCTTCCTCCGGGCATTTGTCCGGATTTCCAGTGCAGTTTTTTTGACGCCTCGCGTGAAATAAAATCTGCTGCCAGGGCCTGGGTTTCCGCGAAATTCAGCAGATTATCCCGCCAGTAAGGGAAGCCCTGATCCAGGACAGGGATTAAAAACTTTCTGATCCGGTTGCGGAGGAAACGGGTATCAAAATTGGTGGAATCTGTCCTATAGGAAATATTTTTGATTTTAAGGTAATCAAGTACATCAGAGCGGGTAAGATTTAAAAGGGGCCGCAAATAAAGGCCCTTTTCCCGTTTTATCCCTGCCAGGCCTGCAGGACCGGAGCCCCGTAATATCCGCATAAGTATGGTTTCAACATTATCGTCTTTGGTATGGGCAGTCAGAATCCGCACGGCAGCGTTTTGGCCGCCGGTCTGCATTTTACAGGTTTGCTGCTTACCGGCCAAAAGCCCGCCGGCTTGAAGCCTGCAGGCTTCACGGTTCAGGGCCCTGAGCCTAAAAAACCTGGCCGCGGCCTCAGGTCCCATTCCCCGCTCCCTGCCTGTTTGTTCTATAAGGCCGGGAGCGATTGCAATTACCCTGCATTTGATTCCGAGTTCACGGCAATATTTTTTAACTGCGGCCGCGTCCGCGCGGCTCTCGGCTGCCGGTCTCATTCCGTGTTCAACATGAAGTACATTCAGAATAAAACCCGACTCAGGCTGTATGGCAGCCAGAGCGGTCAGCATGGCCATGGAATCGGCCCCGCCGGAGACAGCGGCAAGCAATACCGTATCTTGCGGCAGACGGCCAAGGGCAGTATGTACCGCCCCTTCAAAAAAATCCGTAAAGTAACCGACTTTGCGGACAGACACTATTTACTGTCTTTGCCTTTGGTATCTTTGGTATCCTTGCCCTTGGGTGCGGCTGCTGCGGCAGCTGCTCCGGCTGCAGGAGCTGCGGTACCGGGTGCGGCTGCTCCGGCAGTACCTGCGGCAGGAGCTGCTCCGGGCGCGGCGGCTGCTGCGGCTTCGGCTGCTGCGACTTCCTCGGCTGTGGGTTCGGCCTTGGCTTCTTCCTTTGCGTACTTGACCAGGGTTATAACCTGATCATTGTTGGAAAGAACACGGACATTTTTGTCCAGAACCAGGTCACGCACATGAATTGACTGGTTGGTGCCGAGATTGGAAATATCCAGATCGATCCGCTCCGGCAGATACTGGGGCAGACATTCCACTTCGACTTCGTGCAGAGGGAACTCCAGAATACCGCCGTCCCTGACGCCGACGGCGTTGCCCTTGAGGTGAATGGAGACTCTTGCGCGCAGAACAACGCCGCTCTCCACTTCATAAAAATCGACGTGGAGAATATTGCCGTCCCTGATATTCCGCTGGGTATCTTTAACAAAAGCGTCAAAAGATTTACCGTCAACTTCCAGTTTAACAATTGTACTTTCAGAAATATTTCTGATTCCGTTGGTAAATTCCCGGGCATCCAAATCAATGGAAATGGCTTTTCCCGAACGGCCGTAAAGAACCCCCGGAATCCTGCCTATCCTGCGAACCCTGCGGGCTTTTACTGACCCGTTGCCGGTCCGGCCCTGGGCTTTAAATACTACCTGACCCATATATACTCCTTACAAAATCCTTGGGACGACAGGGATCGGACCTGTGCATGCCGGAGCCAAAACCCGGTGGCTTACCTCTTGCCTACGTCCCAAAAAACCATGATCCAGGCAAATTTATTCCTGTCACGGAGAACTTTTTTTATACAATATTATTTAAAAAAGTTAAAGTATCTGTTAATTAAAAATCAGATTTCAACGGACATATCGTCCGGACCGCTTCCCATGTCGTATTTTTCCAGAACTTTTTGCTGCAGTTCGGCCCGGAATTCAGGATGAATGGGATGGGCTACATCCTTGTACTCCCCTGTCCGGGTTTTGCGGCTGGGCATGGCAATAAATACTCCGCTCTTGCCTTCGATGATTTTAACATTGTGAACTACAAAGCAATCATCGAAAGTAACAGTAACATATGCCTTTAATTTTTCTTCGCCGGTTACCTTGCGAATCCGGATATCGGTGATCTCCATGGTGTGTCTCCTTGTGTTGGTACTGGATCAGGCTGGCTTACCAGCAAGTATAATCATTCTAATACGGGATCGGCCGCGGACGCAAGAAAAAAAGTATTTTGTATGAAATATTGTTGAATTTGTTGTAGTTTATAATGATTTTCCGCAATTTTAGAGTCGGTAAACACACCAAAGCAGCAGGATCCTGAACCGGACAGCCCTGCAAAATCTGCGCCGCCATCCAGAAGATTTTTTATTATTTCCCGGTAAATATCCGTTTGGGGCAATACCGACAAAAAATCATTGGAGAACGGCCATTTGCCTGGTTCCGAATTTAATATTCTTTTTATATCAATCTTTTCTTTACTTACAGTAAGTAAATTATTTTTAACGCCGCGGTGCTTTTCTCTGTATAAATCAAGCAGACGATAAGCTTCCGCTGTATCGCTGGAAAACGGCGGTTTAATCAAAATAACCCTGCAGCCGCCGGTTCCAAAAAATCTGGCCGGCCCGGATTTAATAAACGAACTCTGTTTAAAAAAAGACCCGGCTAACGGCTCAATGATTTCGCCCCGGCCTTTTACAACGGCGGCTCCTCCATGTAAAAAAAATGGTACATCGCTGCCCAGTAAAACCGCCATCTCTGACAATTTTTCCAAAGATAGATTTTTTTGTGAAAGCCGGTTTAGGGCCAAAAGCGCCGAAGCCGCGTCAGAGGAACCGCCTCCAAGACCAGCGCCCAAAGGAATTTTTTTATCGAGAAAACACTGTAATCCCTCATTAAAACCTGTTTTTTCGCAAAAGACGCGCACGGCTCTGGAAATAAGGTTGTTTTTACCGTAAAATTCAGCAGGAAATTTTTGATTAATGGTTTGTAAAACAAAGCCTTTGTCCCGGACAATTTCGAAGCGTAAATCATCGCCAAAATCAAGGCATACAAACAGGCTTTCCAGTTCGTGGAAACCGTCGGGCCGTACGCCCCCTATTTCCAGATGCAGATTGATTTTGGCCGGGGCGTGAATTGTACATGCGCGGGGCGGATGTTTCATTAAATCAATATAATAAAAAAAAAAAAATATTTTTGAAATATACTTGACAATTATGGAAACTCTCCCTTATGTTTCAAGTGAAACACTAAAATAAATATTTTTTTTGGAGAACTATATGATCTTGCATGAGGCTATGGATGATGAAGAACTAACCCTGATACCGGTCAGCGGCGGTCAGGACGAAATTCCAGTTTTCTTCATGTTCGATGATGAAGATGAAGAAGAGGATGACGATATCGACGAAGATGAAAATTTCGACGATATGGACGATGACTTCGAAGATGATTTTGAAGACGACGATTTTGACGACGACGATGACGAAGAATACGAAGAGGAAGAAGAGGACGAAGACTACGATTACGAAGAAGACGTAGATTACGACGATTTTGACGAGTAAAGATTGCCGGAGCCTTCCGCGGGTTCTTTTTCGCCTGTAAAAATAAGCGGCGCTGAACTCCAGAGCCGCTCAAGTTCAAAAAAAGAACGCGCCCTGGCTGTCATCAGGTGTATAACTATGTTCCCCATATCAATAAGGCTCCATTCATCTTCAACTTCGGGCTTCCTGGAACGGCGCAGGATTTCCAGGCCGTTTTCCCTTATATATTCCTTGATATGACGGTCCAGCCCGGAGAGGTGGGCGCCGCTGGTAACGGTCGCGATAACAAAAAAATCAGTCCAAAAATTAAGCTGCCTCATATCCATTACCACAACCGAGCCGCCGTTATGGGACGCAAGCAGTTTTCCCAGCTCTAGCGCTGTTTTTTTATCAGTTTCCTGTAACATATCTTTCATTAAAGTCCTTTCCAAGAATCAGGATGAAGTCCGCCCGGTATTCGTGGTTCTGCGCGCTGTTATCCGGATCATCGGGCGCCGGAGTTTCAAACTGAATGTTCCGGCAGCGGATGATTTCGCCGAAGGATCTGGCGCTTTCTTCATGGCCGGAACGGTCGATTATTACCGTATTCTGGTAATCATTGCGATCGGCATTGTCTATCGCAATTATATCATAACCAAAGCCCTGCAGCAGATCCGCAGTCCGGCTTGCCATTCCGGTTACCGGGGTTCCGTTAAGTACTTCTACAGTAAAAATCCGATCACTGTAGGAACCTTCCACCGGACGGATCAAAGCCGAAATTGTCTGGCGGACAATATCCTTGATTAAATTTCCGTCCCAGTGCGGGAACAGCAAAATTTGGCCGGAAACTTCCCTGGGTACCCCGGCAACTGACTGTATATTTACCCGGTCGATATCTATCTGGGCAAATGCGTCAAAAAGCCGGGCCCTGGTTCTGGAATCCATGCCTGTTTTAAAATAGGTATTAAAAACCTGGGCGGTCTGTGAATTTTTTAAATTTTCGTTCTGTTCGCCCAGCCGTTTTAAAAGGCTGAGGAAGAACCGCTGCCGCCGCAATACCGGCATATCGGCGGTTTCATCGGGTAATTCATAGGTAATATAGGATTTGGCCTTGTCCCCGTCCAGCCTGGTTACTCCGGAAGGGAATAATACAGGACTTTCTGAATACACTTCCACAGGTACAGGAATAAAGATATCTACTCCTTCGATTAAATCGGTTATCCTGGCCAGGTTATCAATATCTATGGCTACAGAAAAACCAATATCTATACCCAAAAGTTTGCCTACTTCAGACTGGAAAGGTGCAATTTTTGCGCTGTCATAAAGCATATCAATCCGGTCAACCCGGTTTAACCGCTGGATAATCAGGCCAAGGGAGCCGGGAATGTCAAAAACTGCCGCCCGCCCGGTCGCCGGATAATACATCAGCACATAGGTACAGAGGGGTTTGCCCTGATCTTCTATCACAAAAAGCGTATTAATGACCTGATCCCCGGACAGGGATTCTTCGATAGGGTCTGACCTGAATACCATAAAACCGGCGGCCGCTCCGCCGGCCAGCAGAACGGTAATAATTATCAGCAACAGGGGGCTGGCGTCAATTTTTGCGGCTTTCACAGGGCGGTTCCGGATTTGTCAAGAAAACCTGCGGTATACGACATAACAGCTTCAAAAAAATCATCCAGACCCGCGTAACGGCTCATTTCCCTAAGCTGGGGATCCACCCAGTACCTGGATACTTCGATTTTATCCGCTATATAAATAATTTTGGCCAGAGGGCAGGTGTCTATACCTCCGGTAACGTGCCAGCGCACCGCTTCCAGGAGGTCTTTATCATTTATACCATAACGGGTCCGCAGAAGAACCGCAGCGGCCCTGCCGTGCAGCAGCGAAGGTTTTTTTTGCTCATGCGCAGAAATCTTAAACCCGTCAGTCCCGGCCAGCAGTTTTACCGAAGCCGCGTCCATTAATTTGCAAAGATCATGGGCAATGCCTGCCAGATATCCCAAATCCGGATCCTGGCCGTACTTAATACAAAGATCCCGGGCAAAAAGGGCAGTATGCCTGGAATGGGTAAAACGGTGCAAATCAAGGGTATTCCGCGCTGCGTTTTCAATAATAACTGTTGTCTCCCTAATATTTTTTACTGAAGAAGCCGCATACGCAGCAACAGTATCGCAGCCGTAAAGGTTTCGGTCTTCTATGATACATCTGGCGCCGGGCGGTACCAAAAACTGCCAGTGGTCTCCTGCCCTGATTTTTTCCCGGACCTGCCTTGAAGAAATATCCAGTAAATCGTTTTTTAACCTGGTATGGGGATAGTTAAAATCCCCAGGTGTTTCAGGATTAACGAACCCAGCGTTGTTTGCAGTTTCCGCTGCCGTTTCGGTATTTGCCGCCGCTGCACTGCCCGCTGCCGCCGCGGTATTTGCCGCCGCACTGCCCGCGGCCAGCCTCCTGGCTATAATCAAGTCGGTTTCTTCGGCTATTTGGGCCGAGCTGCGCCAGAGGTGGAAACTTTCCAGTAAATCATCGCCCAGGACAAGACCTGGTTTACCGTCCGGCAAGTAACGTTTTTTAATGTCAAATACCGTATCTACAGTGTATGAAACCCCTTCACGCCGGATTTCGCAATCGTCAACAGTAAACCGGCTGTCGCCGCAGACAGACGCGCACAGCATTTCCAGGCGGTCTTCCGGGGAAGCTCCCTCCGCGCCGATTTTAAACGGCGACTGAAACGCCGGTACAAGGATAATCCGGTCGTAACCGGCGGCAAGTACAGCCTCCGCAAGGAAGAGATGCCCCAGGTGAACCGGGTTAAAGCTGCCGCCGAGTATTGCGTCCTTCATTCGGGTTTGTCCGTATTCATGGAACCTCTGTCCGCAGTCACCAAGCCCGAAAAAACTCTTATAACCTCCGGAATTCCGTCTCCGGAAAAAACCGAAATGCCGATAATTTTTTCGTCCGGGAACGCGGCTTTAAGTTCATCGAGGCGGCCTATGGATTCTTCCAAATCGGTTTTGGTGCCGATAATGACATGCTGTTTGGCGGTCAATTCAGGAGAAAAAGCCTCAAGCTCCCTGTAAAGAACATTAAAGGCATCAAGGTAATTGTCATCGCCCAGATCGATCAGAAAGGCCAGGGCCGCGGTGCGGGAAATGTGCTTTAAGAACCGGATTCCAAGGCCAAGGCCTTCGGAAGCGCCTTCGATAAGGCCGGGAATATCGGCGATTATTATGTCTGTGTCGTTAAAAGAGAGAACGCCCAAATTGGGGATTTTGGTGGTAAAAGGATATGGAGCTATTTTAGGGCGGGCATTGGTAAGTTTATCCAGAAGTGATGACTTCCCGGCGTTCGGAAACCCAACCAGGCCGATATCGGCCATGACCTGGAGTTCTACCCTTAGGCGGCGTTTTTCGCCCGGCTTGCCGGGCAGGGCCCTGCGGGGCGCCTGGTTTATTGACGACTTAAAATGAATGTTGCCCCAGCCGCCGTTTCCGCCCTTTAGGTAAAGGAAATCGCCTGAATCGCCGCCAAAGTCACGGATTAATTCGCCGGAACCGGCGTCTTTGATTATTGTGCCGGGAGGCAGCGGAATAATGACGTCCTCCCCGTTCCTGCCGTAACAGGAACGGCCCTCACCGTCATGCCCGTTTTCTGCCCTGAATGATTGTCTGTAACGCAGATGGGCAAGAGTGCGCAGGTTGCGGCGGACACAAAAAATTACGTCCCCTCCCCTGCCGCCGTCGCCTCCGGACGGCCCTCCCCTGGGTACATATTTTTCCCTGCGGAAAGCAATGCAGCCGTTCCCGCCATTACCCGAGGATACTTCTATAAGCGCTTCGTCTGCAAATTTTTCCACACTTGAAATCTAAAAAATTTTGAATTTAAAAAAATCCTGAATTATGAGTTTCCTATACTGCAGACCTGGGGGGTGGGAATCACCGCGGCAAGATGCCGGCCCCGGCTCTGGATAAAGGAAACTGTTCCGTCAACTTTGGCAAAAAGGGTATAATCGCCGCCGCAGCCTACATTCTGACCCGGGTGAATCCTGGTTCCCCTTTGCCTGACTATAATGGCGCCGGCTTTTACTTCGCCGCCGCCGGAAACTTTTACACCTAAATACTGGGGATTTGAATCCCGGCCGTTTTTTGCACCGCTGCCGCCCCGTTTACGAGCCATAAATTATCTCCTGTGCTCTTCTATACTTACCGAACAAAAATCCGGATATTCCCTGGCTACCGAAACAAGGCCTTCTGTTAAAAAATCCCCGACCCCGGCCGTAAAATCCGTTTCTTCGGCAGTTACACTCAAAATTTCAAGCAAAAAATCCCCGCGCCGCGGAAATTTTCCGCTGAATTTAACTCCCTTCCTTTTGGAAAGGACGTCAGCAGCGGTTCTTGCCAGAACAGATACGGCTGCACAGACAATGTCGGAACCTTTTGGCCCCGCTCCTGCATGACCGCAAATGCTGCAGGTTCTTAAAAAACCGTTTTCCCTAACAAGTTCCGCCTTTATCATCAGGCGCCGATAATGTCCTGAACCCTTATTACCGAGTATTGCTGCCTGTGGCCCTTCTTGCGCCTAAAGTCCTTCTTGGGTAAATACCTAAAAACAATGATCTTTTTGGCCTTTTCGTGGGCTTCCACAACCGCAGAAACCTTGACTCCGGACACATAGGGCGCGCCCACTCTTACAGTCTCGCCGGAAACCAGAACCACCGATTCAATATCCAGCGGCGATCCCGGAGCGGCTTCGATTTTATCCACCCTAAGGAGAGCGCCTTTCTCGGCCTTGTACTGTTTTCCCTTAAATTCAACTATTGCGTACATGGTAAATCCTTAAAATCACAATTAGAGATCAATTATTAACCAAAAAATCCATTTTGGTCAAGAGAGGAATTCAAAAAGAAATGAAAAATTAGAAAGGAGAAATGAGAAGTAGTTGAGTGGTTGAATAGTTGAGTAGTTAGTAGTTGACAGTAGGGAGAAATTAAAAAAGAAAAATGAAAAAAGTAGTAAACTTATCATCCACTCCCTACTCCCTACTCCCCATTTCTTCCATTCCTAATTTTAATTTTATACCTGAACTCCGAGAGCTTTGTGAGAGATTCTTCTCATAGTATTTATTCGTGAATTTTCGTGATGTTTGTGGTAAATTCTTTGATTTTATTTATTTCGGCAAGGAATTCAACCGGGAAATTGAAGTCTGCGGCTTTGATGGTTTCTTCAAGCTGTTCGGGCGCAGAGAATGACGCAATCGGGACTGCGGGAAAATCCTGGGCCATGACATAGGCAGCGACCAGGGCGGCTGCGGGGATTTTGAGGGATTTTTCCCATTGGGTTAATTTTTCAAGAATTTTTTTGTTGTTTTGATTACCGTAGATTTTTTCGATGGCCGGGGATACGGATGAGCCGTTAAGTTTTTTGGAAAAATACCCGTTGCACGATGATGTATAGGCCATTACAGGCATTTTGGTTTTTAAATGCCAGTTAAATATTGGAAAATCCATCGATACCGTCGTCTTGTCGCTGATTTCGGCAGTGTTTAAATCGGCCAGGCCAAAGCGGATTTGGTCGCAGATAAAACCGGTAACTGCAAGGCGTTTTGCGGCTTCCTTTGCTTCGATCATGCGCGGCAGGGTCCAGTTTGAAAAACCGTATTGCCTGATTTTACCTTCTTTTTTGAATTCTTCCATGGTCAACAAAATTTCTTCAGCAGGTTTTGAAACATCATCGCGGTGAAGAAAATAGATGTCGATGTAATCTGTCTGGAGGGCCTTAAGGCTTTCTTCCAAATCAAAACGCAGATCATTTTTTCCCATCCGCGGGACATTCATTGTTTTTAAAACAGGATGGCCGCCTTTGGTGGAAAAAATTACCCTGCTCCGGCATTTTCTTTCTTTGGCCCAGCCGCCGAGACATTTTTCGCTGGCGCCGTGTCCGCCGGGGAGCCAGTCCGCATAAACCCTGGCTGTGTCGAAAAAATTCCCGCCGTATCCGGCAAAACGATCCATCTGGGCGTACGCATCTTTTTGGGGCATTTTGGATCCAAAAGAAACAGTCCCCAGACAAAGCGCGGATACATCAGGCAAAGAAGGCAGCAGCTTTAAATACTTCATTTTTCACTCTTCACTCTTCATTTTTCACTCTTCACTCTTCACTCTTCACTCTTAAATTTTCACTTTTCACTCTTCACTATTAACTATTAACTATTAACTTATCACTTTTATTTTTCATCTATTCCGGCTTTTTTTAGTTTTTCAATTATTAATGTATAGTTCATCTGGTCGATATTGTCCCTGAGCCAGCAAACAAGCCCGTCATCGGATTCATAAACAGATTTTTCAATTTCACCCATGGCGGCGTCAATCTCATCTACATCGTAGTTTTTGCAGCCGTCGGCGAGCCTGGAAAGCAATTCATCTTCGGGCTTTTGCCTGACAGGTTTGTTTGATTTGGCATCCATTACACCCAGGAATTCATCGATGTCGGCCATTAACTTATTGGCGGCATCCAAAAAAACAGGATTATTGGATCTAACATAGACAAAATTTCCTTCTTTGGCCGCTTTTTCCAGTTCCATAGCCTGGTTTCCAAGAAGATTTGCCTGAATTCCGTAGCTAGATCCCTTGATTCCATGGACAATTACCGCGTATTCTTCAAGTTTTTCGCTGACTGGATCCTTGATAGTCTCAAGAAGCGGCCGTGTGTTTATCGTAAAAGAATGCAGTACATTGAGATAAGTTTCTTCGTCATCGCCAAAACGTTCTTTTCCCTTTGTAAAATCGATCCCCGGAATAACCTTGCCAAAAGTACGGCGTTCCAGCCCGCTTCTCCGGTTGGTATTGATCCGCCTTTCTTTATTACTGCGTTTCTCCAGGATTTCGGCCGGTTCGCTATTAATAACATCAGCGTTTTTATCTTTTTGGGGCTCCTTTATCCATTGCCTTATTACGGAATCAAGGTGTTCCCTGTTAATGGGTTTGGATATAAAAGCCTGAAACCCCTTTTGCAGAAACATTTCATCATTGCCGGTTATAGCGTTTGCTGTAAGCGCAATAACCGGAATGGTTTTGGCATAATCGGTTCCGATTTCTTCGCGGATAATTCTGACGGCTTCGATTCCGTCCATACCCGGCATCATGTGATCCATAAAAACGGCATCATATTTGACATTTTGCTCCCTGATCGCCTCAATCGCAAGAGGCCCGCTGTTTACACAGTCGACAGTCATTCCGTAGAGTTTAAGCATTCCCCTGGCAACATCAAGATTTGTCGCATTGTCATCCACAACCAGAACTCTGGCGTATTTCATATTCATGCGGCTGTATTCATTGCTCCTGTAGCGCCTCGAGACCGAATAACGAAAACTTTTGAGGCTGTTTATCACATCAATGTTCAGGGTTGAATCATTTACGAATTTTTGTTTGAGTTTTAGGGAGAAAACACTGCCGGATCCGTATTGGCTTTCTACGGTAATGGTACCGCCCATCATATCAATAATTTTTTTGGTAATGGAAAGCCCAAGGCCTGTGCCTTCGATTTTACGGTGGGAAACCGTGTCTATCTGGAAATAATTATCAAAAAGGTTTTTTAGGTTTTCCTCTTTGATACCGACGCCGGAATCCCTGATTGACGCGTTGAACCATACAATATCGCCTTCCCGTTGGCAGCGGATGCTTAGTTCAACAAAACCTGCCATGGTATATTTGCACGCGTTGGACAAAAGGTTATTGAGCACCTGTTTAATCCGCAAATCATCCCCGAACAGATGCACAGGCAGGCTCTCGTCTATATCAAGCCTGAACTCTATGGGTTTTTCTCCGATGTACATTATGCTTTGCGTGACAGTATCGTTTATCAGGTTTGGTATATCGTATTCGGCGGGAATGAGTTCCAGTTTGCCGGCTTCGATTTTGGAAATATCGAGGATGTCGTTCACTGTGGAAAGCAGGGTAGAACCGGCGCTGGATACTTTTTCCAAATCGGACTGCGACTGGGGATTTAAGGTTTCGGTTTCGAGTATTAACTCTGAAAGGCCGATTACGGCGTTAAGCGGGGTGCGCATTTCGTGGCTCATGCGCGCAAGAAAATCGGTTTTGGCCAGAGAGGCCATGCGGGCCGTTTCCATCGCGGTATGCAGGTCTGTAATGTCCCTTGAGATTCCGAGCAGGCCGATTACTTTGCCGTTCAATATCAGCGGAGCTTTAATTGTTTCAAGCATCCTGCGTGAAAGATCCGGATTTGTAACCCATTCTTCAACTTTAAGCGTTATCCTTTTCTCCATTACATTTTGGTCGGTATCCATAAAGTACGCGGCCATTTCCTCATCGAAGCCGTAAATTTCCCTGGGGGTCCGGCCGATAATTTCTGACTGGCTGTGTCCGGCGAATTCTTCGTAACGGTGGTTGCATTCCATGTATTTTCCGCTGGTATCCATGCAGAAAACCATATCGGGCATTGAATCAAAAACCGATTTCAGTGTATGAATTTTTCTGTTGGTGAGTTCACTGGCATGGTATTTTAAAAAATACAAAACCGCCAGAGACAAAAGCATAATAAACAGGACAACGGTTAATAAAATCACATTATATCCAGAAACGGTATACAAACGAGATTAAGCGCGCCGCGCAAAATCCTTAACACGGCTTCGGAAAGGGCCAAACGGGAAGCCGCAAGAGCAGGCGTTTCGGCGTTCAGGATGGGGCAATCGTGGTAGAAACGGCTGAAAGCTTTGGAAACATCGTAAAGGTAACCGGCTACAACGGAGGGATCGATATTTTCCGCGGCAAGCGCTACCGCGTCATTGCATGCGGCAAGAATTTTGATCAATTCCCATTCGGCATCGGATACAAGCAGGGAAAAGTCGGCCGCGGTTTTGGCGTTGGCCTGGGCATTTGCCTTGCGGACAAGGGATGAAATTCTGGCGCCCATGTACTGCAGATAAGGGCCGGTGTTTCCGGTAAACGACAGGGATTCTTTGGGATCAAAAAGCATGTCCTTTAACGGGGATACCTGGACAAGATAATAATGAAGCGCGCCAAGCGCGACTTTTTCGGCTGTGCCGGCGGAATCGCCCACGGCTTCTTCCCTGTCCTTGCTGCGGATTTCCTGCAGGGCAGAATCACGCAGGCTGTCGATAAGATCGTCGGCGTCAACCACTGTGCCTTCGCGGCTCTTCATTTTTCCGTCGGGAAGGTTGACCATTCCGTAGGCGAGATGGTAGAGGCTATCCGCCCAGGGTATGCCGAGTTTTTTAAGCAGGGTAAACAATACTTTAAAATGGTATTGCTGTTCGTTGGCGACAACAAAGATAAGGCGGTCGAAGGGCCAGTCGTTGTATCTGTAAATGGCGGTGCCCAAATCCTGCGTAATGTAAATGGAAGTGCCGTCCTTGCGGATTAATACTTTTTTGTCCAGCTTCTCCGGCGTAAGGTCGGCCTGAACCGATCCGTCTTCCTCGCGCAGGAAAATACCCATAGCCAGGCCCTTGTTTATCTGATCTTTTCCAAGCAGATAAGTCTGGCTTTCGTAGTAATATTTGTCAAAATGCGCGCCTGTGCGTTCATAAGTCTTCATCCAGCCGTTAAAAGCCCAGGCGTTCATTTTTTTCCATAATTCAATTGTCTCCGCGTCGCCGGCTTCCCAGAGACGGAGCATTTCCCTGACTTCCTTCATAAGCGGCGCCTGGGCTTCGGCTTCTTCGGCTTTTAGGCCTTTGGTCCGCATCAGCTCGTCACATTGCGCCTTTAGTTCCTTACCAAAGGCAACATACCAGTCGCCGACAAAATGGTCGCTTTTGACTCCCTCGGACTCCGGGGTTTTTCCTTCGCCGTGTTTTTTATAGGCAAGCATTGACTTGCAGATATGAACACCCCTGTCGTTTATTATCGCAACCCTGCGGACATCGGCGCCGCAGGCTTCGAATATACGCGAAATGCTTTCGCCCAGAACATCGTTGCGCATGTGACCCAGGTGAAGCGGTTTATTTGTATTGGGGCTGGAATACTCAACCATGATACGTCTGCCCTTTAAAGTCCCTGGTTTACCGCAGCCGGATTCATCATTAAGGATTTCCGGGAGGATTTTGGACGCGGTAATTCCGCGGTCAAGCCGAACGTTTACATAGGGACCTTCGGCGGTAAAGGAACCGGCGGCCAAAGAGCCGGCGGCAGTACTCTGCAGCGCGGCCGCTTTTGTTGCTGCAGACGCGGCGCTGTTGGCCTGATTCACAGCGGAGTCCAATTCAGCAAGCTTCGCACACACCATGACGGCAATTTGGGGCGGTCCCTTGTGCAGTAATTTAGCGTAAGCAAACATCGGGAAACCAATATCGCCCATCTCAGGGCGCGGCGGGTTCTCGGCGGTTATATCTGAAGGAGCTATAGCCGCCGCAGCCGCGGGAAGCGCAGCTTCCCCAAGCAGGCTGTTAATAGCTTCGGCGATTCTTTTTTTCCAGGGTTCTTTGTAATCATACATGATTTAATTTACCATAGTCGGACGATAATGACAAATACCGTTATCAATCAATGCTTTCTGCAATACCATCATGGAATTATACAGTACCGTGTATTTTTCCCGCGTTCCGTACTCCGGATAGATCCTTTTTTATAATCTACAAACAAGGTGACATCGGGTTTTATGGAAGAACGTACAGAATTAGTTAATTGAAGCAAAGTCTCATCGGGATCAATTAATCCGCATATTGTTTTATCGTCATTAACTCCAATATAGAGAGTACCTCCTGCAGTATTGGCAAATGCTATTATGGTTTTTTTTATATCTTCAGTATACTCACGCTTAAATTCTACAGTAAGACTTTCTCCGGATTCAATTTGTTTCAGGTCCATCAAATCCTCCTACATTCTAATACATTCTAATACATTCTAATACATTCTAATACATTCTAATACATCCGTTATTAATCAATATCTAGGGCGTCAATGTCATCCAGAATTTCAATTACTTTCTGAAGTTTTAGGACGGTTTTTCTGATACTGTTGATAAATTCGCCGCTCTTGTCCAGAAGCGCCGGCAGATTGGACAGGCTTAGGTACTGGCCTTTTTTTTCCCTGCCAAGTATGCCGTTAAGAACGGAGATCATGTTGCTGCCGGAATCCCGCGCCGAATTGATAATACCAGCCGCTTCATCGGAAGCTTCATCGATAATGCTCTGGGCTTTGCGCCGTCTGGCCGCGAGGGAAAAAAAATCCTGTTTGGCCTGGGCATAACGTTTTCCGTATTCACCGTAGGGGGCTATCCTGCTTTCGAGTTTGAGGATGGATTCATCAAGCCGGATCAACACGTTATAACATTCGTCAAATTCGCTGCGGTTTTCGGGTTTGATAAATTCAGCCTTTATTAATACGGTCTTTAGGGTCCGGTTAAGTTCGGGAAGAAATACGGCGGAATAAAAAGTAAGCAGGAACGACAGGCTGAAGGTTTTTTTTACCGGGAATCCGTCCGGGTTTATGTCAGAAACGGTATTGCCTATGGTAACCAGGTTTGTTCCGTTAAGGAAAGTCCGCAAAGATAACAGGAGATTGCGCCGCCGTTTTTCCCTTAAAAATTCGGCAACATTGCGGTCGGCCTGGTTTCTCCAGTAATCCCGGTATACTGAATACCAATCCTCGCCGCCGGTAATTTCCCTGGGCGGTACAGGCGCGTTCATGCCGGCGCAGCGGATAATTTTTGTCAGCGGAATCCTTATGTTGAATTCCCGGATCACTGACAGGGATTCTTCTGCCCTGGATAATAAATTCCGCATTTCCCTGCTGATGTCAAAATTTGGTTCCCGCGAATTTTCGGACAAAAGAAAAACAAACAGGGACTCCAGCACAGAAATCTGCGGATTCGTATGCAGCGAAAAAAGAATATTGTTAAGGGAAACAAGCAATTCCCTTACCGAACCTGCCGTGCAGGAAAAACCGTTTGTGGCGACATCATAGGTAAAGGCCATTATTATTTTGTCAAAAGGGAAAAAAGCAAGTTCCTTAAGGCAAAAAAGTGTACGGGCGTTGATATACATTCCGGTTCTGGATTCGTCGGTAATTCCCCTTAACGCGTCATCAACGGATTTAAGGGCGATCTGCCTTAGCTCGGGATCCGAGGCGTTGGGATTTTTATTGGACAGCAGCAGCGGATCAACAGCCGACTGAAGCTGAAAATGCA
Source organism: Treponema sp. (assembly GCA_009780855.1). Taxonomy (GTDB): domain Bacteria; phylum Spirochaetota; class Spirochaetia; order Treponematales; family Breznakiellaceae; genus WQZG01. The sequence continues at coordinate 25,120 of WQZG01000001.1, forward strand.
CGGCAGGCATTTCAAGTGATCCAAGGAAGGCGTAAAAGGCCCTTTTGTCCCTGTTGAATCCTGCGTCAAGGGCCGAATAAAAAAACCTGGCGGCTGCCTTGAGGTTTTCTGTCAGGGTATAAAAAACCGGCTGGAGTTTCCCGCTGCGGAAACTATAAAGTCCGGCTGTCTGTTCGTTTATCTCCCTGCCAAGCAGTTCCATCTGCCGGATCGCGAAAAGTTTAACCGGAGTCTTGCCGCTGAAAATACTCTGGATAAAATACCGCAGACGGGAATACCAGGGCAGCCGCGAGTACATCTCATCAATGCTTAAGGGAGATTCGATATCATTTTCGGCCGTATAAAGTGGTTCTACGGAAAGTATGGAAAGGGATTTTAATTTTTCCAGAAGATTCTGTCTTTCCTGGAGAGTCAACCCCGAAACCAGACGGTCAAAATGATCGTAATCCTGCATCGATAAAATTTATCATTCAATCGCGTAATTGTCAAAATAACCCTGTATCAGAATTACGGGCGTGCCCTTGTCGCCGGAACCGCTCACCAGATCGCAGAGGCTTCCCAGTAAATCGGTAAACTGCCGCGGAGTTGTTCCTTCGGATTCCATCTTGCCCATCTGGCTGCCGCTTTTGGCCCGTATCGCCTTCTCGATGGCCTTGCGAGCTTCGTCTTTGGAAAGATCGGCAAAATTATTGTCGGCCAGGTATTTTAACTTAAGTTCGTTGGGGGTTCCCTTAAGGCCGGCGGTAAAAGCCGGAGTTACAACCGGGTCGGCCAGTTCCCAGATGCCGCCGACAGGGTCCTTGAACCCGCCGTCCCCGTAAACAAGTACTTCGACTTTCTTGCCGGTCTGCTCCAGCAACGCCTTCTGCAGTTTAAGGACAAAGGCGTCGCAGTCGCGGGGGAATAATTTTAAGCGTTCTTCGGTGGCTTTGTTTGAACCGAGCAAGCCGTACAGTTCATTGTAGCCGCTGTTGTTAACGGGTTTGTTCAGAATATCGTCAAGGCCAAGTACTTTTTTGGCCCCGGCAACTGTCAGCGCCCTTTTTGTGCGGGCCCTGGTATGAATATCTGCGGCAATTACCTGATCTGTATAATCAAGAATGCGTTTTGGATCTGCGCACAGTATTATTTCAATGTTATCATTGAGGGATTTATAATAAGAAACATAATCGACGCCGGTAAATTTGTGCTTGATTTCCTTGCCAAAAAGACGGCGGTACTCCGGTTCGCTAAGGCAGTCCGAATACGGATTAAGATGTTTATCGTCAACATCTTCCCAGGATATAAGCTGGTTGCCGACTTCGTCCGCCGGATAATTAAGCTGAACGGTAACCTTGTCAGCGCCGCGGGCAATCGCTTTGAGCAGCATGGCAAACCGGTTCCGGCTCAAAATTGGGAAAACCACGCCTATATGTACACCTGCCCCGGCCTTGTTCGCCGCCGAATCTGCGCCGGCAGGCTGCCCGGAAAACTTTGAGCGCACATCAGATGCGATCTGGTCGACCGTTACGTAATTGCCCTGCGAACGCGCCACCACAGCCTCGGTGACCCCGATTATATCGCCGTCATTAATGCGGATTTTTTCGTATTCAACAGCGTCTTTTACAGACTGACAAACTATACCCACCAAATCATCGGTTTCCCTGATGATCGGAGTCCGAAGCCCAAAAGCCCTTGTTCCTGTTACTCTCATGGTTTGATTATATAAAAAAAATTAATTATTGTCTCCGTATTCCGGTGTATCCTCGGCGGCCAGAGCTGCCAGTGCCGCTGTACTGCCTGAGCCGGTTTTGGGACGGACAGCGGCAGCCTTTGACCCGGCGCCGCGGCCGGAACCTTCGTTAAAACTGCCGGCGGATAACCTTTCTTTTTTGGCTGCCTGATCCTGCAGGGAAAGCACAGCCGCCGCGTGAACGGCCTTTGCTGCCGTAATTCCAACCCCGGATTTATCAGCTAACTGCCGGGGTGAAGCGGCCGCGATTTTTTCAAGGCTGCCCCAATCTTTCATTAAAGCAGCGGCGCGTTTGGGGCCTATGCCTTCCACCGATTCCAGGGCCTTGAAGCCGATGTCTTTGGACCGCAGTTTTTGGTTAAAGTTCGTCGCAAAACGGTGGGTTTCGTCCCGTACGTACTGCAGCACCTTAAGCGCTTCCGAACGCCTTGAAAGCCGTATAGGTTGGCTGTTCCCGGGGAGGTAAATTTCTTCTTCCTGCTTGGCAAGGCCGGCAATGCCGCAGTCAGCGCCAAGTTCTTCCATTACCCCTTTGGCCGCGTTTACCTGGCCAATGCCTCCGTCAATCAGGATCAAATCAGGAAGTTCGGCATTTTCCCTGAGCAGCCTGGAGTACCTGCGGCGCACGGCTTCGCGCATTGATTCAAAATCATCAACTATGCCTACGACAGTCCGCAGTTTAAAGTAACGGTAATTTTTTTTGTCCGGAATCCCGTTTTTAAACGAAATCAGCGAGGCTACCGGATGTTTACCGTCGAGCTGGGCAATGTCAAAACCTTCGATACGTTCGGGCCTGGTTTTTAGGTTAAGTACATGCCGCAGTTCGTCCAGGGCCGGGCCTGCGCCGCGTTCGCGCATACGTCTGCGGAGTTCTTCCAGGGCGTTCTGGCGGGCCATGGCAAGGGCCGCGATATGGCGTTTTTCGTCAGGCGGCAAAAGCAGGGGCGCGAAACCAAAGGTTTCCTCAAAATATTGTTTAAGCGAGTCATTGGCCGGGTTACTTTCTGTGGGGCGGCTGAAAAAAATTTTTGGGGGCGGATCCTTGTCCGGGCTGTAATAGGCGGCAATAAACGTATCCAGGGACTGGCCTTCGTCCGCGGCGGATTTTGTGCTGAACAGTTCCCGGCCGGTTACGCGGCCGCCCCGTACGGAAAAGACAGAAAACACGGTAAAAATACCTTCGTTTGCCCAGGCAATGTAATCGCGGTTTTCCGGATCGCGGTCTTCCATCGTGCCTGGCTCGGACAATTCCTCAATCGCGCGGACAGCGTTGCGCAGGCGGGCGGCTTCTTCATACTTTAAAACTTTGGCCGCTTCATTCATTTTTTCTTTTAAGTCACTGACAAGGGCATTGGTCTCACCGGCAAGGAGTTTTCTGACCCTTTCAACCTGAACCGCGTAATCGGCGGGGGTAATACGTCCGCAGCAGGGAGCTGTGCAGCGGCCGATATGGTAATACATGCAGGGGCTGTCCCGTTTGACCATGGTACGGCATTTGCGCAGGGGAAAAGTTCTTTCGATAATTTCCAGAAGTTTATCCACTCCCTGGATATTGGAATAAGGCCCAAAGTAAAGGCTTCCGTCCTCGACTATGCGCCTGGTTCTATAGACCTTGGGGAAATCACCCGCGCTGATCCTAACAACCGGATATGTTTTGCCGTCCTTTAAATTAATATTATACTTTGGCGAATGCTGTTTTATCAGCGTATTTTCCAGAAGCAGCGCCTCATACTCATTGGCGGCAATGATGGTTTCGATTGAGCACGCATGCCGGATCAGGGCGGCAGTTTTGACATCCTTGCCGCCGGAAAAATAACTCTGCAGCCTGTTCCTTAGTACTTTCGCCTTGCCTACATAAATAATCCGGCTCTCAATATCTCTCCAGATATAAACACCCGGTTCAAGCGGCGCGTTTTTGGCCGCGGATTTGAGATTTTCAAGATATTCTGACTTGACCGCAATTCCCATAATATCGCCGGATGTTTACATCCGAAAATACTCTAGTATTTATTTTTAATCAATTGTATAATTATTCAAGATTCTCATAAAATGAGCCAGAGAGGAGAAATTCAATGAGTAATGCGGTATTAGATGAAATTTCCGGTTTATTGCAGAAGGGAAAAGCCAAGGATATCGTTGTCGTGGTACAAAAAGCCCTTGATGACGGAGTTCCGGCCGGTGATATTCTGAATAAAGGCCTTATTTCCGGAATGAACGTAATCGGCACCAAATTCAAAAACGGTGAAGTATTTGTCCCCGAAGTCCTGGTCGCGGCAAGAGCCATGAATCACGCATCGGTAATATTAAAACCCGCCCTGGTTAAAGCCGGCATCAAACCGGTCGGGAAGGCGATAATTTGTACGGTAAAGGGCGATCTGCACGATATCGGCAAGAATCTGGTCAAGATGATGATTGAAGGAAACGGTATTGATGTAATTGACCTGGGCGTTGATGTAACCCCGGAGAAAGTTGTTGATACAGTAAAAAATTCCGACGCCAAAGTAGTTTGCCTCTCCGCACTTCTGACAACCACAATGCTTTCCCAAAAAGACGTAATCGACGCGCTCAAAACAGCGGGCGTCAGGGACAAGGTAAAGGTCATGGTCGGCGGCGCGCCGGTAACCCAGAGTTATGCTGATGAAATCGGCGCAGATGCGTATACACCGGACGCCGCAAGCGCCGCGGAAGTCTGCAGGGCATATTACTGAAAGTACGTATAAACAACGGTCTGGAATTTGAAACCCTCGGCGGCGAGACTCTGCTTGCCGCTTTGGGACGGGCCGGGATTCCGGTTTCCGCTCCCTGCGGAGGCAAACACCGCTGCGGTAAATGCCGGGTCAGGATTCTTGAAGGCCAAACAAAAAATATACTTCCCGCGGAGAAATCCCGGTTAACGCAAAACTTTGAAACGGGCGTTGTTCTGGCCTGCGCTTGTGTCCCGGAAACCGATATAACCCTTGAACTAATTTCTGATAATTCCTATGAAGGCGGCGCATACCAGGGCGGCGCTTATCAAAAAAATCAGAAAAAAAATGTCCCAACTGTTAAGCCTGAAAGCAGGCGCGCGGGCGCAGCCCTGGACATAGGCACTACGACAGTTTCGGCCCGCCTTATCGATTTGGATACCGGCCTGGAACTGGATACTTACTCCGCCCTGAATAGGCAGAGGGTATTCGGCGCAGATGTCATTAGCCGCATCGGAGCTGCCAGAGAAGGCAAAACAAAAGAACTTTTTGGCATTATCAACAGCCAAACCAATGACATTCTTTGCGGCTTTAAAGAAAAATTCAGACTGGATTCCATTGAAACCCTTGTTGTCGCGGCCAACACAACAATGCTGCATCTGTTCGCAAACGAAGATCCATCGCCCATGGGAGAGATTCCCTTTAAGCCTGTCTTCCTGGAAGAACGCAAATATACAGGCAAAGACCTGGGCCTTCCAGTTGAAAATATTTATCTTTTTCCGTCGATTTCCGCGTTTATAGGCGGAGATATTGTGTCGGGCCTGGATGCGGTCAATATCCTTGACGCGAAAGAAACTGTTTTTTTTATAGACATCGGCACCAACGGCGAAATGGCGCTTTTTTACAAAGGCGAACTTTATTGCGCGGCAGCGGCAGCCGGACCGGCCCTGGAAGGCGCCGAAATTTCCTGCGGAGTCGGCAGCATACGCGGCGCGATAGACATGGTCGAATGGGCGGACGGAAAACTAAACTGGTCCACCATCGGCGGGGATCCGCCAGCAGGCATCTGCGGCTGCGGCCTTATCGACGCGATAGCCCTAATGCTGGACAGGGAGATTATTGACGAAACCGGCGCCTTTGCCGATGACAGCCTTGAAGATTTCCCGATTGCTCCCGGTGTCTCCATTACAAACAGGGATGTCCGCCAGTACCAGCTTGCCAAAGGCGCCATAATCACTGCAATAAAAATTGTTTTTAATAACGCCGGAGTTCCGCTGGAAGATGTACAGAAGGTTTATGTCGCAGGCGGCCTGGGTTTTTATGTTGATCAAAAATCGGCTGTAAGGTCAGGTCTTTTGCCGCAGGAGTTTCTTGACAAGATTGAAGTCTGCGGCAACACCAGTCTTGCAGGCGCGGTCAAAGCTCTGCTGCATTTAACCGGAGCGGCGGCGTTCGGCGAGATAGTAAAAAGAAGCAAAGTCATGGACCTTGCTTCCGATCCGGTATTTATGGAATCTTTTGCAGAAAATATGCTTTTTTCTTAATAATTTTTACTAACCATTTAAATTCCTGACAAGATGAGACATGGTCATTTTCTCAAACCGCTCCCGTTTAATTTCGTACATAAGCGGCTTACCTTCCAAAAAATTTTCGATTTCATCGATAATGGCAAGCGTCATTGATTCGCGGGCTGTAATGCCGGCCATATGGGGGAGCAGGATAACGTTGTCCATACCGCGCAGGGGATTGTCCGGGCTTGGAGGTTCGGGATCGTAAACGTCCAGAACAGCGCTGATCCTGCCTCTTTGCAATTCGGCGATAAGGGCGTTTTCGTTGAGTACCCCGCCCCTGGCCGTGTTGATAATAAGGCCGCCGTCCCTGATTAGCGCAAACTCTTTGGCGCCAAGCAAGCCCCTGGTCTCCGGAGTAAGGGAAGCATGCACAGAAATTACATCCCCAAAAGCAAGGGCTTCCTTAAGCGGTTTTAACTGCACATTTTTAAAATTCTCAGCGGCAAGCTGCTCCGGTTTTATGTAGGGGTCGTAAACTGCCGCACTGACATTAAACGGTTCCAGCAGGCGCAGCAGACATCTGCCGGTCGCGCCAAGCCCAATAAGCGAAACTTTTTTACCGCGCAGGGTCTCGGCCCTGACTTCGTTTTCATCGGGCCAAAGGACCTTGTTTTTCATCAGATTGTCAGCTTTGGGAATCCGGCGCAGGGACGCAAGAATATAGGCAAGCGCGCCCTCGGCAACGTAGAGGGCCATAATGTCGTTGGCGCTTGTTACCTTGATGTTCCGATCATAAACCGCGGCGGAACAGAGGTCGGCTACGGAACCGGCCGCGTGGGCAATCAATTTGAGGTTGGGCGCGTTGTCGAGAACTTCCGCGGTAAAACAAGGACAGCCCCAGTGGGTAACAACGATATCGGCGGAGGCGGCTTCTTCTTTTAGTTTGACAGGCGTAAACGGTTTCCCCGTATCATTGAAACGTACGGCGCCGAGTTTTTCCAGGCGTTCAACAACAAAAGGCGGGAAATGTGTATCCCTGTTTTTTCCCTCCTGCAATGTGACCAAAATTTTCATTTTTTTGCTCATTTTTTGCCTCCGGTATTTTATAAATATTATCCAAAAAATTGAATTTTACAACCATTCAAAATATATTTGAGATAACCGTTCATTAAAGAACCATTTAAAAGAGAGGAAAATCATGCTTAAACAGCTTTTATTAATAACATTGATCCTGAACATCAGTATTGGGGGAATTTTTGCCCAAAATAATACAAAAAAGGCCGATTACGGAGCGGCAATGGGCATAGGACCCGAATGGAATATGGATTCCCGCTACAATTTTGCCATGGGAGGCGTTTTTGGCCTGGATATTAACCTGCCCAATTCTCTTGCCTTTGGCTTAACGATTACGGGAAGCACCAATTTTAACGGTATAAAAGTAGTAGAACCTGCCGGTCTGTTTCGCTGGTATTTTATGGGAAACGGGCATACAGGATTCTTTGCCCAGGCAGATCTGGGAGCTTTTGTAATATTTGAAAACGGAAATATAACGCCGATGTATCTCGGAGGAATTCGCGGCGGTTATCGTTTTTCACTTTCGCAGGTGTTTTACGCGGAACCTTACGGACGCATTGGATACCCGTTTGCGTTTGGAATCGGCGCAATGGCGGGTTTTAAATTTTAATTTTTTTTGGTTTTAAGGAAAGGAAACTATAGATGAAGAGAAACATAATAATTTTTTTGGTATTAACCATTTTTATTTTTACTTTTATGGAAGCCTGCATGAATCCCTTTTTCCCCGTGCTCGGGAATAATCCCGGTAAATCAGTTGGCGGAACCGGCGGGGATGAAAATAATATTACTGACGGCATGGGAGAAACAGGGAATCCGGTAACCGGGCCTTTTGGAACGATAGCATGGATTAATACACTGGAAGGACCGGAAGGAGTACTGGACCTCCACGCTCAATTTAAAAAAGTTGCAGCTGACCAAAACGGTAATGTATATGTCCTGGGGACACAGTTTAATAATTATGATTATGTCTATGGATCTTTGGCCGCAACCGGAATCATGGGGCCGGCCGGGACCACCTATACGGTATTGATTAAATACAGCGCGGACGGAAACGCTCAATGGGCAAAGACTGTATGGCAAGACTCGCCGAACTTAAGATATGCGGCTGCGTTTACTGTTGACGGCCAGGGTAATATCTATAGTGCCGGAAATTTTAACGGTATAAATTCAGCATTGGTAAAATATGATACCAACGGAAACCTAATATGGAAAAGCGAGGATAGTGACAGTATAGGATATATAATTTTTAACGCCGCAGCAGCTGACAGTAAAGGAAACGTATTCGTAATAGGGAAAAATACTGTTGACTATAACTATAACCCGGTGCTGGTGAAATATGACAGCGAAGGGAAATTCCAATGGATGCACATAGTTTCAGAAAAACCGGATTATAATCAGGATAATTCCATAGCCGCCGATTCTGAAAACAACATATACGTTACAGCAAAAGACGAATCCAATAATTCGGTGTTGATCAAATACGATAATGACGGCGACCCGATATGGACAAAGACTGTTACAGGATATACAGCTTTTGTACAAATTGCCGTTGACGGGGAAAACAATATTTATATTACAGGCAACCAGGCAGGGACAGGCAGCTATGATTATGGAAACGGTATCACCATTGAAGGCGCCGGTGATGGATTGAACCCCATTTTGGTTAAATATGACAGTAACGGAAATTGCCGCTGGGCAAGGACCACGGAAGAACCTGAGCCGGCCGGAATGGGTTATGCGGCATTTCACGCTGTTACGGCTGACAGAGCCGGTTATGTGTACGCGGCCGGAACACAATGGGGAATCTGTAACTACGGGAACGGAGTCACAGTAACCGGCCCGGATTATTATTATCAGGGAGAAAAAGCTTCTTCACTGCTGGTAAAATATGACGCCGAAAGCGGTAATGCAAAGGACGCCTGGATCGTTAACAAAGGTTCCGACGAATCACAATTTTGGGATATTGCGGCAGATCCTTCATCCGGTTATCTCTACGCGGCAGGTTTTCAATATGATGATGGCGACTTCGACTACGGAAGCGGGAAGATAATAAAAGGAATATGCAGCGAAAATCCAATACTTGCAAAATTTTATAAGTAGCGGATAAAAATTCTATTTCCGGGGGAAGGATACGGCAAATGAAGAAAAAAATAATAATTCTTTTGGTATTAACCATCTTTATTTTTTCTTTTACAGAAGCCTGTAAAAATCCCTTTTTCCCGGGATTGAATAATAATACTGCCCCAAAAAAAGACGGAACCGGCAGGGATGAAGGCAACGGGCCTTTTGGAAAAATTGCCTGGGTAAAAACAATAATAAATGCTGACGGAGAAAGCGATACTATAGTTGAGATTTACAGTATAGCTGTTGATTCAAAAGGGAATGTATATCTGCTGGGGACACAAAATAAAAATCCAGGTTATATCGGCGAATCGGGTGCAGCAGCCGGGACAAGGGGAGGTTATAACTGGTATCCGGTACTGGTAAAATACAGCGCGCAGGGAAGTGTTATTTGGGTAAAAATCATTACAGAAAATTCAGCCGGTTTAGGTTTTAATGCATTGGCAATTGATCCGGAGGACAATATCTACATCGCCGGTTTTCAGCAGGGTAATAATATCAATTATAAAGACGGAGTTTTTTCAAAAGGACTTGAAGGCACAATAAATTCTGTTGTTGTAAAATATAACAGCAACGGGATAACCCAATGGGTATATACAGCCGAAGTTGATGAAACCAATCAAGGCTGCGGATTTTACGCTCTTGCAATCACGGCAGGCGATAAAGTCCATTTGTACGCAGCAGGGTATCAGGCAGGGGAGAGCGCCTATACTTACGGAAAAGATGTATCCGCGGCCGGCGGAAGTTCCGGTTATAATCCGGTTCTGGTTAAACTTGATACTGACGGAAAAGCTTACTGGGCAAAGACCCTGGAAGCACCGGAAGAAACTGATCCGGAAAAAATAAACACGGGAAATTTTGTAACTGTTACAACTGACAGGGCAGGATATGTATATGCGGCGGGAAACCAGTATGGAATCTGTAACTTTGGAAACGGAGTCATTACTAACAACCAAACTGACAATATTTCATCATTGCTGGTAAAGTATGATTCCAACGGTGAGGCCCAATGGGGGACTACATCCGCCGGAACCGGCGGTGATTCATTTTTTAAGAAAATAATCGCAGATGAAGCAGGAAATATCTATGCTGCGGGTCATCAGGCAGGTTTTGGCGTCTACAGCTACGGATCCGGAATCCTGGCATCAGGAGCAAACATTGCAAATAACCATGTACTGGTAAAATATGATTCTAACGGAAATACCTGCTGGGCAAAGACTCTGGAAGCAATTGATACGGCAGAACCGGGCGGAGGAGGATATGTAACCATTACAGCCGACAAAACAGGCCATTTGTATACAGCCGGAATTATGTATAACGGCCCATGTAACTTCGGAGATGGAGCCATTGCGGAAAACCATACAGGCAAAACATCACCGGTACTTGTAAAATATGATACCGGCGGGAATACCATCGGCGTATGGAATATAAAAGAAAGTCCGGGAATAGTATTTTTTCAGGATATTGCCATTGATCATTCCTCCGGCTATCTGTATGCCGTAGGTAATCAAATGTATAATTTAGCTTATGAATACGATGAAAGTACTGTAGTTACCGGAAAATATAATCAGAATCCTGTACTGGTAAAATTTTATCGGTAACGATTTAATACTCGTATAAATTCAGCTTACGCCGGTGTACTGTTAAAAAACAAATGCTCGATTAAAATCTTGATACCCAGAAGGATTAAAAAAGCTCCTCCAATCAATTCCATTTTAAAATTGAATCTTTCGCCAAAAAAGTTTCCAATCTTTACCCCTGCTGTTGAAATAATAAAAGTTGTCAGACCCGTTATCATTATTACAATAAAAATATTTAAGGCAAAAAATGAAAAAGTGATACCTACAGCCAGCGCGTCAATACTTGTGGCCACTGCCATTACTAGCATTGCGCCGAATCCAAACGAGTAATTTTTTGGTTTTTCATCATCCTGCGAAAAACTGTCCTTAATCATTTTCCCGCCTATAAAGCCAAGAAGAATAAAGGCAATCCAGTGATCGAGAAATTGAATTTTATACGCAAAATAAGTTCCGCCAAAATATCCAATCAGCGGCATTAACGCCTGGAAAAAACCAAAAAATATTCCGGGGATTAAGAATTGAATCAGTGTAAGTTTTTTAACAGACAGACCCAGAGTAACCGAAACAGCAAACGCGTCCATTGACAGACCAACTGCGATAATGGCAATTTCCAAAAAACTCACCGCGAAATACTCCTGCAAATATTTATGCCTATATTTTCATACTGAAAGGTTATTTTTTCATTATGTGCACGTTCTCCGGTATATGAATAGCAGGGCCAGGACTCGTCTTCCAATGCTAAACCGGACAGCAGTGATTTACAGTATCATTTTGAAATGAAGCATTTCGGGCGTAAATAGGCTGATCGCTTGAGACCATACAAAGGTGGAGTACTGCCTTTCTGCTTATCCCTTAATCGAACCTATCATTATCCCCTTTACAAAGTATTTCTGAACAAAAGGATAAACAATTAGTACAGGTACTACGGTAACCACAATGAGCGAGTATTTGATCACGGCCGCGGCATCCGCGACACGCATCTGCAATTCGGGATCCGATACCGTGGACGGATCTATCTGACTCGCCATCAATATCTCGCGAAGAAATATTGTCAGAGGGTACAGGTTCCGGTTATTGAGGTATATCATGGCGGCAAAGTATGAGTTCCAGTTGCCGACCGCATAGAACAATATCAGAACCGCTATAATAGCCGTGGAAAGGGGTATAACTATGCGTATGAAATAATAAATATCGCTGCATCCGTCAATTTTGGCGGCGTCCAGCATTTCGGAAGGTATGTTGTGCTGGATGAATGTTTTCGCGATTATCATGTTGTAAACCCAAAGCGCGCCGGTAACGATGAGTACCCAGCGTGTATTCAGCAATCCGAGATTTCGTACAAGCATGTAAAAAGGGATCAGGCCGCCGCCAAAAAACATCGTAAAGGTAAACATGAGCATGAAAAAATTCCGTCCCGGCATGTCGCTGCGGGAAAGACAGTAGGATGTTGTCAGAGTCATAACAACACTTACGCAGGTTGAGACCACAGTATAAAAAAGTGAATTTGCGAAACCTATCCAGACGACGGAAGTATTAAAAACGGTACGATAACCTTCCAGGTTGAAACCCACGGGCCAAAGAACCACCTTTCCTGACTGAACGGCGGAAGATGAGGAAATTGAAGCCGATAAAATAAATACACAGGGATATAGCACGATCATAAAAAACAAGGTCAGGAAAACAAGTATAATGCTGTAAAAGATTTTATCTCTGGCAGTGGCTTTAAAAAATTCCGATTTCATGATTTCCCCTTAAAAAATTCCGCTTCCGGACAGCTTCTTGCTTCCCCAATTGGCAATAACAAGAAAGATAAAATTAATTACATTGTTAAAAAGGCCAATGGCGGCCGAGAGGGAAAAATCATTTATGCCGCTGGCAAGCCCCACCTTGTAGACATAGGTAGAAATAACTTCACTGTAATTGAGATTCAGGGAATTCTGCATGAGAAGGACTTTTTCAAAAGCAACGCCCATGATGTTTCCTATTGCAAGTATGAGTAATATACTGGCCGTGGGCAGTATATTGGGAAAATCAATATGAATTAACCGCTGGAATCTGGTAGCGCCGTCAACCAATGCCGCTTCATGCAGGGTAGGATCTACATTGGAAAGCGCTGCGAAATAAATAATGGAAGCGAAACCGGTATTCTGCCATACACCCGACCACACAAAGAGATGTTTGAAAATGGGTCCTATCGCAAAAATATCAGCCGGTATTTTTTTGGTAAAAAAAAGCATTAACGAACCGTAAAAACCGATTCTGTTGTTAAGAACCTGAAAAATAATACCAACCATTATCACCGTGGAAAAAAAGTGGGGAATGTAGGTAACGGTCTGAACCACTTTTTGATATCTGCGCCAGGGCAGGGCATTCATGAGCAGGGCAAAGATGATGGGAATGGGAAAGTGTACAACAAGGCCGTACAGGGAAATGGTCAAGGTATTCCGTAATATGAGCAAAAATTGGTAGGATTTGAAGAACCTGTAAAAGTTGGCGAGTCCCACCCAGGGACTGCCAAAAATCCCCCTGGCTATACTGTAATGTTTAAAGGCAATTATTATGCCGCCCATGGGGACATAGTGAAAAAGGATTAAATACCCAATAGGCAGAGCCAGGAGCAGGTAAAGCTGCCACCGTGCCTTTATGTTAAGCCACAGGAGCACACGCCGCCGCTCTTTTAACGTGGTATTCTGAATAAATTTATCACTCATGGCTATGCCCCGGGCTCAATTACCGCTGCCGGTTATAGGTTTCCTGGGATATACGAAGCCACTGCTGCAGGCCCATATTGTCAAGTTCCTTGATGTACGCGTTCCAGGCGGCGTCACTGTTTATATCCCGGGCGCCGATCGTAAACTCGGCGATGGATCTTCTGACATACGAATTGACATCGGTAATGGGTTGGGCAAGGGTGGTGCCGTCAGCGGAATTGTAATTGAGCTGCGGCAGTAAATATTGGGGATGCCGGGGATAATAATCCTTGACAAGCTGGGCCGGTATAAGGTCACTGGGATTGTTTGGATTAAACGGAGATACCAAATCGCCCATTAGTTCCTGTATGCTGCCCCTCTCGGCGGAAGTGTACATGGGATTAAAATTCATCCAATGTTTGTTGGCGCCAGGTGTAGTCAACACCCTCTGTAAAAGGGCAAATTTTATTTCCGGATACAAACCTAAATACACAAAAGGATTGGAAATGCCCTTGAGACGGGCAGGGTCCCGGGTCCAGTCAACGTTTTCCTCCCCCCAGAGACTGATGAGAGTTAAGGTCGGCTCATAGAATGAATCCATTACTTTTACCGCCAAATCCACGTTTTTTGCCTTGTTGGTGATATAGCTGATTTGCAGAGGTACATTGTCCATATAAGGGGAATAGCCCGGAGAAACAGGACTACTGAGGGGCGCTATAATCGGGAGAAATGCCAGGTAATTGGGATTGTTCAGGGCATCCGGAAAACGGGCCATCACGGCAAAAGTAGTCATACCAACTACCATGGGATTGGCGTTAAGCACGGCCCTCTCGGTCTGGGGATCCACGGTGAATACGGCGGGATCCAAAAGCCCCTCATTGAAAAGATCGTTAAGATACTGCAGAGCCTGACGGAATGCTGGCTGGGTAAAGGGAGCGATCACATTGTTTCCAGAAGCGTCCAGGCTGAGGGGGTTGCCCCTGTGATAGAAAACGAAAGAGTTTATCAGTGTACTAATGGGGTCGTCACTTCCGGCTTCAAACCTACCGTATACACCGATTTCATCCTTCAAACCGTTCCCGTTGGGATCATTGTCACGGAAAGCAATCAGGACGTTTCGCAGGTCGTCCGTGGTTTTGGGTACCTCAAGTCCGAGCTTGGCGAGCCAGACCTGGTTTACAAACAGCCGGAACTGCAGCTGATTCGGGATGTAAGGATTTTGCCTGGCAAAAGAATAAACGTTGCCATCCGCACTTGCTGTGTCCCTCAATATGGCTTTCCTGTCTTCCTGGGGGATCTGGTTGAAATATGGAGTTTTTGAAGCATCGCTGAAGTACTTGTTCAGAGGAATAAAGATCCCCTCGCTGCCGTATTGCAGAATTTGTTCTCTGGTTAACCAGGGAGCCCAAATGGTCTCGGGCATATCATTTGAAGCCGCCATCAGGGAAAGTTTGGTATTAAATTCCGCGGTGACAGACGGGAGTAAATTAAAAATAAGATCAATGCCGTGCAGGTTCTCTAAATACCGGGTCATGTAGTTATTTTTATAATCAGTAACATTCATGTCCTGCATTATCCCGATTTCCAGGGTAGGTTTCCCCGCCGGAACCTGTTGAGTACTCCCGCCCGCGAAAGTCAGACTTGCGGCGAAAAGCAGGAGCAGGCATAACATCCCCGCCGTTTTTAGGAAAAAATTATTCATAAAGTCCTCCATTTAAAAAATTAATTATGGAAAGCCGTAAAACGGACCTTCGCACAATAAAATATGGTAATCCCGTTGTTCCCGTCTTTCTATGAAATAATTGATAAAATGATTTACAAAATCGAAAAATTGATCCAACAAAAGGGAAAGTCAATATACAATTTGGAAAACCATGATGTAATTCTTGCTATATGGTGATTATCCATACATAATGGAAACATGAAACTAAACATAATAATGGTCAGGTATCTGTTTATTTTCATCCTTTTTGCAGGTTTCCTGCTGCTCCTCTTTGTGCCTGTATTAAACTATATTACCGATTTTACCCTTCAAAATGAGTTAACCAGTGTTTCCAGCCACATGGAACAGGGAATTAGCTCGATTGATTCCGTGTTAACAAGTCTCGACCTTATAAAAATATCAAATAATCAGGATTCCCGGTTCTCTGTTTTCAAGTCCTGGATTTTCAACCCTCCGGATGTGCGTCAGTTCAGCAATATCAGCGCGAGCATCCTGATAGAACTGCGGGATTCTTTCAATTTGGCGCTCCTTCCATACCCCCTGGCTGTGGACTCGGGGCTCCTGCTCCCCAACGGTATGGCCATTACACGCAATGTCATTTCATTCTATCCCACCCCTGTTCCTTTTTACGGTTTTTCCCTGCAATGCGGAGACTTGACACTGGAAGAATGGCGCGGTCTGCTGACCGGAGGCCATACTTTTATACCCGCAATGTCATATACCGATGTTCACAATTCTACTTATGAGGCAGTTACTTATGCCGCCCACTGGTCCTATATCGGCTATCCCCAGGAAATTGTCTTTTTTGCCATTTTCCCGGTGGAAGGCATCGTAAATTTATTGACAGATACTGATGTGGCTGCCGCGGCAATAATAAAAATGTATGACAGCGGCGGAGAACTTCTTTTTTCACACGGTTCGGCAAATAATGGATCTTACCATGTAGTCAGGGGCCGGAGTACTATGTATTCGCTGGAATTTGAAATAAGTGTACCTGATACCTTGATTAAAACAAAACTGCGGCAACTCAGAAACCAGATACTTCTTTTTACCTTTCTGACAGCGGGTTTTGTCATCACGCTCTCCTTCTTGTTTGCCTGGCGCAGTTCTCTGCTGCAGCGGAACTTTTTGGAACGGATTAGCCCCGCCGGAATGGTCCAGACAAAATACAGGCCATTTTCCGGTTATGGCCGTTTGTTACGGGAATTGGCAAGTCAGATAGAAGCGCAAACTGCCCTGATCAGAACTCAAACAATAGATCGCATACGGAAAGCGCTTCTTGCAGGTGATGAAGCCATGTCCCGGATTATTCTGCGTGATTGTGTGGCCGCTCTGCCCGATCCGGAGGACCCGCTCACCGCCGCTCAGTTAAGCAATTTGCTTTCATCTTTGATTCGTGAGCTGGCCGAAAAACTGCCCGGTATTGTAGTCCCCGAAGAAATTCCGGAGTATGTTCCGGGAAGTCAAAAGGAATTTTTTGAACATTATTACACAGGCTGTTTTGCCCGAATTTGTAAAAGCATCTCTGCTCAAAAGGAGAAAGAAATTCCGGCTATAGGATGGGATCTGTTGGCCTATATTAACAAACATATTTACGATCCCAATATATACACTACAATGGTAGCAAACCATTTTAACATTTCAGAGCCGACACTGCAAAAATATATCAAACAATGCGCAGGCCAAACCTTCCAGACCTATGTGGAGAAACGCCGGCTCGATCGGGCCTGTGAACTTCTCCTGGAGAGTAACGAAACCATTGCACATATAGCTCTGGCCTGCGGGTTTTCAAGCAGTACATCTTTTAACCGTACATTTAAACGAATATATGGTTTCCCTCCGGGCAGGCTCCAGGAAACGCGCTCAGCGAGATCATAGACTCCACAGATGTAGAATCTTTTTTGTCACTGATTTTCCGATAAGTACATGGACATATATCCAGTCTCATGGGTACGTTTAATTTGGGCTAGATTTTTAGTTTTGAGGCACACACCCCTTTTCGGCCAGAAAAGTTTGAAGGCAATTCAACACCAGTATTATTTTAACGAAATCTGTTATAATATATGCAAAAATATCAGAAAAATTTCTGATATTACCGCCCATGTTGAACTTTAGGGGAGATCAAAAATGTTTGCGGATGTAAATCCTGCCTATTTGACAGCAGATTTGTTTTTCCTTATAAGCGGCAGTTATTTCTTCATGTGCATCCTTGCGCTCCTTGGTACCGCCAAATCCAAACTAAGGAAAAGTTATCTATCTGTCGGGATTTGCCTTGGATTATTCAGTTTTCTATATGGCTTGATGACGATTGCAAAAAATGAAACATTGCTCCGGATTTGCTGGGCAGGCGGATTTGTTTGCGGATGTATATTCTATCCGGCATGGATATTATTCATGTCAAATATGGTAAAATTCAAAACCAGAATGACCCTGTTTGCATTTAAAGCAGCATTTGTTATTACGGCATTCATCTCTATGTTAAGCTTTTTTTCAAATGATGTTGTGTTTGTTCAAACCAGAATCGGCAACCAGTTTTCCTATCAAAACAGTTTATATTTTAAAGCAGTCTTTTTTCTTATAACCATTTTTATCATTATAATTCTGGCTTTGAATTACAGGTGGTGGCGTGAAGCAGAAATGAGACGCCAGCGTTCGCAGGCGTTTGGATTTATTATTATTATTCTTTTGAGTGCCCCGGTTGGATATATAACTGATTATATCATCCCTGTTTTTACCGGCCATACGGTTATCCCGCTGCTGTCGCTTTCGCTCCTGGCAGGTTCCATACAGATATATATTTCAATGAAAAAAAACCAGACGCTCAGTATTACCGTACCCAATGTTTCCGGTTATATTTTTAAATCAGTTACAATTCCGACATTGGTTCTCGATCATAATAATAATATAATGCTGGAAAATAACGCGGTTTTTAATTTTTTTGGCTGCAGTGTTACCGGTAAAAAAATTACCGATGTCATAAAAATGCCGGACCATGCTGCCGGGGCTCCTGCAGAAAAATTTTTTCTTGACAGCAGCTTTGCCGGTAAAATTGTTAAGGTTGTAACACCGGGAGGAATCAGAATTTGTGATATGCTGCTGACAGTAGAAAAAGATAAGTACAATGATGCGCTGTGCAAGGTTGTTCTGCTAAAGGATATTACCGACCTTGAAGCGGCGCTTGAGCAGGCAAAGGCAGCGAGTAAAGCCAAGAGTGATTTTCTTTCCAATATGAGCCATGAAATCAGAACTCCAATGAATGCAATTATCGGCATGACGGCTATTGGGACAAGGGCTGATAACCTTAAAGAAAAAAATTATGCTTTTAACAAAATTAGTGAAGCGTCAACCTATTTGCTGGGCGTAATAAACGATGTACTTGATATGGCAAAGATCGAAGCAAACAAGCTTGAGATTGTGCCGATTGAGTATAATTTTGACAGGATGCTTCAGAAAGTAATTACTGTTATCAACTACAGGGCAAACGAAAAACATCAGAAACTGACTGTTAATGTCGACAGCGGCATACCTCCGTTTATTGTGGGTGATGATCTGCGTCTGGCACAGGTATTAACAAACCTGATGGCAAATGCTGTAAAATTTACTCCCAATAACGGAAGGATAACTCTTGAGGTTTCTTTGACCGGAGAAACTGACGGTATTTGTGAACTGCGTATAGTAGTAGCAGACAGCGGAATCGGGATATCTCCCGAACAGCAAAAAAAATTGTTCAATGCTTTCCAGCAGGCGGAAAGCGAAACAAGCCGGGAATATGGGGGGACAGGGCTTGGGCTGGAAATATCCAAACGGATCATTGAGCTTATGGGCGGCAAAATCTGGATCGAATCTGAACTCGGAAAAGGCGCGCGGTTTATTTTCATTGTAAAGGCTTTACGCAGCAATAAAAACATTAGTTCCCTGCTTGCCCCTGACATCGATATTAAAAATTTACGGATTATGGCTGTTGACAGTACACCTTTTATTAGGACTCAATTCCAAAAAATATTCAGAAGCCTTGGAATAAAATGCGATGTCGCCTCTGACGGTTTTGAAGCACGCCGGATTATTGAAGAACGCGGAAACTATAATTTATATTTTTTGGATTTACTTAGCACAGGTATAAACGGATTGGAACTGACAAGATGGATAAAATCCAATGAAAAACGCAAACAATCATCCGAAACAGCAGTTTCATCAGAAACAGTAGATTCTGCTGTAATCATAATTACCGAAAAAGATTGGGCAGAGATCAGGGAAGAGGCGAATTCCTGCGGAGTTGATATGCATATAACAAAACCGGTGTTTTCATCATCAATTATTGATTGTTTAAATGATTTTCTGGGAATGAAAAACCGCGCTGTCATCAATGCTGCAAGTCCAAAAAAATTCAGCGGTAAAAGATTGCTGATCGCCGAAGACATAGAAATAAACCGTGAAATACTTTTAACTCTTCTTGATAATTCCGGGCTAATAATCGACTGCGCGGAAAATGGAAATGAAGCGGTAGCGATGGTGGCCGACGCACACGAAAAATATGATATCGTGTTCATGGATGTTCAGATGCCTGTTATGGATGGTCTTGAAGCAACACGGCATATACGTGAAATGGAAAAAAAGCAAAGCCTCACCTCCCAATCAAAAGTTTCCAAAAGGATGCCCATAATCGCAATGACCGCAAATGTCTTTAAAGATGATATTGAAGCATGTATCACTGTGGGCATGGATGATCATCTTGGCAAACCGCTGGATATGGATAAGGTAATGGAGAAACTGCAGAAATATTTATCTTAGCAATGAGGTAATGGCAGACGCCTCCACTGTCCATGCGCCCTTATTCAAATGGCGACAAGAGCGGGGAAATTGGTAAAAACAAGGAGCTGAAAATGGATAATTTTGAATATTTAATTTTCCAGACAGTGTCTGGAAAATTGACACAGTCTCAATATTTTGAACTTGGGAATTGAAATGAAAATCGGAACTGAAACCGAAATTCTTGAATTTAAAAAAACAACCGCCGAACTAAAAGAAGGTGTTATTTCAATGTCGGCTATACTGAACAAGCACGGCGGCGGCGAAATATATTTCGGTATCCACAACAACGGCACAGTGCTCGGACAGCAAATTGGCGACGCAACTCTTCGTGATATAAGCCAGGCTGTTTCCAGTGGTCTTGAACCCAAGATATTTCCGACAATAAAAGTGGTCTATCTTGATAATAAACCATGTATTCATATAGCGTTTACCGGGGATGATGCACCGTATTTTGCATACGGACGGACATATATACGTGTCGCAGCGCTTATTAAGATAGCCGAGAAATATATCATTAAAAATATCCGCTGGCGGGTAGTATTTGACGGCTCATTACAGCGTAATGAAATCCCCGAAATCCCGATGGATGCAGTGCGTGAAGTAATTATCAATTCATTTTGCCATAGGGACTATAAATCATCCCAGAATAACGAAGTTACAATTCATAGTAACCGCATTGAAATTTATAATCCCGGTACATTCCCCGATGGGCTGACACCCAATGACTTCATCGGAGGTACTGCGCGTTCAATTAAACGGAATCCTTTGCTGGCGCAGCTTATGTACTACGTTAAAGACATTGAAAGTTTTGGGACAGGTTTAAAAAGAATCACCGATGCCTGCAACGCGGCAGGAGTTAAAGTTGAATTCAAAATGCTGAAACTTGGTTTTTCTGTAATTTTTTACCGTCCCGAAATTTCTATCTCCGATGGTAAAATAGATGATAAACAAACAAATCAGGATACAGGGCAAGATACCACCACAGATACCACCACAGAAAGCAACAATCTTATGAATAAAATATTATCGTTTTGTATGGAACCGCAAAGCAGAATAGAGATACAATTATTTATTGGGTTAAAGAACAAGAATCATTTCTTAAAAAAATATTTAAATCCGCTGATTGAAAGCGGCAAACTCAGAATGACTATTCCTGATAAGCCCAACAGTAAGAACCAGAAATATATAAGGAGCGAAAATAAGGCCTGAATAAAACGCGTCCGCGATTGTTGAATGCCTCCGGCCTCAGCTTGGAAAAACAATCGTTGACCCCGCGGGTGGGAGCTTGTTCCGTTACAAATATTTTAGCAGGGACAGGACTCGCCTGGATCCAAAAAAAGCTCACTATTCGGGAGCTTTTTCCTTAGAAATATTTTAGCAGGGACAGGACTCGAACCTGTGACCTCCGGGTTATGAGAGCAAGCAATACCTATAACTCTACAAGTCCATACATATCTATATAAATAAATTTACAGATATGTCAATCAGAGAATTGCACAGATATATAAAGTTTAACCATTGCTGACTCACTTTTATTCTACCTGTGATTGTCAAATTGAAGTATACTTTGTGAATGAGTGGGCCGGAGACGAAGCGCCGGAAGAATCAGAACAGGAAGTGGACGAAAACGAAACCACCGGGGAGGACGAAGAATGAAATATCATGAAGAAGTACCTGGGAAAAAAGAATGTGGGGGCTACGTTAAAATGGCAGTATTCCCCGCCGATGAAATGACAGAAATAATGTCTTTGTTGAAATTAGCCGAACAAACCGCAAACCTTGAAGGCCTGCGGTGGTGTTCAAGGCGGATTCTCTGGCTTTACAACATTTTCAAAGATGATATCCATCAGGACAACGAACCATTTTTATCTAATGAACCGCCTGTTTTCACAATTGACTCATTTAACGAAGCTTACGATGTTGAACTAAATAAAGATAAAATTCCGGAAACACTGCGCTTAAAATAAAAAGGGGATCCAGACCGGCGCGGATCCCGCCGAAGCGGGGGTAGGCAATCCCCTTGATCCTGTAGAATATAAATGGCGGTTCCGGGTACCATCCCGGACGCTCATTGGCTGGTTCTAAAGGTATCATTCATAATATAAACCTGAATTGAAAAATTTCAAAGAGCAATATTCTACACAGCTACATTTCCGGGGTCTTCGTTCCCATTTATTAAGTAACCCGTTTTATTGCAAGCGGACATTTTTCATGTCTGCGGTCGGTATACTCGGTAACGTCCCCGGCGCAAATAACCGCAGTCGTAACAATAAGGCAGCGGGCTGTCCTCTACTTCGTGCATGAATACGATTCTATATTCCCGGCAAGAGGGAGGTAGATCCATTTCAATAACGGCTTTTTGTGTCATGTTATCCATTACTTTAGGCTGTCCAGCGGAACAAAACTTGACGGATCATTTTCATAGTCTTTCATTCGTTCGTCTATCATTTCAATTTCTTCCGGGCTTGCCGGTTCAATAACTGGCTTCCAGTAATCGTCCCTTAGACGTGCTAATAGTGGCTTTACTTCCGGAAGTTTCTGATCTGGCATTGTATCAATTATGCTGTGTAGTTCTTTTCTTAAAATTTTTGCTGTCATCGTTTGTTCCCCTTGTTTTTCTTGTTATAAACCTGTCCCCGCGGATCAAGGTGTGTAACAAAAATATGATCGTCCCTATATCGGAACATTGCTCGGTAACCGCCTATTGTCAGCCTGAAATATCCCGGCTGCCCTACTACCGGCGTTATATCGCCTTCGGGCGGTTCTTTTTCCAGCCCTTTTAATGCCGCCTTTATGTGGCCTTTGTCGGGCTCGTTAAGGTGTTCAAGATATTTTCCCGGGATACGGTGAAGTAATACCCTCATATCACCGCCCAGGTAAAAGCCCCGCTTTCGTCATTACAAGCCGTCCAGCTTTTATTTCTTGCATCGCGTGATATGCTGCCAGCTTAATTCCTCCGGACAGAGTAACGCCGCATTGGTTAAATGTTTCTTCCAGCATTGTCTTTTCAATGGGATCAATACGGAAGTTCAATAAAACGCCCTTTTGTGGTTTCCGCCCTGGGGTCAGCGTGGCCCTGGGTGTCGCTGCGCTTGCCGCAGCCCTTGCTGCGGCTTGGGCGCTTTGCTCTGTGTTTCCCGGCTCTTTTTTCTTACTTACTGCCATTTGCTCCCCTCTCAATATATAGACTTTGCAAGGCGGGAAAGCTCCGCCCGTGTTGCCTCTTTTGCCCCGGATAAAGCCTGAATAACTGTAGAAGCGTCTTGGGCTCGCCGGTATACCGGATCGGTAGGGAAACAATAAAGCTGCATACCCTCGGCGTTCAATTTCAGCGCATCCAATATCCGATCATGGCTTGAAATGCGTTTATCATACGCATTGAAAATGATCCGGTTATAATGTGGCTTTTCAGATCTTTGTCTTTTGCGAAGCTGTTTTAAGTTTTCCGCAAATATCTGTAGGCCGTCTTGTCCGTATACATCTCCCATGAGCGGCGTTAAACATTCGTCAACGGAAAGTAATATGCTTTGTTCCAAAGGCCCGAACGCCGGGCTTGTATCAATGACGCAATACTTGAATCCCCATGAAACAAGCTCTTTTATGAGTTCATCCATTGCCCATGGGTTACTGTTGGCAAGCGTTTCTGAATAAAGCCGCAGCCGCCCATCCAGCCCGGCGGTCTGTATTATGCTCAAGTTTGGAAAAGATGTTTTATGGACAGCCTCTTTCAGATTCGGGGCTTTCCCTTCGGCGATGTCAAAAAGAAGATCGGCCAGCTCTTTGTTCTCGATTATGGGATAAAGCTGCCCGGTTATGTTACCCTGCGGATCTCCGTCAATCAAAACAGTA
This sequence comes from Treponema sp., assembly GCA_009780855.1. GTDB lineage: Bacteria > Spirochaetota > Spirochaetia > Treponematales > Breznakiellaceae > WQZG01. The sequence goes on from WQZG01000001.1 coordinate 48,893, forward strand.
GGTCCATAGGTTACGGCCAGCTCCCCAGCCAGCGCCATTGATAAGCTGCTTTTACCTACGCCGCCTTTTTGTAAGGAAAAACAAACGGTTTTCATTTTACCCTCCCAAAACTCTGTAAAGCAAAATGCTATACTAAAACATATCTATTTTATCGGTATATAGTCAAGTGTTTTACAAGTAAATATACATTTGTTTTCAAGGCGTTTTTACAGTATATTTGTTATGAGAATAAAGACGGGTTATTAAGTAACCGATAAAAATTAGGAGGAGGAGAGCATATCAAAAAGAAAAACACTGGAATTAAGCCTGGAGGCCCAGGCCGCGAACCTTGCCGGGGACGCAATGCGCCGGAAAGAAAAAGAGAAGCGGAAAAAAGATAACGAAAAACAAAAACGGCATAGGGAAAGCATGAAGGCCCAGGGGTTCAAACAGGTTTTATTGTGGGACCTCCCCTACCCTGCCGATGTCCGGGAAAGAATGACAGAGGCCGGCTTCTGGCAAATCCCGGCATGGGAAAAAGCAGACCGAGAAAGAGACAGGAAGTCCGGGGCTGTAAAAGTGGCTGCGGTTATTCGTGAAACGTCCATCGGGGCGACAGACAGATCCCCGGAAATTAAAAAGGCTGTGTCCCGCGCCATGTCGGAATTCCTTCATGCCCTCGGCGGCGGAATGGATATAAAATTAACCAAAGAAACGGATGCGGTTTACCATGATTTTATTGAATTGTTAAAGCCCCTCAGGGACCCGTGGGGTGATAATGAATAAATCCCCGCGTGGCCTAGTTATTAAGTAACCTGATTTTATCATAGTTTTTTCCTAGTTTGCCCATCGCCCTATAGAAGCCCAGTATTGCGTCCGGTATCCCTTTGTATGCCCTGCCCTCCCCGCTCCCGTCTGTGTCCCACTATATGCGTCCTGAAAGGTTTCCGGCCCCTGTCTGCGGTATTGTGTCCCATGTTCTACCCTGTCCGGGCCCCGCCTTCCGGGTTCACCGATTTTAATAGCGGAGGTTGTATATGCAACAACAAACTATTTTTTGTCGGTTGGACCTGATATTTCTAGCCCTTTCATTCGTGCTGGGAGATTGAGAATTATGCATGGTACGGTTTAAATTCTTCCGATATGACCCATGAAGTTGGGAAAAAATTATCCAATAAATTGGGCATTTTCGACATAACGGGAAATATCTACGAATGGGCATGGGGATTACATTGAGATACCGAACTTTGTTTCAGGCCCCTTTTTTGTATTCCTGGGGAAGCAATCTATTGTACCGATCTGAAAGTGCTAAATATCCCAATGATCATGACGGTTTAAAATCGTATGAAATTCGTGTATTGAGTAATCAGCAAGCCGGGCCAGCCCCGGAGGCCTGTCTGAGGCTGACTTGATCATGCAAAACTCCACAAAACTCCACAAAATCGCTGTTTTTCAGACCTTTATAATTTAACTATCACATTTTCTATTGATGCATTTTGGAATACATTGTGGAGGCTTTCGGGTCCTATGTTCCCGCCAACTGCATAATAACTTCCGGAAACAAACATTTTATTCTCCGAACATTTCTGTCAGGTCGGTTTCCAGGGTCGAGAGGCAACTGTAGAGATTGGCTTCCGTTATTTCCTGCTTCCGTACCAGGCACATATCAATGGCCATTTTTTTTGCACCCTCAGGACCGTATTGCCGAAGTACGAAGGGAAAGTTTTCTTTGTCTAATTTCAGGGTTATATTATCCATGTGATTTATTCCACACTTGAAAAAAATGGCGATACCCTTCCAGACGCTCGGCACCGATTTAACGGCACGCCCGCAGCGAGGTATCGCCAAAAAAGGCGGAGCGATGCTTAAATGCTGCCTTTCGGCCCCCAGCTTACGTCTTGCACGTCTTCGCTCTCTTTCCTCAAGTCTGGATAGGTAAGGGCGCAGTCCAATCAGTGTATAACACCCCCTAAGCGCTAATTCTCGGGCAACTCAGATACATAAAATATACCTCATTTGGATGAAAAAGTCACATTGAGAAAAGAACCAAGTTACCACTTTTTATGTCTCTTTCCGGTTATTAAGTAACCCGTCAATTTATTCCCCGCAAAAAAACGGTTATGATTTTCCGCTACAATCCGGGACTTTGCTACATTTCTCCCAGGCCCCGGAGGTATCTTTCAGTAATGGCAATACTGGAATGGTTCAAGGCTTTCTGTATCGCGTAAATGTCCTTATATTTCCGGTAATGGGTAACCGCAAAAAAGTGCCGGAAGTCATGGCAGGAATAGGCGCCACCGATCTTCCCTTCCCGGAAAAGTTTTTTTATGTGGTATGCGATAGCCAGTTCAATGCTGTTTGCCGTGCGGCCGGCAAATGGTTCCCGGAGGGGGAGGGCGGCGGCTTTTATCACTTCCAGTATTTTCGCCGGAAGCGGTCCGGAAATATCTTTCCCCTTGCTGTGGGAAGTGTACCTGTCCCCTTTAATGGACAGATCCGGCAAGGCTCCGGCCCGGAGGCCTAAACCCGCCATAATTGACACGGCGGCGCCCAGATTCGCGGGGAGTTCCCGGAGGATTATTTCAACTTCCCCAACGGAGGGAATGACAAGTGGGCGGGAGGCTTTTTCTTTTGGCCGGGCCTTCGTTCCCCGGAAGGGGTTTTCAATCTCTTTATGGCGGCGGTGTAGGAAGGTGTAAAAACTGGATGCGGCCGCAGCGGTCAGGCGGACGGAGGCCGGGGCGGACCCGGCGGCTTTCAGGGAATAAATAAAATCGTCAGCCTGTGCGGGGTTCAATTCTAGGGCTTTGATTCCCTGCCCTGCGGCCCAGGCTTCCAGTTTGCCCAGAGCGTTATCATAACCCCGGCGTGTGTGGGCGCTTTGTTCCTGCCCGGCGTTTTCAAGAAATACGGCTTTTTGTTTCTGCCAGTCTATCCCGGCAAGGTTTACGGCCGTATGAAGTTCGGCGACAAGGCGCTGTGACATTACAATTTTAGCGATCTGTTCCAGCTGCTCATTGTTCAGGTCGGCCAGGGTTGGCGCTTCCTGTTTAATCCTCATAGCCAATTTTTGCGGGTTTCCTGCGGGTGTCGCTGTGATCCTCTGGGCTATCGCGTTCATGTCTTTTTCCCCCTTGCTTTTCGGCTTATTCATATAACTGATAATATAACGTTATCAGTGAATAAAAACCAATAAATTATTATATACGGGGGTAAACCATTCTATCGCAAGGTCATTATAATGTATCTAAGAACCGGTTTTGTAAATCTGTAAAAAATAAAATTCCAATACTCAGAATTATCCGAAATACCTATAACAAACAGAAGTCACGGACACGCTAGAAAATGCCCCAGGATGCGCGAGAAGACTCTTACAAGCTTCACCGTGGCTATTTTTCAAGATTCGAGGTCTATGGGTCTGTGAAAGGTTTTACCGCAATGCTTTTATATCAAAATCATCAACTTTTATTAGCTGGATTCCGCCTGTTATTTCAACCGTCGGAGGCTTGATCATCTGGATGTACTTAGCCAGCATGTCTAGCGCAATATCACGGTCAGCCAATTTGACTTTTACGGTTTCGATTCCCTGGGGATTGATTTTCGTTTCCACACCTTCAACGGCCGCGGCCAAACCTTTTTCACTGAGTTCCGCCAATGAATATTTCAAAGCGCCGCCGGCGGTGATTATATCCGCCGGATTGTAAAACGCTCGAATATACCACTTGTCGAAGATTTGCTTCTTGAGGACTAGCAGCGATAATTCGAGGGCTTGTTTTATGAGCTTGGAAATTTCGTTTTGAACCATAACTTTTAATAACAGACGCGCTGATTGCGACTGTGCAGTCTTCGGCGAATATCCAGCCCGAACCGCCGCCTGAGTCGCGTTACAGTCCTTGATGTACTCCCGGCAAAATGCCGCCTGTTTCGGTTCCAATTGTTTTTCGTATTTTTTCATAATTTTATATCACCTCTGCTTCATTTTAAAAATTTTTTAGATTGTTCCAGTTCACACTATGTTTAATTCCTGTACCATGGCTGTTGTTTTCAAAACTCAATCTCACTGGGATCAAATGGTTTATCTGGTAGTCCCATTTGTACTTGGCTGACTTGTTCTGGAAGTTCTTTTTTCCCGGCTAATCTTGCGAATTCCTCAACTATATCAAGTGATTCATCCCACTGGTACAACCCTGACTCATTAAGGATACAAATTGCTTTACATTTCGGACATCTACTTCTATCATTGAAAAATTCTTCCAGATTTGTACCACAAAAAAAACATGTCCTGGGAGGATTTGCCCGGGCCTCGGTAATACGATATTCCTTTTCCGCTGCGGAAGTTCTATTTTCAGCAATACGTTCCTGGCCTGCTCTCCATGATGGAAACCCTTCGATTAGATCATTCCAAGGTTTAAAGAGAGCAGCATAATACATTTTTTTAAGGTCATCATCTGTCTTCTTTGGATATTGTTTGCGTAGGATTTCTGCTGTGAATCGTAAAAAGCTATATGGGTCCTTAAGCCAGAAGGGATCAAGCCCGTTCGCTTGAATTCGTTTTACCGCTGCATCATCAAGATCGAATCCTACTTCCTTGGAAATTTTTTGAATTTTAATAAATATAATGGTGAGGGTATTTTCCCCGCCATCAATCGCGGGGCTATTTACATTCACATTATTATATACATAACCATTACCAATATCATTATCATTATCAGCTTGGGTTGAATTGTTCTCATTAGGCAACCTAAGCAGTGATTGAGTTGAATTATTTTGAGTTATATTATCATGATAATCTTCAAAGGTTTGTTTTTTGGCATTTTGGTTTCCCTCCGGTGCTCCTCCCAATTTACCGTTTTCAAGAGCTTTTTTTATTTTTAATTCAGACCTGGAAGAACCCCCAGCTTTGCCAAGTTCTGCTCTGCGTTTTACCTCGGCTTCCCATTTTTCCATATTTTTTTCAAGTTCAGGCTTGTACATTATCCATAATGAAAATTCTTCTCCTTTGGAAAAATTTGGTTCTACCCGGGTTTGTTCATATATCAATACTTTTTTCAGAAAACGATATTGTTCAATTTCAGAAAGGTTCCCGGCTTCAAGAGCTTCCCAGAGTTTATGAGGTGTTAGTAAATAATCTCCAGCCATGCTTATACCCCGGTTAACACAGACACAGTCTTCTCAATTCTATATGTCCGATGAAAATCACGTATAGAAACAATGAGCGATACAACGCCGAAATTTATGCCTCGTGTTTCGTTTTCAAGTTTTTCAATTACTGCCGCCGGTATGTTGGAATAATTCTCGTTCTGTGATAAAGTAGAATTGTCATCACCGCCCCGGACAGGCCGCAAACCTTGAAGGGGTTTTCTTATATCATGCATGGAATGCCTCCCCTTGCCGTGGGATCGCCGGAACGCTTATGGAATCCAGATATGAAGAAATATCAGCTTCTGAAAATAAATACCGATCACCGATTTTCCTGTATGAGATTCGTCGGAGTTTGATTAGCCGCCTCACGGTAATTTCTGAAACACCCAGTCTCTCGGAGACTTGCAAAACTGAAAAGAGCATTTTAGCCCTCCCATGATAACATTAAACCGCTCAAGCGGTCTGTGTTTCGTAGGATAATGCTTAAATAACCTGTATGCAAAACTGGAATTATACTGAATCTATACTGGATTAATCCGTTTTTTATCTTTTATCTTTATTTTCATCTCTGGCATCTTGAAAGTACCGTTTTATTGTATCTTCTTTAAGATCGCATTTTATAAAATTGAGATAATTATCTTGTGTCAAACGATCATCGTATCTGTTTTCAACAATCCAGAAAATAAATCTTCTTCTTTTAATAGTTCCTTTTCGCCTGGAAACAGTGCAAAAGAATCTATTTTTTGAAGAATCGATTGTTGGAACTGATTATCATATCGCATAAAATATACAAGTTTTAGTTTTTGTTCTTCAGAAATACCTGATAAATATTCGAGAAGTTCATCTTTATTATACTTATTGATTCTCTTTTTTAATTCAAATTCAGTTAATTCATTATCATTCCCATTTCTCACTCTTTTCTCCCTCCCCCGACGATTTCGCATCGTAACAGCCCTGGATGGATAATTTCACATCCAGATTAATCAGGCGCGTCTTATGGCCCTTCTCACATATCCTGGAAGGTTTTATGATACCTTCCGGTCCGTAATTATTCCCAGCATTCAAAAGCTTCCACATCAAGCCCCTATCTTGAATTGCAAGATGTTCCCAAACACTTCGGCGCCAACCCTGCCGACTTCTTCAAGATTTTCTTCGGTGATGTGATCAGCGTATTCTTCAAAAACTGCCCTGCTCTTATGCCCTGTTATACGGCTCACCTGATCAGCAGTCATACGGTCCACCATCCGGGCTGCGTAATAATGCCGCCATGAATGAAACACGATTCTCCGCAACACAGGGTCAATCCCGATTCCGATTAATGCATCATGCAACCCGTCAAGTAAGACATTTCGATCTATAGGTTTATTTTTCAGGTTACTGTGAAAAATAAATCCATCTTTCCCATATGGATTATTATTAGCAAGTTCAAGCAGTTTTGTTTTTACTTCAGGTAAAAGAAATACCCGCCGGGTTTCACCATTTTTCGGACATTTTAGACCGTCGTAAGCGCTCCATGAATGTTGTATGCGTAAAGTCCGGGCTTCGATATCTTCCTGTTTAAGGGCCAATACTTCACCACTTCTTAGACCGGTAGTACAGGCCAAAAGGGAAGCGGTATAAGCCCGTTTGTCTTTCCATGAGCTGGCAAATAAAACCTGCGCTTCAAGGGGTGTCAATACACCTCGTTTTTTCGTTTCTCCGGTGAAACTGACCAAGCCCACAGTTGGATCTGCCGGTATCATCCCTTCCCGGAAAGCCCATGCCAGGCATGTTGTACCAACAGCCATGACTTTGTTGACTGACGCTGGCGCTTGACCGCTTTCGGCGAGCGAAAGCGAGAAGTCTTTCAGGTCCTGCCTGGTAATGCTGTTGAGAGTGCGGCCCCGGAAAGCCGGTTCCCAGTGTTTATTAAATCGACTCGTGCTTTCATAACAATGCCGCTTCCCAATACTCTGCCCATGTGCTAATTTTTCTCGAATGTAAGGCGAAGTTTCATGATTCCAGAACTCTTTAAGAAACTCTGAAAATGAAACCGTTCCCTTCCCAGACTTTACCGCCGCAACATCAATTAATCCCCGATCCTTCAATGCCTGGACAATTCGCAAGGCGTCATCTGAATTAAGTTCCGTCCTTTTCATTGTTTTCATGATATTTTCAATCCCTGTTGCCGCCTCCAAAGTCCGGGGTTTACGGACCTGCCGGTCGGAATGCCGGATTTGAGCCATTCGGCAATAATTAGCAAGGCTTCATCCCGGTTCTTTGTTCCGGTCGATCGGGCTGTGAGCTTTACTCCAGTTTGTGGATCAACAAGTTCTGTGTAAAATATACCGTTGTGTCTTGTATGCAAATAATAACGGCGCATCACTCCTCCTCTGAGAAAGGTGTTTCTACCTTTTTTCTCACTGGTCTTGGAGTTAAGGCGCCGGTGTTTCCGGTGGTCTTAAACTATTTTGTTATCCCATAAGGAATTACAGTCTAGCAGGGACAGGACTCGAACCTGTGACCTCCGGGTTATGAGCCCGACGAGCTGCCAACTGCTCTACCCTGCGTTAATAAGTTCTATTACCCTACTTTCTTTTTGGGATTATGTCAAGCGAATTTTCATTTTAATCATCTTTTCTGCGGAAAAACGCATAAATTCCGGTGTCTAATGCCCAAATTTTGCCTTAAACCCTTTCAAATCACATTGTTTATCAAAAATCCGGCGGTCCAAAGCCAGGCCAAATCCGCTGGATTGCGGAATTTCCAAAAAACCGTTCTTTATGCTGTAGGCGGATCTGTCAATTCCTTCGGCATCGGCCGCGTCGTACTCGACAAGGGCGAATTTACCGGTACAGGCGGCAAGGTGGCCGCAGGCGAAGTTTCCGTAGAATCCGCCGTAATTATGGGGGGCGCAGAGTATGCCGAACGGTTCAGTTTCCCTGCACAGTTCCATCAGGCTAAAGAATCCGTAACCGCGCAGGTCGTACTGGATTATGTCAATTAAACCTTTTTTTGCCCAGTCAACAAGCGATGGACTTGCCTGTCCTTCGCCGTCGGCTATCAGGGTTTTGATGTTGTTTTCCTTCATCCATGTTTTTAGATTGGCGTAAAGCATATTGTCCTCATAAAATGCTTCTTCCAGCCAATATAGGTTTGATTCTTTTACAGCCAGCAAAAATTCTTTGGCGATGTTCAGGTTATACCCGTTATTGGCGTCTGCCATTATTTTACCGTCTCCGATCAGGACGCGTACAGCATTCACAATTTCGATATCCCGCTCAAGGCCCCGGGCAAGCGGCATCCACATCGCGCCGCGGCCGATTTTTATTTTGAAATTCCGGTGGCCGGCAGCAAGACCTTCTGATACTTCTCCCAAAATAAAATCCAGCGCCTCACGGTTGTTTTCGATATGGAGTTCATCGAAATAAATTGTGGTATCATAAACAGGAACCGAAAATTTGCCGGCGATCGAATCGGGGGTTTTGGCAGCCAGTTTGTAAACCGGCTTTTTAAAATAATTACCCAGCCAGTCCAGAATCGGAAACTCAATGCAGCGGTATTGCGCCGCAAGCATCCTGTTATCATCAAATAACGCACGCAGGGGAAGCCCGGTCAATTGTTCAGCCCGGCGTTTGTTGATCGCACTCCAGCCAAAGCCTTCAATTCCGCCGGCTTTGATGACGGCGATCGGAGTTTCTCCTCCCCATCCGTGTGTATCAAGTCTTGCGTTTTTACCCGCAATCCTGGGTCTCCTGTACGGCAGGGGCGCGGTACAAATTTCTTCAATCCGCAGGCTGTCATCAATTTCGTTTAAATCTATATTCAGCATAATTCCCTCCAAAAAATACTCTATTAACCAATAATAATTATAAGTACAATCATTATAATGAATATCAATCCGGCTTTCCAAAGACTGTCCCTTCTCATCGGCAATGACGCGGCCTCGGCACTTGCCGGTACAAAAGTTATTATCTTTGGCCTGGGCGGTGTCGGAAGCTGGTGCGCGGAAGCTTTGGTCCGTTCCGGCATAGGGAGCATTATCCTTGTTGATTATGACACAATTGATATTACCAATATCAACAGACAAATTGAAGCTACGGCAAAAACAATCGGTTTGGCCAAAACCGAAGTTCTCGCTGCGAGGTTAAAAGAAATTAATCCTGAATGTAACGTTGATGTTATTGATAAATTTTTTTCGTGCCAAGGAAATAATGATAATAAAAACAATTTAGAAATTCAGGAGAAAACCGCGATGGAATTCGGCATCCCCAATGCCGATTACATTATCGATGCCATTGACAGTATAGAAAGCAAACTCGACTTGATTGAATGCGCTGTCCGCTGCGGTGTAACTTTATTTTCTTCAATGGGAATGGCTCTAAGGCTCGATCCAACCAGGCTGCGCACCGCCGATATCTGGGAAACATCCGGCTGTCCGCTGGCACGGCGTGTCCGCGAAGGCCTTCGTAAACGCGGCTTTAGCGCGAACTTTACCGCTGTTTACAGTGATGAAAAACCAATTACGCCGGGAGATAAAAAAATTAACGGAAGCGCTGTTACGGTAACAGCCGCGGCGGGCATGATCCTGGCAAGTCTGGTAATCCGGGATATTTTCGATATTAATCGTTGCGATAGTAATCGCAGCAATTTAAATCGCTGCGGAGAATCATGAGCAACCGTTTTCTGCGCAGGGCTAACGCCGACACCATTGTTGAAAAACTCTGTACCAAAGTAATCATGGAACGCGGGCTAATCGGCCCCGGCGACCGTATTCTTATAGGCGCGTCAGGCGGCAAGGATTCCACTGTCCTGACCTGGGCGCTGTCCAGGCTGCAGTCTGTAATAAAAATAAATTACGAGTTAAAGGCCCTTCATATTTCCAATGATTTTGACGGGAATAACTGCAATCCAAATCTCGGCGGATTTTGCTCGGAATGGAACATCCCTTATGAGGACATTAGTATTCCTGTGGAGGGAAGACTTAAACCAGGCAGGGAAATGAACTGTTACTGGTGTTCAACGCAGAGACGCACGGAGCTGCTGCGTTACGCAATCGAAAATAATTATAACAAGATCGCCCTGGGCCATCATCTTGACGACATCATCGAAACTTTTTTTATGAACATGATAAACAAGGGGCAGTTAACCGCAATGCCGGTTTTGCTTGCGTATAAAAAATATCCTGTAAGTCTGATCCGGCCGCTGGCCTATCTGGAAGAAAAACAAATTATCGCCTGCGCACGGGAACTCGGCATTTTGGGTTCGGTCTGCACCTGCGCATACGGAGAAAATTCAGGACGAAGGGAAGTCAGGAAAAAAATTGCGGAACTCTGCGGCAGCAGGAGCGAAGTAAAAAGACGAATCCTGGCGGCGTTATCGTACGGACCAAAAGATCTGCTAATGGAAAGCGGTGACAGCCAGGGCGGTAACTGAAGTCCCAAGGTATACGGAGCCGTTTTTTGTTTTGCCTTCATGCTTGTTAAATTCAACGGTAATCGCCGGCTCTCCCCTCCCCCCGCGTTTCACAATCTCCGCGCGCGCTCCGGCCTCCGCTTCGGCGGCTGCAAAAGTCCCGGCCTCCGCCGCGGTGCGGAACTGCCCGGTCCCGCTAAAACCAAAAACCTTAAAGCCGGTAATTCCGTCTCTGCTGTAATCCGGACGTATCTCCACAGTATAGGAGGCCCTTATTTTGCCGGCGACAGCGCCAAGCGCGTTTGCGACTTCGTAATGCTGCGGAACAATTGCAGTTGTCCCAAGCAGCCGGGCCACATCATCAAGGAAGACGCGGATCGGCGCTCCCAGTCCGACCAGGGGATAAGCTGTTTTAAAACCAAAATCCAGGAGCCTGTCCGGGCTTCCCCTTAAAGCGGCTTCGTAACTTTTTTGTATAAAATATTTGGTTTCTTTTTCTGTTGTTTTTTTATGGAACTTGCGATCGTGATTTTCCAGCAGCATATTGCAGATTTCAAAATAGAGTTTGCGTTTTACTTCATCGTATACAAGACCGCACAATTGTTCGACAGAAATATCCGTGTTAAAGGCAATGTGTTTGGCGGCCATAAGCGAAGCTTCTGCCGAATACGCTGAGAAATCATTTTTTAAATGCATTACATCGGTTGGGGTAAAACCGCACTTCAGAACCACGCCTTCGGCAAGCAGCCGCTGCGGATTAAAATTATAAATATCTGAACCCATAAGCTCCGCAGCTTCCCTTACCGGAAGCGGGCCATTTTCCAGTATTTTACAGAATTTTTTTTCGTCTTCCGTATAACGGCCGGAGTCCCTGATCCCGCTGCCAAGAATAAAATGTTCGTAAATAAAAAGCGAATGTTTGGTATGCGCCTGCGCCAGTTCACGGAGCCTGTCTGTCACAGCAGGATATTTGGCGGCGGCAACGCACAGCGGCTGCACCCTGTAGTCTTCAAGATAAATACCGTTGTCATCAAAATGAACGGCGGTATCGCCGCCCAGCCCAAAGGTTCTTACGGCAAATCCCTTAACAAAAGTTTTCCATTTGCCGACCGAAATCCCGTCTTCCGCCATTACCGGATTTCCGTTTTCCACAAGCGCGATATCGGTTGTAGTGCCGCCCATATCAATAATGATACAGTCCTTTTGATCCGACAGCAAATTCCCGCCGGAAATACTGGCGGCAGGTCCGGAAAGCAATGTCTCCACCGGACGGACACAGGCAAACTCTTCTGACATAAGACTGCAATCGCTCCGTACAATAACGGTCCTGGCATTTATTTCCCTTTCGGCCATGGCCTTTTTAATCGCGTCAAGAAATTCCTTGATCACCGGGAATAGCCTTGCGTTAAGCAAGGTGCCGGCCGCTCTCTGCAGACTGTTCAAATCGCTGAACAGTTCATAACCGCAGACAACCGGAATCGGATAAATTTCGCGGAACAGCGAAGCCGCTTTTTTTTCCAGCACGGCGTTATTCTTCATCGCGTAAAGTTCTATTATTCCCGCGCCGTCGAGGTTATTGAATTTTTCTTTTATACTTTTGGTAAGCAAATCCCAGTCCGGTTCCCTTTCAGCCTGGCCTGAAAAAGTTGTATAGCTATCCTGAATATGAATTTCGCCGGCCGGAGGAAGCCCGTATTTGCCTCCCAGTTCATTAATAACTTTCCCGTCGCCGCCCAAAAAAACAAGCTTGGCCCTGCCTCCGCGATCTTCCACGCAGGCATTGGTGGCCAGGGTTGTGGAAAGAGATAAAAAATCCGCGAGTTTGAGTTTATCCGCGGGCAGAGCCGACAGTGCTTCCAGAATACCGATGGATAAATCCTGTCTGGTAGTTAAAGCTTTTGCGGCTGCGATTAATTTATTTTCCGAAAAATCATAGATGACTGCATCGGTGTAAGTTCCGCCGGTGTCTATTCCAATGCCTAATTTGCTGTCCATTCAGTAAATATAAATAGTTATAAAAAAATTGTCTATAAAAACATCTATTATTTTTACTCAATTGCTTTTATATTAAAAAACATATATGAACATATAAAAAAGAGGAGAAATCATGTCGATCCATATCACTGCCAAAAATGGGGAAATTGCGGATTCCATACTGCTGCCCGGAGATCCCCTGCGGGCAAAATTCATCGCGGAAAATTTTTTGGAAAATCCCAAACAATACAATGATATCAGAAACATGCTGGGATATACCGGACTGTACAAGGGGAAAAAAGTCTCTGTACAGGGGACAGGTATGGGTATTCCCTCAATATCAATTTACGTAAATGAGCTCTTCAGGGATTACGGTGTGCAGAAGGCGATCCGCATAGGAACGGCCGGTGCAATCCGGGAAGATGTAAAACTGCGCGACCTGGTTATCGCGCTGTCCGCAAGTACGGATTCCGGCGCAAACAAAATCCGGTTCGGGGGCAGAAGTTACGCGCCCACCGCGTCCTGGAGACTGATTAAGGCAGCCTGGGACATAGCGCAGGCCAAGGGATTTTCACCCAAGGCCGGACCGGTAATTTCCTCGGATATGTTCTATACCGAAAATCCCGATGACTGGAAATTATGGGCAAAGTTCGGCTGCCTGGCCGTGGAAATGGAAACCGCGGAACTGTATACGCTCGCGGCAAAATACAACAGGGAAGCCCTTTGTATGCTTACAATTTCGGACAGCCTGGTTACCGGAGAAGCCACCACTCCGCAGGAAAGGCAGACTACGTTTACAGCAATGATGGAAGTGGCGTTGGAAACAGTAGTTTCCTAGAAACTGTAGTTTACTAAAAACAGTAGTTTCCTAATTGCTTGCGAATCCGTCCGCAAAGTTTTATAATATAAAAAATTAATTTTACATAAAAAGGAAAATTTATGGCCGCAAATTTTGATTTTACCATAGATGAACTGGGCAACCGCAACATAAGATCTCCGATTGCCATGTCAACAACCAGGGGCGATTTGGTCGCGAATTATGTTACGGACAAGCAGTATGTACGGTATCAGACCGAAGTAAAAGTCGGGGCGCAGGCGCCGCTCAAACGGAGCCATATCCTGGAATGTGCAGGCCCCCGGGAAATGATTTATTTTACTCCGGCCCATGTACACGCGGGCATAGTTACCTGCGGCGGCCTTTGCCCGGGCCTCAATGACGTAATCCGCTCGGTGACCCGCTGTCTCTGGTACCGTTACGGGGTAAAACGAATTTCCGGCATTCAGTATGGATACAAGGGATTTCTGCCCGAATATCAATACGGAATCAAACGCCTGGATCCGGATGTTGTCGACGACATCCATAAACTCGGGGGCACCTTCCTGGGCAGTTCGCGCGGCGGCGGCAGGGAAACCGCCAAGATTGTTGACGCAATTGAACAGCTAAATCTCAACATGCTTTTTACAATCGGCGGAGACGGTACCCAGCACGGAAGTCTGGAAATCGCCGAGGAAATGGAAAGACGCAAGCTTAAAATCGCCCTGGTAGGAATTCCAAAAACCGTTGACAATGACTTCGCCATAATCCAGAAATCATTCGGTTTTGATACCGCCGTTGACAAGGCTGTTGAAGTTGTCGCGGCAGCGCACATGGAAGCAAATTCCGCGATAAACGGAATCGGCCTGGTAAAGGTAATGGGACGTGAATCCGGTTTTATCGCGGCGCATACGGCCCTTGCCAGCCACGAAGTCAATTTCGTCCTTATTCCTGAAGTTCCCTTTAACCTTGAAGGCTACAACGGTTTCCTGACACACCTTGAAAAACGTATGATGAACCGCCACCACGCGGTCATCGTTATCGCCGAAGGCGCGATGCAGGATCAGCTTATGACCGACAAGAAGACAGACGCCAGCGGCAATCCCAAGATGGCAGATGTGGGCGTTTATCTGCGTGACAGAATCAACAAATATTTTGACGAAAAAAAGATTGAAATTAACCTCAAATATATCGATCCCAGTTATATAATCCGTTCCGCTCCCGCAAATCCATCTGATTCCATTTACTGCGAGAGGCTGGGAAACGCGGCGGTCCACGCGGCAATGGCGGGCAAAACCAAAATGATCATCGGGCTGGTAAACAACGAATTTGTCCACGTGCCGATCAAGGCGGTAATTTCCTCCAGAAACCAGGTCGATCCCGAGGGCAACCTGTGGCGGGATACACTGGACGCCACGCATCAGCCCGCGCTGATGGTTAACCAGTTTACAGAAACCAAAACAAAATAATTTCTGTGATAAAGTAATTTTATTAAGGTGTGTACGATGGAACAAAAAACTTATATAGCCAGGGGCGGCCCTGATTTGGAATTATCGGAGAAGGAAGCCGGTGAGTTACTGGCCGGCGTTCTTTCGCAGGCTCTTGCGGATAATAAAAACTCCGGGCCGGTCCTGATACTTCCTCCGGACATTACCCGGTTTTACTCCAGGGCCGGTTACCTGACCGATATTGCCTCAGGCGTTCTGGGCTCCAGGCTTGGGGCGGTGATGCCGGCGCTTGGCACCCACATGGCTATGACCCCGGAAGAAATCAAAAGGATGTTTCCCAAAACACCGGCCGGAAAATTCCTGGTGCACGACTGGCGCAACGATGTAAAGGAACTGGGCCGTATCGAAGAGGGCTGGATCGAAAAGAACACAGACGGCAAGGTTAAATATGACTGGCCGGTACAGGTAAATAAACTTCTCACCGAAGGTAAATTTTCCATGGTTATTTCCATAGGCCAGGTTGTCCCACATGAAGTAATCGGTATGGCCAACCATACAAAGAACCTGTTTGTGGGAACCGGGGGCAAGGAAGCCATCGACAAAAGCCATTTTGCCGGCGCGGCTTATGGCATGGAAAAAATGATGGGCCGTTTGGACACTCCGGTAAGGAGAATGTTCGACGAAGGCTTCGCCAGATTCGGCGGCAAACTGCCTCCCGTGCTTTACGTCTTAACAGTGGTCGGATCAAGGAAACCCGGAGAAGCCGCAGGCCCGTCAACCGCAATAAGGGGATTGTTTATCGGGTTTGGCAGGGAATGTTTTGAAAAAGCCGCCGCGCTTGCCGCAAAAGTAAATGTGGATATTCTGGATGAGCCGGTTAAAAAAGCGGTTGTATATCTAGAGCCGGAGGAATTCAGAACAACATGGCTGGGTAACAAGGCTGTCTACCGGACCCGTATGGCCATGGCAGACGGCGGTGAACTGTTAATACTCGCGCCGGGTCTGGAACGATTCGGCGAAGACCTGGAAGTTGACAAACTAATCCGCAAATACGGCTACAACCCAAGCGCGGTAATTCTGGAAAAAGTAAACAGGGAAAAAGAACTCGCCCAAAACCTGAGCGTGGCCGCCCACTTAATCCACGGCTGCAGTGAAGGCCGCTTTACGATAAAATATTGTCCCGGCCCCAAAGTAAGTAAAAATGAAATTGAATCCGCGGGGTTCCAATGGGGCAGCCTCGAAGAAGCCCAAAAACGCTATGATATTAACAAACTGTCTTTGGGCTGGAACACACATACCGACGGCGAAAAATTTTTCTATGTGCCCAATCCGGCGCTCGGATTATGGGCGCAGCGGCAGCGTTTCTTTGCAAGCTAACAAAAATTACAATCTTAAAGGAGCATAATATGGCCAAAAAATTACGTTATGGTTTAGTCGGCTGCGGCGGTATTGCCAACGGCAAACATCTTCCCGCAATCAAAAACCTCCAGGATGTGGAAATTGCCGCTTTCTGTGATATTGTTCCGGAACGGGCAAAAAAAGCCAATCTGGAATATTCGGGCGGTAAAGGAAAAATCTTTACCGATTACCGGGAACTTCTAAAGGAAGACCTGGACGCCGTTTTTGTCCTTACGCCCAATATTTCACACAGTGAGATTTCAATTGCCGCCCTCAAGTCCGGCAAAAACGTGCTGTGTGAAAAGCCCATGGCCAAGAACTATAAAGAAGCACAGGCAATGATCGCGGCCCGCGATGAAAGCAAGAAACTTCTTACTATCGGCTACCAGGGCCGTTACAGGGCGGACAGCCTCTACCTCAAGCAGGAATGCCAGACCGGCGCTCTGGGGGAAATCTATTTCGCAAAGGCAACGGCAATCAGGCGCCGGGCGGTTCCTACCTGGGGAGTTTTTCTTGATGAAGAAAAACAGGGCGGCGGCCCCCTCATTGACATCGGAACCCACGCGCTGGATTTGACCCTTTTTATGATGGACAATTACGAACCCGCATACGCTGTCGGCACTACCTACCATAAACTGAACAAAGACAAAAACGCGGGAAACGCCTGGGGTGACTGGGATCCCAAAAAATTCACGGTAGAAGATTCCGCGTTTGGTTTTATCGTAATGAAGAACGGCGCAACAATTATTCTACAGTCAAGCTGGGCCTTAAACACAACCGAAGTGCGCGAGGCGGTTACCACCCTGTGCGGTACAAAGGGCGGCGCGGATATGCCGGAAGCCGGGTGTCTGGTAATGAACGGCGTAAAAAACGGCCGGCAATATACGCTGACCCCCAATGTCAAAGCCGGGGGCGTTGCTTTTTATGACGGCGTTTCCGCAAAACCGGAAGACCTGGAAGCCCAGACATTTGCCAGCGCCATTCGCGGCAAAGGCAAACTATATGTATTGCCGGAGCAGGCCGCGGTTGTTACCCAGATTCTTGAGGGCATCTATATTTCCGCAAAATCCGGGAAACCGCATTATTTTTAAATATTAAAAAGTTCGTATAAAAACAGGTTTGCCGCCTGCGCGACATTAAGGCTTTCCATAAGGCCTGTGCCCGGGATTCTTACCAGAACAGTACATCTGTCGGTAACTTCCCGGGGCAGGCCGGTTTCTTCATTGCCCAGAACAACGGCGATTCCGGGCCGCCCGGACTGGCCGCCGGAGTCATCGCGCAGTGTTGATTTTTTTTCATTAATAATCTGAACCAGGTCTCCTATACGCTGCCTGGCCCGCATTTCCGCTCCGACGGTTATAATCCGGCGGGAGGCGTCTCTTAACAGGGCCGCGGTATCCCTTACGGTGCGGATCCTGACGTGTTCCATGCCGCCCTCTGCTATACGGTAAGCGCTCGTAGTAAGCTGGGCGCCGGGATCGGATTCCGACATTATAATCAGGGGGGCATCAAAAAAGGCTGCCGACCTTACAATGGCGCCGAAGTTATGATCATTTCCTATTGAATGAAGCACCAGGCCCGTAATTCCCTTCTGCGCCCATTCATCAAGATCTTCGCGGTTTAATGGTAAAAGTTCAGGCGCGTAAATCATGGCAACAACACCCTGGTGGTGGCTTGTCTTGCAGATTTTTTCAAGTTCCTCGTCTTCGCATATTTTATAGGGCCTTTTACGTTCCGCGAGGTTTTTACAGAGCCCCGAAAATAACTGGATCTTCTCCTCGCGGAGGAACAGGCGGTTAATGGATTCCGGATGATATTGCGCGGCCGCGGCTACAGCATTGATACCGCAGATTGCCAGTTCCTCTGTCAGTTTGTTTCTCATAATCCGAGTATAATCCGTGTACATGAATCAACCAAGATGTTAAAATAATACTTTATGAATGAAACACACAACAACTCCGGTATTAATATTGACAGCATTGACTGGAAAGTCTGGACACCGGACGAAAAGAGCGTAATCGTTTTTATTATTGATAAAAAACAAAACCGCACACTTTTAATACACAAAAAAACCGGACTCGGCGCCGGCAAAATTAACGCTCCCGGCGGCAGGATCGAAAAGGGAGAAACCGCAGCGCAGGCCGCTGTACGGGAATGCCGGGAAGAAGTTTCAATGACCCCTCTTGGCCTTCAGAAACGGGCCGAACTTTATTTTCATTTTACTACAGGTTACAGATTATACTGCGAAGCGTTTATTTCCAATGCCTGGGAAGGAGAACCTGCCAACAGTTACGAAGCCGAACCTTTTTGGTGCGGCCTGGGCGATATTCCCTGGGAAAAAATGTGGGAAGACGACAGGGACTGGCTGCCATCAGCCATTGACGGTAAAAAAGTAAAAGGGTACTTCATTTTTAACGATGACGACATGATCGCGGAGAAACTGGAGGAGGTTAAAAATTTTGAAAGTTGAAACCAGCCGGGAATATTATAATTTTAATTACTCAACCGGGACAGAATCCTTCGAAGCCAATATTTTGGAAGTGCGGCCATTTACAGGGCCCCAAACTGCCACGCAATCTGCGGCGCAGACTGCGATTCTCCTTGATAAAACAATTTTTTATCCGGAAGGCGGCGGTCAGCCGTCAGACAGGGGAACAATCAACGGAGTACCTGTACTGGATGTTATCGAACAGGACGAAGAAATCCTGCATTTGGTCAAAGACGGCGAATCCAAAATAATACCAGGGAAGGCCGGACTGGTTCTTGATCGCCGCCGGCGGCGGGACTTTTCGGTTTGCCATACAGGCCAGCATCTTCTGTCGGGCATCCTGTTCCGCCTCATGAATATTCCGACAGTCTCGATGCATCTTGGAGATGAAGCCTGTTTTATTGACATAAAGACCTCCGAACTCGGCAGGGAAAAAATGCTGCAGGCCGAGGAAACCGCCGCTGACATTATCGAAGAAAACCGCCCGGTCATTGTTCACCTATGCCCGCCGGAAGACATCTCTTCTTTTCCCCTGCGCAAAATCCCCCCAAAAGGCAAAGAAGTCATAAGGGTGCTGGAGATACAGGATTTGGATTTTTCCCCCTGCTGCGGCACCCACTTAAGATCAACAGGAGAAATCGGCATGCTCCGTATTCTGGGTGCGGAAAAATACAAGGGCATGATGCGTCTTGCGTTTATCGCCGGCCGCCGCTGTTTGCACGACAGCCGCCTGTTAAGGGATAACGCGGAGATCATTTCGCAGGCCCTAAGTGTCCCGGTAAAGGAAACAGGCCGCGGAGTTCATGATTACATGGACAAGACAGCGGCCCTGGAAGCAAAACTTAAAGAATTAAAAGAAGAATCCAATCACGCCAAAGCACAGGACCTAATAAAAAAACCAGGCAGCCAAATATTATCAAACCAGGCAATTATCGAAACCTATAAACTGGACATGGACGATGTAATAAACATCGGCAAGCAGGCAGAAAAATTAAGCCCGGTAATTTTTATCCTGGTAAGCGAAAACGAAAATAAATTCGCCGCCTTTTGCGGCAACAAGGCAATAGACCTGCGCCCGTTGCTGCGCGAAAAATTAACCGCCGGCGGCGGCAAGGGCGGCGGCGGCCCTTCATACTTCCAGGGCAGTTTTGGCAATAAAGCAAATTTAGATTTATTTTTTAAAAGCCTTACAAATTAATTTTCGGTGTTCAGCAAAAATAAGCCGGATTAATTTAACGCGGGCACAAGACCTACCAGGCCTTTTACTTCCCTGTCCGCGAAACGCAGGCCGCCTCCGATAAAGAAGTCACGGTTGCCGGAGAGGGCGTTGTTGATTCCGCCGCGCAGGTAAATCCAGTTCCAGGGTAAATTGGAATTGGGATCAAAGAAGGGATAAATGGTCAGGGAACCGCGCAGGTTGGGCAGCTCGCCTGTTTTAAAATTAAACATTTCCCCGGAGAGGCTTATCCAGCTGAAAGGACTGACATCAAGACCAAAACCGGCCGTGTTTTCCAGAAGCCCTCCGCGCAGGGTAAGGGGCCCAAACCGCCTGGCAAGTTCAAGATCAATGGCATAGCTAAAGCTGGTTTCTGTTGTGTCCTCTTTTTGGTAGCCGCCCAGATTATCGGTAGTTTCCTTGATCGTGCGGCGGCTGATGCCGTCCGGAACCGATGTTACCCCTATGCGGTACCAGCGGTCATTGGACGCGGGTTCCAGCCGCAGCGAAGCGCCGGCCCTTACATTCTGCGAGAAAAAATCATACCTTGCTCCGGAATCAATCTGAATCCCCAGCCCCATGGCCTTGTCAAGGATTTCTCCGGCGCTGTCAACTACTCCGCCGGCATTGACGGCGAGCGTATTAATGCTGCCCAGGGCTTCTGTAAGTTTAACGGCTGTCTGATTGGTGCTTTCCGTAATTGCCAGCAGATTATTATACAAATCATCATTGTAAATGGCCTGGCCTATATTTCCTCTGCCCTGCCGTATTTCGGAGGTAATGGCCTGGACATCGGCAAGCGCCCCGTAAACATCATCCAGGGAAGAATTGATTTTACCGTCGTTATTCCGCAGCAGGGATTCGGTCCTTTCGGTGATAAGGGCAACCGCGTCCAGTATGCGCGAAACCTTGTCCAATTCATCGGAAGTACGGCTGTCAATCTGCTGTGATATTGAATTGGCGTTCTCCAGAAAAACTGTAATTAATGTCATCTGGTTCTTTTGAAATTCGTCAAGAATCGAAGTGAGCTGGGTTCCCAAATCGGAGACAGTACCCATCAGCGCTCCCATATCCGCCGCGTCAAGGCCGGAATTTATAACTCCGCCGGGCTGGATCAAGGGCAGAACATCGGGCCCCGGATCCAGGGCCAGCACCGATGTCCCCAGCAGCGATGAAGATTTCCGTGTAAGCTGAGCGCCCTTGCGGATTTGCAGGCTGTTTAGAAACCCGACCTTGAGCCTGGCAACATTACCGGTAAGTTTTATATCTTCGACTTTGCCGACCGGAACACCGGCGAGGTAAATCTTTGACCGGGTGGAAAGCCCTGTTGCGTCAGAAACCACGGCTTCGTAGGAAGACATGTTGAACTGGTTAAGGCCATTTGAAGCCATGACAATGTATACAATGCCTGCGCCGCCAAAAATTATAAAAAACAACGCTATCTTAATATATCTGGAAATATTCATACGTTAAGCCCGCCAAAGGAAATACGGATAAAATCCTTAACCATGGGATGCTCCGATTTTTTAATATCATCGGGCCTGCCTTCCGCAACGATGCGGCCCTGATCCAAAAAAGCAATTTTGCCGGCTATCCTGAATGCCGCCGGAATATCGTGTGTAATGAGTACACAGGTAATGTTTAATTCCCGGTTTACGCGGACCACCAGACCGTTAATAATCTCCGAAAGCACGGGATCAAGTCCGGTAGTAGGCTCGTCAAAAAAAAGCACTTCCGGCTGCATAATAAGCGCCCTGGCAACACCGACCCTTTTCCTCATACCGCCGGACAATTCATCAGGCCTCTTTGACTGTATACCGGGAAGTTCAATCCATTCAAGAAGCTCATCGACCCTCTTCTGAATCGCGGCGCTGCTGTGAATTCTTAAAACTTCCTTTAACGGGAAAGCAAGGTTTTCGCCTACGGTCATGGAATCAAACAGCGCCGCGTTTTGAAAAGAATAACCAAAGGACTTGCGGACAGAAACAAGAGCGTTTTTATCCAGCGCAGTTAATTCATCATTTTTAAACCATACTTTTCCGCTGTCCGGCCTCATCATACCCATGATGGATTTAAAAAGGACACTCTTTCCTGTGCCGCTTTGCCCTATAACAACGCAAACTGACTTTTCTTCTATCTCAAGATTTATATCTGCAAGCACATGATTGTCGCCGAATGATTTGCTAAGGTGCTCGGTGCGGATAATTGGTATTTTTTTGGTTTCATTAATTATTTCGCCGCTCATTTGTAAATAAAATTAAGCATAATGCTTGTAAGAATATAATCAGCCACAAGGATGGAAACCGATGAGACAACAACCGCTTTGGTTGCGCTGTCCCCTACCCCCTTGGCGCCCTGGGTAGTCTGCAGGCCGTGGAAGCAGCAGATGGTAGCGACCATTACGCCCATAACCGCGGACTTGATAAGCCCCATAAGGACATCCCTTGGCCCAAGGAAGTCAAACATATAGTCGGTATAACCGGCGGAATCCACATTGAAAAGAAAAATCGCGATAACATAGGAACCGATGCTGCCGATTACATTGGCAAGGAGGGTTAAAACCGGGTAAACCACAACCGACGCCAGGACTTTGGGAAGAACCAGGTATTTTACAGGGCTTACAGACATCGCCTCCAGGGCGTCAATCTGCTCGGTAACCTTCATGGTGCCAAGTTCGGCCGCCATGGCAGACCCGTTCTTTGCGATTAACATCAGGGTAGTAATAACAGGCGCCAGTTCCCTTGACAGGGCAACAGCCACAGCAGCGCCCACCCCGATTTCCGCCTGGAAAAGAGAAAGCATCGTTACCATCTGAAGCGAAAAAATCATTCCCATGGCCCCGCCGGAAAGCATGATTATGGGAACAGAGTTGACTCCAAGATGCTCGAGCTCATTGACAAACTGTGCTGTCTGGAAAGGTTTTTTTACGGCTGACGAAAAAATTTCACCAAGGAAGTACATATAGCGGCCAAAGGCTTCCAGACGCTTTCCCAGGAACTCAAATAACATTTATGTAAATTATAATGCATTAATTACCGGCTGCCTATTCCTGGCGCTGCTGCCTGCCTGGGCCGCAGGATTCTTCCTAACCCTTTATGGCGCCTATCATGACGCCCTTCACAAAGTATTTCTGTAAAAACGGATAAAGCAGAAGCATGGGAACACTTGATACAACAATTACCGCATATTTTATACCTTCAGCCATTTTAATCTTTTCCCCCATTCCCACGTCATTGGATCCAAGCTGCTCAGTATTGCTGAGCAGGAGAATGTCACGAAGGGTAATCTGCAGGGGGAAGAGATTTTCATTTCTTAAATATATCAGCGCGGAGAAATACGAGTTCCAGTGGGCGACGCCGTAATAAAGCACCAGCACAGCCAGAATCGCGCTTGACAGCGGAAGCACAATGCTGATGAGTATCCTGATATTGGAAGCCCCGTCCAGTTTGGCCGAATCGTAGAGTTCCTCCGGAATATTCCGCTCAAAAAAAGTCCTTGCGACTATGAGATTGTACGTTGAAATGGCGGCCGGGATCATGATGGCCCAGACTGTATTGTACAGATGCAGATTTCTGACCAGCAGATATGTCGGAATAAGGCCGCCGTTAAAGTACATGGTAAATACTATTATGAGGGTAAGGATCCTTCTGTTTGGCATATCTTTCCGCGAGAGCGGATATGCGGCAAGGACCGTCATAAAAAGGTTAATAAAGGTACCCACCACCGTATAAAAAACAGTATTCCTGTAGCTCTGCCATATTTTTGCGTTGTTAAAGACCAGTTTGTAGGAACCAACGGTAAACCCTTTGGGGAAGAGCACCATTTTACCACGAAGTACAAGATCGGGATCTGAAAATGACGCTGACAGTACAAAGATCAGGGGATAGAGCATAACGATAACTATGGCGATTCCGATTGTATTTACAACAAGATCAAAAATCAAATCTTCCCGGGACAGGCGCATTCCTTTTTTCACATTTGTCCCCTTCTAAAAAAGACTTGTTTCCGTTGCTTTCCGGGAAATAAAATTCGCCGTTATCAGTAAAATAAAATTTATCACATTGTTGAAAATTCCTACCGCAGCGCTGTAACTGAACTGCCCCTGCTGAATTCCGTTTTTATATATAAAAGTAGATATCAGTTCACTCGTTTCCATGTTAATCGGGTTCTGCATCAGGTAGGCTTTTTCAAATCCCAGTTCCATTACACTGCCAATTCTTAGAATAAACAGAATAATGATGGTAGGAAGAAGACAGGGCAGGGATATATGAATGATCTTCTGCAGCCGGGTTGCGCCGTCCATTAATGCCGCTTCATAAAGAGCGGGATCGATGGCTGTAAGGGCGGCTATGTAAATGACCGAATTGAATCCCATCATCTGCCATACCGTTGAGAGAACGTAGAGGGGCCGGAAATATTCCGCCTTTGCCATATAATCGGTTGCCGGATTTCCGAAGAGCATTCCGATTTTGTTGAAAAGGCCGTACTGGGTATTTGAAAAAAGGACCAGCATGCTGACAACGACAACCACGGAAATAAAATGGGGTATATAGGTAACATTCTGGAGAAATTTCCGGAATTTTTTAAACCGGATTTCGTTAATGATCAGGGCAAGAATGATGGGGATGGGAAACCCCACCGCCATCTGGTATAAACTCAGGAACAGCGTGTTGCGCAGCAATGTCCAAAAATAATACGATTTAAAAAATTGTAAAAAATAAATCCCCCCAACCCAGGGACTCTTGACAATCCCAAGGCCGGGGTTAAAACGGCGAAAGGCAATTTGTATCCCGTAAATGGGGACATATTGAAAAAGAATATACCAGGCAAAGGGAATGGCAAAGATCAAAAGAAGATCCCATCTGCCGGCGAACTTCTTCCTGAGTTTCCTGATTACTCCCCCGCTGCCCGGTTTATTTTTCATATACTATGGTAACATCTACCGGTGTGATGCGTCAAAGGCTTTCTGGTAAATGGCTTCCAGTTCGGGAAGGCCAATCTGGTCCAGAGTCCTGCAATATTCATCCCAGCGATCAAAGCTCCAGTCTCCGACAATGAATTTCGTAACCGATTCATCGCGGTATTTGTTGAGATCCTGCAGAATGGCATTGGCCCGTTCCTGATCATTTTCATTCAGCGGGGGCCGGCCGTAATTGACCTTGGGCAGATAGGGCGCCAAATCGGCGGCTATCGATTTTGTAAGGTCACTGGCTACAATACCGTCAGTTTTGTTGGTGATAAGATGGGGGCCGCCGCCGCCTGGGACGAGATTAATTTTCCCAAGTGCGGTCATGAAGCCCTCAGGCGCATTCAGGATGTTATCATTAATGACTGCGTTGCCTTTGGCGTCAAAATGGAAAGTCTGGCCTTCAATACCGTAACGGTAGAAGATTGAACCTTCATCTGTATAAAAGTAATCAACCCAGCGAAGCGCCGCTTCCGGATATTTGCATACATTGCTGATTGCGAAAGCTCCGACTGCGGTTATACCGTCATTGGAGGCAGACCAGACCTGGTCTCCGTACGGTCCGACCAGCGGAGGAAAACCTTCAAACTGATTTTCTACATTTATGAAAACATCGGAATAGGGCATATAGAACGCGCCGAAGAGGGCATTCGCCAGATTGCTCCGCCATTCGGGGCGTGAGTCCGCCTTATAATAATTCTGCCACAGGAGTTTATCCGCATAGAGGCCGCTCAGATACTGAATGTACGCCTTGAATGTGTCATCCTTGATCCAGAAATGGACTTTCCCGTTATTCACATTGATCGTGTCATTCATCTGGTGCTGGAGGCCCCATGAACCGCCCAATACATAAACCGCGGCGATTTCACGAATTCCCAGCGGAATTTCATCGGCTATGCCGTTGCCGTTCGGATCTTTGTCGCGGAAAGCGACAAGAACCTGCCTGAATTCATCAGGTGTAGTCGGGATCTTGAGGTTCAGTTTGGCAAGCCAGGTTTTGTTTATCCATTGCATAAATCCCATATGACCTGTATTGCTAAAGTCCAGCTGCGGAAGTACATAAACATGGCCGTCTGCCGCTGTCTGGGATATACGTACAGCTTCGTTGGTCTGGATAATATTATTAATATTCGGGGCCCATTGCTGCAGGTAAGGATCCAGGGGAATTAACTGTTTGCTGGTGGAGCCGTACATCGTAAACTGCACCTGGTTAATGAGGGGTTTAACAAAAATATCGGGCAGCTCGTTGGAAGCAAAGAGCAGATTCTTTCTCTCCTCGAATCCCTGCGCCGGTACTTCCTGGAGGTCCAGGTGGATATTGGTCATTTTTTCATATTCTTTAAAGAAGAACATATCTGACCAATTGGCCTGGTTTTGATCGCGGCAGCCAAAAACCGACATGGTAATGGGATCGTTAACAATCGGGAAGCCGGTTGGATTCACCTTTACCGCTGAAGCAGACGGCGCACTGCTGCCGCCCTGCTGCGCCGGGCTTTGACTTCCGCCGCCGGCGAAAACAGCTGCCGGCAGCAGCAGAACAGCAGCCGCAAATAAACATAAAAACTTTGGCATCTTCATAAACACTCCTTAATAAAATTTTTTAGCCATGGCAGTAACAAACAGATAGTACCAATGCAATAGTTTATCATGTGAAAAAAGATATGGATTTTTTTAATTCACCAAATTTTTGATACGATGATATAAAATTTTGTCATTTACTGTCATATTCCCTGACGGATGAATTCGGAAGGGGTTATGCCTGTATGATCGCGGAATACTTTGATAAAATAGTTGTAATACATAAAGCCGCATATCGCGGCAGTACTCTTGAGGTTCATTCCTTCCAGAAGACATGCTTTGGATGCTTCCACCCTGATCTGGTTAAGAGCTTCGACAAAGGAGCAGCCGGTTGTCCTTTTATAAAGCCGGCTCAGATATGAAGGAGAAATATTGAGCGCTGCAGCCGTTTTCTCCAGGCCCGGATTTTCGGTATAATGATTCAGCATAAAATTATGTGCCTGCCGTATATATGCGTCTGCGGACTCGTCTGCCTTGCCGCCGATAAACTGACAGAAAAAGCTGACCAGGTAGTTTACAGGATTATTATCCGCAATCTGCCGGAGTCTATCGCCGGCATTCCTGTATAAATCCTCCAATTGCGCGGAAATATCTTCAGTTTCTGTATAATCGCTGAAGATAGCTCCGACATCCTTTATTACTGCAAGTACGGCGCCCTGGTCCATTTTATCAATGGTGCCGAAAATACTCCGGAGGATCAGCTCGGTTCCTGCTCTGTTATTTTCTTTCAGTAAGTAAGTTAAAATTTTTCTGTTGTTAACAGACAGGGTAATCCCCATATTGCGCGAAGGATTACCGGAGTCCGGAAAAGAATCAAGAAGCCGCCGTATCTGGCTTGGGATAGCAGCCGGATCCAGAAAGGGAAGGGTTTTGTAATAATATTCCAGATTGAAAACACCTTTGATTTTTTCACGGTTTTTTTGATTCCGGCTGATCAGGAAGTCCGAAACCTGTTTCTGCGGCGTGTCACCGGAAAACCGGGCGCAGAGAATCAGGAAATCCGGTTCCCTGTAAAAGATATCGATTCCTACGGTATTCAATACAGGATCGTTTTCCGGGATGTCATTTTCAAGGAGAGAGATGATGCCCGAAATTATTATTTCCCGGGAACTGCCGGGCAAAGCTTCCAGGGAAACTTTGGCAGCACTGACGCCAATTATGGTATCTGCGGCAGGAAAGGGAAAGCTTGCTCCCGAAAACAGCCAGGCCCTGATACGTTTATGCAATTCTTCTGCTGCGGAAACAGGCGATCCCTTCATCCTTGCGGTTATACCGTTCAACGCTATACGGATGGTTTCCGCGTTGAGCCGGTGTTTAAGTATGTAGTCGTATGCGCCCTTTTTGAGTATTTCCCGCACATAATCGTAATCATCGTGGCTTGAGATTGCAACAATGGCAATCTGCGGATAATGATCGACTATATAATGACTAAGGACAACGCCGTTTTCTCCGGGCATAAACACATCGAGAAAAACTATGTCAACAGGAGAAGAAGCAAGGATTTCTCTCGCCTCTTCTCCGCTGTAAACCGGCGGGTATAAACTGAAGCCTTCTTCTTCCCAGGAGATAAGTCCGCGGATATAGTTTTGGGAGATAGGTTCATCATCGACGATCATCACACGGAGCATGGGGTGTTTTCCCTGAACGGCAGAATCAATTCCACCGATGTAAATGCGTCCGGTACGCTTGTAATTTCTACACCGTACCCTTCCCCGTAGATTAAGTTGATCCGTTCTCTTACATTGTGAAGACCAACCTTGCGCAGGGATCCGCCTGATTTTTCTTCAGGCTGTGAAACCAGGCCCCGTCCGTTATCGGTAACTTTCATCACAAAGGTTTCATTCCGCAGAAAAACCTGCACGCTTATTCGTCCGTCTTTTTTTTGAGCAATTCCGTGGAGCAGGGCATTTTCGACTATGGGCTGAAGCAGCAGCTTTGGAATGGGATAGGACCAGAGTTTTTCTTCCACATCCCATTCCAGGCGGAAATCCCGGCCCATTTTAAACCGCTGGATTGTCAGGTAGTGCTCAATATAATCATATTCCTGCCAGAGCGGAATAAAGGATTCCCGGACTCCCAAAACTCCCCGCAGGAGCTGGACTGTGGAGGATGCTACCGCTTCAAGATCCTTTTCTCCCCGTTCATGGGCAACATAGGCAATACTGTTGATTGTGTTGTAAATAAAATGGGGCTGTATTTGGGCTTCAAGCACTGTTTGTTCCGCAAGCCGTTTTTGTTCTTCGGTTTTTTGGATATTTTTCAGAAGATTCCCGATACGGTCCATCATATTGTTGAATATATCGGCCATGACTCCGATTTCATCCCGGCTCTTGATTCGTGAGCGTACTTCGATATTGCCCTCGCGGATCCTGACCATGCTTTCCTGGAGCCGGTAAATGTTCCGGCAAAAAACCCGGGAAAAAAACCATGCGGCAAGGGCAGCGGCGGCTACCGAGGCCGCGACAATTACAAGCATCAGCGAATTGATTTGCCATGCAGCTGATGTAAGACTTGAGTAATTGACATAACCCATGGTGGTAAGTTTATTGAAGGATGACTGATAGCGTACTATGAGCGCACGTTTTCCGTTGATATTCCAGTATTTCCGTGCGGCATTATAGGAATTAATCAGCGGGCCGAGGTCAGTCTGGGCCATTGTACGGATATCACGAAAATCATAGTTTGAAAAAACCACATTCCCGGCATCATCAAAAGCTGTGATCTTGCATTGGGAAAGGGGCGCAGAGCCGTAAAGCCCGTTTAATACCTGATAGTTCATTTCCACAACCGCTACCCCCCGGGCCTTGCTGTCATAAATAATCGGACGGCAGACCAGGATATGCCTAAAATCGGGCGTATTATAAAAAATCCGGGTTCCGGAATTTTGCAGGGTTTCTGTAAACCATGGTTCCAGTATTGTCCGCTTCAGTATAAGGGAGCCTCCGGACTGAAAACTTTTTCCGTCCAGGCCGATAATCGCGGTCATCAGGATATGGTTCTTGTTGGCAATTATATTGCGCAGATAGGCTTCTACTTCCTTTTGTACCAGGAACGCGCTGTAACTGGCTTCCGGTGAATCATCCTCAAGGCCGGTAATTATTGTTTTTTGGTTGGACATAATGGAAAGACCAATTGCCGATGCGTCTTCCAGAAAGATATTAAGGTTGGAGTCCGCATATTGCAGGTTTTCAAAAATATTGTTATAGGCGTTATCTGTTACCGTATTCACCGCTATCCCGGTAATTAACTGGGCTGCGATGAGCATGATCCCGCATGAGATAACTGTGCATATGATAAACATTTTTCCCCGCAGGGAATGGGGGCTGAAAGATTGCCTGCAAAACAGTAAAAATTTTTCCAAGAATTAATCTCCGACAACCAAATATTGTAACATGATCCCCTCAAAAACGGTCAAGAGTCTGGCCGCCGACAATTCACCGCCCGCCGACAACCGCCCGTCGCCTGCCTTGACATTAATAAAAAATTCAGTATTATACATAAAAAATGAAAAGACCAAATTCGTTAACGCAGCCACAAAAAGCAATGATTTTTCCTTTTCCGGGGAATCTATTTTTTATAAACCGCCGTAAGGGCGGTTTTTTTTTGCCCAAAATTAATATTATGTCAAATTTAGTTAACAGGGAGGAATAAAAAATAATGTTAAAAGGCCGCAGTTTGATTGAACCTCTGGATTTAAGTCCGGAGGAAATGAATGAGCTCTTTGTCCTTGCCGAGGAGATCGAAAAAAATCCAAAAGCCTGGAAGAGCAGTCTGCAGGGACACATTCTGGCGACTCTGTTTTTTGAGCCAAGCACCAGAACAAGGCTTTCATTCGAAGCCGCCATGCAGCGGCTGGGCGGGAGCTGTCTGGGTTTCGCGGAAAGCAGCTCAAGTTCTGTTTCAAAGGGCGAATGCCTGGCGGATACTATCAGGATCGTTGCCGGTTACTCGGACATCATAGTAATGCGGAACCCAAAGGAAGGGGCGGCTCTGGTCGCATCCCGATATTCGGATATACCGGTTATCAACGCCGGAGACGGCGGACACCACCATCCCACCCAAACCCTGGCGGATCTGCTTACAATTAAAAAACTCCGCGGTCAAATCCGGGACCTGACAATCGGTTTCTGCGGTGATTTAAGGTTCGGCCGCACAGTCCATTCGCTGGTAGAAGCACTGACCCGCTACAGCGGAATAAAGATGATCTTTATATCTCCGCCCGAACTTACAATTCCGGGGTACCTAAAGTCCGGCATATTGACCCAAAAACAAATCAGCTTTAAGGAAACGGACAGTCTGGACAAGGTAATGGGCGATCTGGACATACTCTACATGACCAGGGTACAGAAGGAGCGCTTTTTTAACGAGGAAGATTATATCCGGTTAAAAGACAGCTACGTTCTGACTCCGGAGAAAATGCTGGCGGCAAAAAAAGACGCAATGATCCTGCATCCACTGCCAAGGGTTAACGAAATTTCACTGGAAGTGGATTCGGATCCAAGGGCAATGTATTTTAAACAGGCCAGACAGGGAATGTTTATCAGAATGGCGCTTCTTCAATCAATACTGGGGGAATAAAAATGCTGAATATAGACAAGATACGGAACGGCATAGTCATAGATCATATCAAGGCAGGACAGGGCATACGGATATTTAACTGGCTTGGACTGGACAAAACTTCAAACACTGTTGCCTTTGTTGTCAACGCCAGTTCCCGCAGGCTTGGCCGCAAAGACATAATTAAAATTGACAGTACCATCGACATCAATTTTGACATACTGGGGCTCATAGATCCCCAGATCACAGTCAATGTAATCAAGAACGAAAGGATCACAGAAAAAATAAATCTTAAGCTGCCGGAGATGGTGGAGAATGTCATTCTCTGTAAAAACCCCAGATGCATCACATCTACCGAAAAATACATACCTCATATTT
This sequence comes from Treponema sp., assembly GCA_009780855.1. Lineage (GTDB taxonomy): Bacteria > Spirochaetota > Spirochaetia > Treponematales > Breznakiellaceae > WQZG01. The sequence continues at coordinate 80,225 of WQZG01000001.1, forward strand.
TCCGTCTGGAAAATCCAAATGAAAGAACCTACCGCTGCGAGTACTGCGATGACATTTGCTCAGCTGGCGACTTTACCCGGTAAGATATGAAAACCGTTTTAAAAAATTTCAGAATCGTTGACGAAACAACAGATATGATCGGCACGGTTATTCTGGAAGACGGCATTATAACCCATGTGCTGCCGGCACACGCAGAAGTACACGCATCGGCGCAAACGGTTGCGCAAACAGCGGCCCTGATAATTGACGGCGAAAAAATTGCCGGTAAAACCAATACCGGAGCAGATGATTGCGGAAAGGGAAATCAAAATTTTCTGCCCGTACTGATGCCGGCTTTTATTGATCTGCACGCGCATTTTAGGGATCCCGGTTTCCCGTTAAAAGAAAATCTCGAATCAGCTTCTCTGGCTGCGGCGGCCGGCGGTTATACGACTGTAGTGTGCATGGCAAATACCAATCCGGTTATAGACAATTATGAACTGGCCTGCGAATTAAAAAAACGTTCGGACGCAATCGGCCTGATTGATCTGTATCCGGTATTGTCGCTGACAAGGGGAATGGAAGGCAGGGAGCTTTCGGCAATCGCAGATATGGCGCCGGGGCAAATAGTTCCGGTAATGCTTTCTGAAGACGGTAAAGACATTACCGATGATTCACTTTTTTTAAGGGCAATGGAACAGGCAGCGCGCTTTGGACTGCCGGTTTCATGCCACTGTGATTTTGGCGGCCAACAGGCAGAAGCGCAAAAAAAAGCCGGGGATCCAAGAGGAGTTTACAGCCGCACCGAAGAAAATAACGCCGTAAGCCGTGTTATTAAACTTGGGAAAGAAGCAGGATGCCATATTCATATTGCCCATGTTTCAACAAAGGAAGCAATCGAAGCAATAAGAGCTGCAAAAAACAAGGGCCGTATAAAGTTAACCTGCGAGGCAATGCCCCACAATTTTTTTCTCACAGACGATGACGCAAAAAGAATGGGTGAAGAAACATTTGGCCGGGTCAATCCTCCGCTAAGGACGCCTGCCGATATACAGGCTCTTAAATTGGCAATACGGGACCATGTAATCGATGCGATCGCCACAGACCATGCTCCCCATACCAATAGCGACAAAATAAACGGCGCACCTGGTTTCTCCGGTCTGGAAACCGCTTTTGCAGCGTCATACACAAAACTGGTAATGCCTGAGCCTGCTGCGCAGAAATCAGGTTTAATAAATTTACAAGCCCTTTCATCATTGATGAGCGCCAAGCCCGCAAATATTATTGGTCTGGCCGGCAATTCAGGCGGCCGCAGTTGTTCGCCTGGCAGGGGTTTAATAAAACCGGGCATGGCTGCGGATCTGGTCCTTGTTGATACAGAAACCTCATGGATCGTTAATCCCCAATTATTAAAGACAAAAGGTAAAAATTCGGCGTTTACAGGTATAAAACTTTTTGGAAAGATATTAATGACTATCCGCAATGGCCGGATAGTATATCAATTATAAAGGATAAAAAGAATGAACAGCATAAAACTGAACATGGATAAATTATACGAAGCGGTCGCGGCAAAAGGCCATGTTTGTATCGGTTTGGACACCGCGGCAGATTATGTACCGCAAAAAGAAAGACAGTGCGCGTCATCGGACGCGGAAGCAGTACTTGCTTTTAACCTGGCCGTTATTGAAGCCACTCTGGATACTGCGGCCTGCTACAAGGTTCAAATAGCCTATTACGAGGAACTGGGAATTGCGGGACTGGAAACCTATTCCAAAACACTTAAATATATACGGCAAAAAGGAGCTCTGGTCATCGCGGATATTAAACGCGGAGACATTGCCGACACCGCAAGCCGTTATGCCCGGGCCCACTTCGAAGGGAATTTTGAAGCCGACTTCGTCACACTCTCACCCTACCTGGGCATGGACGCTGTTGAACCATGGTTAAAATGGGCATACCAAAAAGGCAAGGGAGCATTTGTACTGATGCGCACAAGCAACCCGGGAATGAAAGATTTTCAATATTTAAAAACCGGGCCCAATCGCAGAATGTACAATGAAGTTGGTGATAAACTAACAGAACTTACAGAATCCGGTAGAGGCATATACAGATATGGTCCGTTCGGAGCGGTTGTTGGGGCAGATCCCAAAACCGATGAAGAAAAACAAGAAGCCATCGCAATAAGAAACCAGTATCCCGGTTTGTTTTTCTTAATACCAGGTTATGGCGCCCAGGGCGGAGCCGCAAAAGACGCGGTCCTGCTTTTACGCGAAGGAAACGGCGGAGTGGTTAACGCGTCAAGGTCGATAATTAAAGCCTGGTCTTCTGATACCAGCGAAACGGCCGGCGCAGGCAAATTGGCAGAAGCAGACAATGTATTCGCAGCAACAAAGGCAAGAGACGCGGCGATAAAGATGAGGGATGCAATCAAAAACGAATTAAAAAGGAACGCTTAAAAAAAACATTACAAAGAACGCTTATAGAAGTATTCTACCATCTTTTGTTTTAACTTCAACCGCCATTAAATAATCGCCGTCCTCCAGAAGTATATCAATCCCGGTCCTGGTCTTTTTATTCTCGTCTGTATGGCGCTTGGAATTTTATAAATTATTTTACAAAAATCAAAGCAAAACGCAACTTAATGCCTATATATATAGATGATAGGTTTTTACTGATTAGTCTCGTATATTTTGTATATTTGACAAATGCAGAAAAAAGACTGAAAATTAACTTATTTATTGGGGGAAAAATGGAACGCGGAGGTAATATGGCGCAAACAACAAATCCCGGTGAAGGTCTGACTTTCGAAAAAGTCTGGGCCGCTTTGATGGAGACAAGGGAGTCCATAAAGGAAACAGATCGTCTGGTCAAAGAAAACGCTGTTCGAATAAAAGAAACTGACGCTCAGATGAAGGAAACCGCTGCTCAGATGAAGGAAACCGCTGCCCAGATGAAGAAAACTGATGCCCAGATGAAGAAAACTGACAGTCGGATGGGTGAACTGGGCAACAGGTTCGGAGAACTGGCAGAGTATTTGGTCGCGCCCAATATTGAAGAAAAATTCAATGATCTGGGATTTCATTTCCAAAATATCTTGCCCAGCGGCCAAACTATCAAAGATAAAAGCGGCAGGGAAATTGCTCAAATTGATCTTCTGCTGGAAAACGGAGAATACATTGTAGCCGTTGAAATCAAGACAAAACCGGTTTTGCAGGATATACCTCACCATGAAAAACGCCTTGAGATTCTTAGCAAATTTAGAAACAATGGAGAACTCACCAGGAAAAAAATTCTGGGCGCATTGGCCGGTGCAATATTCCCGGATAAAGTCAAAGCAGCGGCTCTTGAAGCAGGTTTTTATATATTGGAACAAACCGGAGATACCATGCGCATAAAGGAGCCGGAGAAGTCAAAACTGCGGGTATGGTGATTAATAATCTTTACGAGTGGTAATTTATATTTTTCAATAAAAAATTAAGCACAAAAAAACCGGCCCTTGCGGACCGGTTTATTGTTCAGCTAACTAACAGAGATTAGAATACCACCGCGTAGCTGCACCAAATTGCATTTCTTGTACGTGCAGCAGGAAGTGTTGCGTAGCTGGAATCTTTGGAGAGATCCATCTGCAAGGTATAACCAAGCTGGATGTACTGGTTGGCGCTGCCAAAACGGAACTGTACAGACGGCATCATAACGAAGTTCATTCTATCTTTTGTAAATCCGCCCTTGTTTGTTCCATCCCACTGGCCCCTGAGTTCGCCGTTGGTCTGGACACCGGTACCTACGTTAAAGCCTGCATCGAGTCTGGGGAGAATGTTCCCGTTAACCAGATACTGTACATAGCCTGTAAATGTGAGGTCGGGTGAATAGGTTGTGGGTTCATTGTCATATAACCTGAGCTGCTGCATAAAACGAATACCAGCAAGTAAATCACCGGCTGTATATTCAATTTTCTGTCCTAACTGGATGGTCATAAATTTGGCAGCTGCTACTTTTGTAAGATCATTGAATGCAAAGTCGAGGTTGAATGTGCTGAATCCCATGGATTTAAGTGCGAGAACTTTAAATGCTAATGCTGCGTTAAAGGGCTTATCAAGGTCATTGGCGGCAGGGGTTGTACCAGAAACTGCACTCTGACCAAGGCCGATAATATCAACAATATCTGTTACCAGATACCTTACGCCGAAGCTGTAGTTGGCTGTGGCAAATCCGTTATCTTCAACAGCATTGGCGCCATATGTCCAGGCAACTAGTCTTTGCGGGAATATACTGACATTAAATTCCAAACCGGGCATCGGGAGTACTGCTACGTACATACCAGTACCGGTTCTGTTATTAAGGTTGGTATCAATACCGCCGGCAGTCTGCATTGTTCCGCCTTCATCAACTTTACCGCCGACGACATAGAGCATGCCGTTAAAAGCCTTGAACCATCCCTGATACAGGTGGGGGAATATACCAAGACCGCTGGAAACAGCTGTAAAACCCATACCTTCCATATTAATAGTATGAGTGATGCCTCTTAACAGAACCTTGAATCCTGCAATACCGTCTGCATTCTGCCAGGCAGCCTGCAAATCAACACGGGTACCAAAAGTCTGAGAAACATCGCGGACACCGATTGCGGGATCCCATCCATCCGCATCTGTAAGGACCACGCCCAAACCGCCCCTGATATGGCCGGTAAATGTTACCTGGGCAAACACCCCCCCTGCTACCGCAAGGATTAATAAAATAACTAGAGCTTTCTTCATGTAAGAATCCTCCTGGAATTGACAAGAGGGAAGTAGCCTACGGCCACCATAATCCTCTTTATCTTTACTTGAAATATAAACGATTTTGCTAATACTGTCAAGGATTTTTTTTTATTTTTTGATATTTTCAGTTTTGGGACTAAAAAACTAATTCTTTATATTATAAGGAATTAGAAATTACCTGACAATTATGGGCATAATTAATCAAAATTTAATGGTACCAAAAGGATGAAATTCATAAATTTATGTTCAAAAAATGGGCTTTTTTGATCAACTTTTACGTTTAACGGTTGTCATTTGGGAGGTTTTATTCATATGGGAGTCTTTGGAGGTTTTTACCATAACCGGATTTCCGCGCTCCAGGCGTGGCTTTCAAGACTCTCTGCCCGGGCAATGGTCTTGGCGGCCTCAAGGGATTCCCTGCTGCCGGAGGCTTTTTCGCAGCGCAGGGTGGTGACTGTTTTAAGGAAGTGCCGCACCGACAGTCCGCCTGTAAAGCGGGCGCTCCCAAGGGTCGGCAATGTATGGTTGAGTCCGGAAGAATAATCTCCCAGAACTTCGGCAGAACTTTCACCAATAAAAAGCGAGCCGTAATTGACCAATGATCCGGCCCAGGTTTGAGGCTCGCGGACATGCAATTCAAGGTGTTCAGGCGCAATGGCGTTCGCAATCCGGACTGCATCATCGGTGTTTTTGTAGACAATGATCAGGCCGCCGGCCTGCAGGGAGGCGCCTGCGTTGTTTTTGTTCTCACCGGACGGCAGGTCATGCAGGCGTTTTTTTATGGATTCGGCCAGGCGCTGCGCGGCGTCCTGCGAAGGCAGAAGGGCCCTGGCCCTTGCGTCAGGGTCATGTTCGGCCTGGGCGATCATGTCGGCGGCGATCAGGTCCGGACTGGATTCGGCGCCGGCTATGACAAGGATGTCAGAAGGCCCGGCAATCAGATCAATGCCGGTTTCGCCGTACAGGATCCTTTTGGCTTCGGCTACGTACTTGTTGCCCGGCCCGGCGATAACGTCACAGCGGGGAACAGTCTCTGTACCCAGCGCCAGAGCGGCGATTGCCTGGGCGCCGCCCATGGAAAAAATGCTGAAGCCGCCAGCAAATCCGCAGACATCCCTGACAATCGCGGCAGAAGCCAGAATCCGCTGATCGGGGAATCCGTCCCCGGCAGGCGGAGAAGCCAGGCAGATTTCTTTTACACCGGCGCAGATTGCCGGTATTAGGCACATGAGGGTGCTGGAGATCAGCGGGTATCTTCCGCCGGGAATATAAACACCGGCCCGGTTTACAGGAATTATTTTTTGTCCGGTAAAAATTCCGGGGACATTCTGAAATTCAAAATCAGCGAACTGTTCCCTCTGTTTAAGTGAAAAGCGCCTTATGTTTTCCGCGGAAAATTTTAACGCCTCTGCCAGACCCGGATCAGAGGCCTGCAGATTGCGAAGGGCGTTTTGGGCACTTGCATACGGAACAGTAAAATTATCGGGGGAGCTTTTATCCCACATTGATGAATACCGGTGTACAGCTTCGTCGCCCTGTGTGCGCACGGATTCAATTATTTCCCTTACGGAATTTTCAACGGCTTTATCTATAGAGCGGATCGAATTGGCCTTCCAATAATTTTTAAATTCATCACCGGTAATTATTTTCATTTTTATTTCCTGTTATTTTCAGAAATTATTTGTCTGCACGCCTGTACCAGCGCGTCCATTTCAGCGTCAGTTCCCATACTTATCCGCAGCCAGTCTTTTGTAAGCGGCCGGTTAAAATGCCTTACAAGGAAGCCCTTTTCCCTTAGGGCCGCGAAGAATTTTATGGCATCAGAAGGCGGCGAGGCAAAGATAAAATTGGCCTGGGACGGAATCACTTTGAAGCCCAGGTCTGCAAGCGCCGCCGAGGTCCGCTCACGGGTTCTGCAGACTTTCGCGTTTACTTCACTATAATACGCGGTGTCAGTGATTGCCGCCGCGGAAGCTGCCTGGGCAAGGCGATCCATTGTATAGGAGTTGAATGAGTCCCGGATACGGCAAAGGCCCCCGATTAATTCCTCACTGCCGACCGCGTACGCTGCTCTCATTCCGGCAAGCGAAGCGTCTTTTGAAAGGGTATGAATAATCAGCATATTGGGATATTCATTGATAAACGGAATCATAGAACCGCTGTCCGCAGAGTCAGCGAATTCTATATACGCCTCATCAACGATAAATACTTTTTTATTTCTTAACTGGGCCTCAGCTATTTCCTTTAACGCCTTGATACCCAGGGCCTTCCCGGTAGGGGCGTTTGGATTTGCAAGAATTACGCCGCCGCAGTTCTGTTTGTAATCCTGCGGGTTTATGTTAAACTCTCTGTCCAGTTCCGGTGTTTTAAAAGGGATGTTCCATAAAGCAGCGTAAACCGGATAAAAACTGTAACTGATATTCGGAAAAAGAATCGGCTCAACTGACCTTGCTGAAACAGCCTGCTGTCCCGGCCTTTCGCTGTATGCTGAATTAAAAAACGCGGCGAACGCGAAGGCAAGGATTTCATCCGAACCGTTGCCGCCAAAAACCTGCTCCGCCTTTATTCCCCAGCGGGCCGCCGCCGCTTCCCTTAAAACAGAACAGGACGGATCCGGATATAGTCTTAGATTTTCATTGGCGGCGTTGCGGATCGCTTCGATAACCGCGGGCGAAGGCGGATAAGGGTTCTCGTTTGTATTGAGTTTTATGAACTTGCGGTCTTTGGGCTGTTCGCCTGGGACATAAGGGGTAAGGCCGCAAGCCAGGCTGCTGTAATAATAAGGCACCGCGGATAAAGACTTGTCCGGCGTCATTTCTTGTGCCTGCGGTCCAGCTCGTCCAGCACCTCGGCCGCGTTTACTCCGGCCCTGGTCATTAATACTGTGGCAAAGTAGAGAAGGTCAGCGGCTTCCCACACAAGTTCGCTATGGCTTTGGGCTTTGCAGAGTTCTTCCGCTTCTTCCATCACTTTTTCCCTGACCAGTTCGTCGTCCAGGGTTGCCGTATATGATCCCGGCTTTGGATTTTTAAACCTTTCGGCAATAATCTCCTGCAAAAATTCCCAGGTGTAGCGGCGGTCCTGACTAAAACAGGACCAGGCTCCGGTATGACAGACCGGGCCGGCAGGATCGGCTATGGCAAGAATCGCGTCTCTGTCGCAATCCGCGCGCAGCCGCCTTAATTTGAGTGTGTTGCCGGAGGTTTCGCCTTTCATCCATAATTTATTTCTGGAGCGGCTGTGGAAACATAAATTGCCCCGTTTAAAACTTTCGCTCACGGCTTCCTGATCGGCAAACCCCGTCATAAGCACCTGGCCGTCATTTGACTGGGCAATCATGGGAAGCAGTGCCGATTTTTTCCAGTCAAGCGATCGGACAAAGGCGTCGGCCAGGTTGATTTTACCGGTATAGAGCGCCATGCCGAGCTGAACATCGCAGCCCAGTTCCGAGATCGTCTGGATCTCTTCAAGAGTACTGACGCCGCCGGCCGCGGTTATGCGGCAGGATACGGCGCCGCGCAGCAATTTGACCGGCTCAAGATCAATTCCGGTCATGGTGCCTTCGCGGTTTACGCAGGTAAACAGAAACTCTGAGACATAAGGTTCAGCGGCGCATGCCGTCTTTACAAGGTCAAGGCCGGTCCGCGTTTTCCAGCCGTCCGCGTAAATCTGATAACCCTGCGGGCTCACAGTTCCGTCGGCGCCGCTGTCCCCGGATACCTCGGTATTTGTTCGAAATACCGGACCTGAATCTATCGCTGCGATGATCCTCCCGCGGCCGATTGTATTTGCAAGTTTTTCCAGAAAATCAACATTGAGACCGAACTCGCCGCCCGATGCGCCCTGTCCTTTTTTTGCCGGGTTCCTGAATGCTGCCGAACCAATAATAATTTTTTTGGCGCCCAGGCTGACAAGTTCGCGCGCCTGCTCCGGGGTCCGTATTCCGCCCCCAACCCGGCATTCGGCAAGGCGGAGCAGGGATTTGACGATTTCACCATTACCGGACGTTTTGCAGTCAGCGCCGCTCATTGCCGCGTCAAGATCGATAACTGCTACCTCACCGTAACGGTCGAATTCGGCGGCAAGCTGCTCCGGGTTATCACGCTCCAGAACAAAATCCCTTCCCTGTTTTAGCTGAACAACTTTTTTGTTCTGGATATCTATCGAAGCAATTACCATTTTACGCTTATTCCTTTTGTTTCAAGGTATTTTTTAATTTCACCTACCGTAGCTTTATTAAAGTGCAGCATTGAGGCGACCAGAGCAGAGGCGACTTTTGTTTCCAGGAACACGGCCGCAATCTGTTCCAGGGTTCCGGCCCCGCTGGACGCGACAACCGGTATATCTGCGGCGTTTGAAACCGCGGCGCAGAGTTCCATATCATAGCCTGTGCCGGTTCCGTCGGTATCGATTGAATTAAGAACAATTTCCCCGGCGCCCAGTTTGGCAGCCTGTACAGCCCATTCAACAGCGTCCTTTCCGGAGTCAATTCTGCCGCCCATGGAAAGCGCGTGCCAAACTGGTTTGTCTCCGGGCGCCGAAACACGCTTGGCATCAATTGACAGGACCACGCTTTGCTTGCCGTAAGCTTTTTCCATCTCTGACAGGAAAGCCGGTCTCTCCAGCGCTGAACTGCACACAGAAACTTTTGAAGCGCCGGCGTCCATTACAGCGCGCATGTCTTCGATAGTTTTGATCCCGCCGGCAACGCTCAGCGGTATTGAAATCACTTTCGCAACTTTGCGGACAATGTCGAGAAGCACGGCCCTGCTTCTGAAAGAAGCGTTAATGTCCAGGAACGCGATTTCGTCAGCTCCCTGATCATTATAACGTTTGGCCAGTTCAACAGGATCGCCTATATCTTTTGGCGCCTCGAAATTTACACCCTTGATAACCCGTCCGTTATCAAGAATATCCAGGGCTGCGATAATTTTTTTATATTGCATTTTAAATCCTCCTATGCAAGAATTCCTTTTGTTGAAGGTATAGAATCCGCGGACCGCATGTCAATTTCGCAGGCTTCCCTTAGAGCCCGGCCTGCCGCCTTGAAGAGCGCTTCGATTTTGTGGTGGTCGCTGAGCCCCCTGATTATTTCCAGATGCATGGTAATACCTGCTCCCATGACAAAGGCCTGCCAAAAATCCCGGACAGTATCTTTTTGGAACGCACCGTTTTTCGAAGAGACCAGAGGACTTCCCAAAAACTCAGCTTCAAAAACCAAGAAAGGCCGCCCGGAAACATCAACCGCAGCCCGCGCCAAAGTTTCGTCCATCGGGAAAAGACAGGAGCCAACGCGGCAGATACCTTTCCTGTCGCCAAGCGCCCTGGCAAAACACTGCCCAAGCACGATCCCCGTATCTTCCACAAGATGATGCTGGTCTACGTCCAGATCCCCTGCGGCCCTGATCTCAAGATCAAACAATCCGTGCCGGGCAAAAGTATTAAGCATATGTCCCATAAATCCGACAGGATAAAACAGCTTTGCCTCTCCGGCTCCGTCCAGATTTAATCTGATAAAAATATCGGTCTCGGAAGTTTTTCTGGTAACTTCACCTATCCGGTTCATAAAACCACCTTCCTTAAATCATATTCGACAATGTCTGTCGCGCCAAGTTTCTTAAGCCGCGGTATAAGAACCGGGACTTCATTTTTCTTTACCGCTATTTTTATCGCGAATCCGTCATCGCCGCAGAGAGGAGAGACGGTCGGACTTCGCATGGAAGGCAGCCCCGTCACCAGTGCGTTAAAATTGTCTTCTGCGACATTCATTTCCAGCATTACACGGTCGCGGCCGTCAAGGACCGCGCGGAACAGCATGGCAAGTTCTTCGATGCGGCCGCGTTTTTGCGGATTGGCCATGGCCTCCCTGGAAGCCACAAAATGCGTGGACGATTCCAGCAGGCAGGAGATAATTTTAAGGCCGTTGTCCTTGAGGGTCTGGCCCGACGATGTATTGTCAATGATCATGTCTGCGTCATCCGGCGGAAAAACTTCGGTAGCGCCGTAAGTACGCAGCAGCCGGAAATTATAGCCGGATTCCGCAAGCCATTTTTGCGCAAGGTTTACGTACTCGGTTGCGGCAACAATTTTTTTGGATTTAAGCCGGCCTTCGTCACAGCCGGAGGGAATGGCCGCCACAATCCGCACCCTGTCAAATCCAAGGTCCATGATTTCTTCAACATCGGCGTTGCTTTCCCTGATCCAGTCAAGTCCGGTAAAGCCCGCGTCATGGCTGCCAAGTTCAAGAAGTTCGCCGACATTCTGCGGCTTCATGATTTTGGCGTCCAGCCAGTCCGAACCGATTACCGGCCGGTAAGTCCGGTCCGACAGGCGCAGCGGGAACCCCGCCTCCGCAAAAAGCATGGAAACGTTGTCGTAAATGTGCCCTTTGGGAATAAGTATCCTAAGTCTGCCCACCGGGTTTTCATCTGCCATTTAATACCTCCGTACGGCCAAGCGGCCGCGACCATTTTTAGACTAGTCCATAAAAAAAAGCCGTGGATTGGAATCCACGGCTTTGATTTCCGTTATTACGCCTCAATGGCGCTGCCTCAAAGAGGCCGCCTCATTTGGGCGAAGATTCCGCATCCCGCTGAAGCGACAAGTGGTTATGATGATGGTGATGTATAAAAGGAATCCGTTTCATTATTTGATTTTAAGATTAAAACATGAAAATAAATTTTTGTCAATAGAAATTATACATGGATTTTTTATATAAAAATCAAAGCAAAACACAACTTAATGCCGTATAAGGGGCAGCGTTGTTTTCACTGGTAAAATTTTGGTTATGGGGGTATTATATGGGTATGATACATACTGAATTAAAATTGATTAATGTAATGGATGAGAATTATGCACAAGGTGGATACATCCGGACTTCTGATATAAGATCAGAAACCGTAACAGCAACCGTAGATACTGGTTCTATGTATGTCGTAATAACAGAGGAATTATATAAAAAACTGGGACTCTCACCAATGGACAAAAGAATCGCTAAATGCGCCAATGGTCAGCGTGTATCATGCATATTAACCAGTCCTGTTCATATTAAGTGGAAAGAAAGAGCCGTTATATTACAAACTCTGGTCGTACCGGGCGCCGAGAAGGTGTTGTTTGGCGCGCTTGCCCTGGAGGGCATGGATTTAATGGTTAACCCGGTCGCCCAGGAACTTGTGGGTGTCCACGGCGATAAAGAAGAGATTTACGCGCTAAAAGCAAGTTAAAAAAATTTGGCGGCGCAATAAAATTTTATGCGCCGCGGCGATTTACAACCCCAGTGTCTGAGCGTCCAGCGCCATGAATCCGGCCGCGCCTATCGAATATTCCTGTTGTTCTTCCCATGTCGCAATTAGGGTATTTCCGATAAGTCCCGCGCCGGTATAAGCAAAGCCCTGCGGCAGGGAAGGAAGACTAAAGGTGAAAACCGATTTTTCCCTGCAGGCAAAGCCCCGGCCGTCCGGCAGTACCGCTAATGCAAGCCCGGAGCCGTCGTTCTCTTCGGTTGGATCTGCCGGATCACTTCCTATCGGATTATTTATGAAGTATCCGGTTAAATAAATAAATTCAGCGCCGGTTGTATGCTCAGGCGCAAAATCTCTGGCGCATAAAAAAAAGGGGGAGATCATCCGCAGTACCGGAGTTTTTTGGGAATAGTCCGGCAGCTTTGAAATATTTTCCGCAGCGAACAAAGCCAGGGTTTTTATTACCGGCGCATCATCCCCAGCATTTGCGGGAGCTGAGCCGCCGCGGTATTCTCCCTGGCTGATTTTTTGCCCGGGCTGCGCAAGTCCGGCTGTCCGGTAATAAGCGGTTTCCGGAAGTGATTTATCGGATTGGGTAACCCTGTAGTACCAATTTTGGTCAGGCCCATAATTTAAAGCCGTCATTTCCCCCGAAAAATCATCAAAAACAGGCAGATTGATTCCGGTAGGTACTGATGATGTTTCTTCCAGCAGCCGCACCGGATACTCCGGCGGCCCGGCGCCGGGAACAGAAAAAAAATTGTCCCTGTACAAAAGGACAGCAGGTTTTTGGTCATATAAAAAAACACAGGCTGCCGAGTATGGATCCCAGCCGCCGGGATCATCGGCCTTGTAAACAACACTGCAGCCCGGTCCGTTCACGGGGTCATTGCCGAATATAATAAAACCGCAACGGTTTACAGTTAACGCAAGGAAAGAATCCAGCCTTGACTGGCCGAACTTTGCAGGTTCTTTGAAACTTGCCTGGCTGTAAAACGGCAGTAAACCTGCGCTGTAATAAGAGAGGGGCCAGGGAGTAAAATCAACCAGGGATGCCTCTGCCGGCGAAGCAATTTGACGCGGCTCACCGGGCTTTCCAAATTCCGGGCCGCTATATTCAAACCAGATTGGATTGGCTCCGGGTTTAAGTATGGCCAGAACCGGCCAGTCCGGCCCGGTTATTACCGGCTCTGTTTCTTCGCTGCCCGCCGCTGCATCAGCCGCGGCAGAATCAGGCAATACAGCGGGAGCAGCCGCGGCAACCGAAGAACGCTGACAGCCCGAAAAAATGAGAAAAGAGAAAAGAGAAAAGAGAAAAATTAGTATAGCGGTAAACCGATGCTTCACAAGATCAGCTTAACGCATTCCGGTATTAGAAAATACTGTACATCCAGGTTCCGTTCCCGCAGCGCAAAATACCGGATTTGCAAATCCAGGTCTCCGGCGCGGACCCGGCTTTAAGCACAAGAGGCTCACCGTCAGGAGTTTCCAGGGGAGCGGCGAAACAACTATAGCCTATCCAGAGACTGCCTGGATTGGGAAAAATTGTAACAGCGGTTTTTTCTGCAGTCTTGATTCGCCTGCGGTCAAAACCGGAGGAAGCTGTTTTTTGGGCAAATTCTTTCCAGTCAGCAAGCCAGGGGTCCAAACGGACTTCCGCCGGGATATTTTCGCTTTCCATCAATTCCCTGAACCTGGGCCAGTCAAAATACCAGGGATATCTGGGCGTTCCGGATGTCTGCATTTCCTGGAAAAAAGCAAACTGCTGCCATAAAAACGCGTCGACTCCGGCCTCCCAGCTTAAAACAAGGCTGTCACCGCTTGCGTCCCAGGGGAACAATCCGCCGCATGGACTCATTTGTCCGGGGTACAGGCCTTTTTCCGGCCAGTACGGCCAGCAAATAACAGGGGAAGTCCACTCCTGCATCAAAGGTAAATCCGGAAATCCGCCGGCGCCGTCCCAGTCAGACCATTTTCCTTCGGTATTTACCCATTGAATACGCCAATGCGGGGAGCCAAGTATTTCCTGCCAGGCTATGGGCAAATCCGGGAATTGAAGGCTGTAACTTGCCCTAACCGGCCCTTGATCACAGGCGCCCAATAAAATAATGGCAATAACCGCCAATATATCCGTAAATAAATATAATCGTTTCATACCACCATTACGGGCTTAATTTTCATTTTGCTTGGATAATTTACTCCTGACAGATAATTTACTCCCGGCAATTAATTTGGCGCCGACAATTAATTTGGCGCCGACAATTAATTTGGCGCCGCATTGCGTAAAATAATTAAAAAGTACATAATATAAGAAGATGGCAGACAATACTGAATATTTAAAAAATCTTTCTGAAGCGCTCAGGGCGCGTTCGGAGTGGCTGGATAAATCAGAACTTCCCAAGCTTAAGGAAGTACTGCGTTCATATCAGACCGGGTTTGCTTCACTTTATAACCTTTACTTAAAAAAAGGGCTGCTGAACGAAGATCCCTATAAACAGGAAGTAAAAATCGGCGAGCTTGAGGTACCGGAGACAGGCCCTCTTAACGAAGCAAAAAAACTGGACCAGCTTAGCTTAAGGTTTTCCAATTATGATACCCAGATGGACTTCCTTGTGAATTTTTATCAGTTCAGTCCGGATTATTTAAACCTGGACCGGCTTAAACGGATAGCTAACCTGATTAAGTTTATAGACTGGGTCCACCTGACGCCGGACTCCCAGTCTCCCAACACAAAGGCCGCCGCGGAAATGACTGCCCAGATCAAAGCCGGTACAGATTCCCTGACCATGAATGTTATAACACAGTCACTTTCCAATCTTAACAAACAATTCAATCCCATAATGTCTTATTTAAAAAGCCTGGTTGATTACCGCAGGGAGTTATATAAACTGGAACTCAGGGAATCCGTCATTTCCCAGATGCCTGCCGCCGAAGCCAGCCAGCTTCCGTTAATTAAAAAGAAATTTTCCCAGGTTAACCACGGTCAGCCGTTTTACCAGGAACTGGCGGACGAAGTTCTCAAGGAAGATTCTTCAAATGAAGGGCAGGCTTTAAAAGAAAAAATTCTTGCCGGACTTAAGGTAGCGGAAGTCAAGCCGAAAGTTGTCAAACAGGTCATTCCCCTAAAAACCACTTTGCTGGACGGTATAGTGGGCCTGGGCGGTACCGCACAGGCGTTTGCCGATATTTCAGCCAAAATGAATGAAAACCAGACCGTTCTGGAAAGCAGAAAAAAAGGGGTTTGGGAAAAGATAAAAAAAGTATTAAATCAAATGCTGCATAAACAGCCGGATGCAGTTGTTTATGAACTGGAATACTCCGACCCGGTCAAAAATGTCCAGGTCAGAGACAGAATAAATTATGTTTCCTTTAAGAATGACCTGGATCGAAAAATTAAGACTTTAAATTCGATCAGCGGCAAAAGCGCGGGACTGTCCAAGCTTGAAAGCATGGCGGATGATCAGTTGATTTCTTTCCTGGAAAGGAATATCCGAGATCTGCAAACCCTGCACAAGACGCTTACAGCCCTGGATGATTTTTTTAAGGCCGCTGTAGCCAAGGAAGACCGTGAAAAAATAAAAGGTATAAAACCGGAACTGGCTACAATCAAAAACGCCATTCTGCGGGCAAATTCAAAACGCCATGAGTACAGCGCCCAAAAGGATGAAGAAGAACAACTTAGAAAGCTTGGGGTTAAACCCGAAAACTAGAGGATAATTTCAATGACAAATAAACTAAATTTCAGAATTCCGGTTATATCGGGCCTGCTTGTATGTTGCCTTATGCTTACCGGATTTATCGGCGGCTGCAGCAGTGTTCCGTCTCCGGGCGCCGCAGTTCCGGAATCCGGCGCCCCGCAGCAGGGAACCGCTGAATCCCAGCCGGAACAGGCCCCGGATGCAACAGGGGATAACGGACCTGATTACGCGCAGACCAGGCCCAGAGCCTCTGTACGGGACGAACTCACCGTGGTTTTTTCCAAAGGCGATATTCAGCTTGACTTCCGCAAGTCCTATCTGGCCAGCGAAGCCCAGATTTTTACCGGCATTTACGAAGGCCTGTTTTCCTACAATCCGCTGACAATGGAACCGATCCCGGCGGCTGCCAGCCGATGGGAAACCTCCGACGATAAAAAGCAGTGGACTTTTACAATCAGGAACAACGCCAAATATTCAAACGGCGATCCTTTACGCGCCCAGGACTTTATGGCCTCGTGGCTCTCTTTACTCGCTGCCGGAGATGACGCGCCGTATTCCTCGCTTTTTGACATTATTGAAGGGGCCCGCGACTACAGGCTTGGGATCACTTCTGACCCGTCAAAAGTAGGCATCTCGGCTCCAAACGACAGGACCCTTGTTGTCAAACTGAACGCGCCTGCCGCTTTCTTCCCAAGCATGCTTTGTCACCATTGCTTTAGTCCGATTCATCCTTCCATGCTGAACAACAATGATTGGTCAAAGTCGCCGCCGGTTTCCAACGGCCCGTTCTACATCACCGAGAATACCGAAGACAGGATGGTATTGCAGAAAAATCCAAATTACTGGGATGCAGGCCGGACCGCTCTCAACAAAATTACCATTGAGTTTCTGGATGACGGCGACGAGGCGGCGGCCATGTGGAATTCCGGCGCTGCCCACTGGATTGCCGGCGATGTCAACATTGACGCGCTTACAGACAGAAGCGGCATATCCGTAAACGCGATGTTTGCAACTTTTTATTATTTTATCCGCTCCCAAAAACCATGGGATGATTACAGAATCAGGCAGGCCCTGACTTTGGCGCTTCCCTGGGATCAAATCCGTGACGGATATTTTTTACCCGCAAAAACACTAATCTACCCAATCCCCGGTTATCCGTCGATTGATGGGATGGATAAAACCGATATTGAGCAGGCCCAAAAACTTCTCGCAGATGCCGGTTACCCAAAGGGAGTCGGACTGCCCACCCTGGTGATCCGTATAACACCGTCCCAGGACGCGAACCGCATCAGCTCGCTGATGGCCCAGGCCTGGTTTGAAAAACTGGGCGTCCCGGTAAAAATCGACGTGGTTCCGTTTAACCGGTATTTCCAGTCATTAAAGGGAAACGATTACCAGGTAGGTTTTACCACCTGGATAGGTGATTTTGCAGATCCCTATACCTTTTTGCAGATGTGGCGGAAAGATTCCAACCTCAACGACGCCCTGTACAATGACAGTGACTACGAAGCTTTAATGGACAGGTCCATGACAGAAGAGGGAACAACACGCTGGGAAACTCTGGCAGAAGCTGAAGAACTTTTGCTTTCGCGGGGAACAGTATTGCCCATCTCCTACAGTCCGGCGATCAATATAATCGATACCGACGAAATTGACGGCTGGTATCCCAATGTACTGGATATTCATCCGTTTAAATACATGAGTTTCAAAAGTTTCAGACCTTTGCCGGGGGTGGCAATGGCCTCCTTTTCTGTGGTAAACTGAGGTTACATGAGCAAAGCCGCCAAAACATACCAGGTTGATCAAAAAATTGTTTATCCCAGCCAGGGAGTCGGAGTAATCAAATCAATAGAAGAAAAACTCTTTAAAGATACAAAGATTCCCTACTATACCATTTATCTGGAAGTCTCTGACATGACCATAATGGTTCCGGTAGGCAAGGCAGACAGTCTTGGAATCCGGCCCATAGTTCCAAAGGACGAGGCTCAAAAAGCCCTTGAATTAATAAGCGAAGATTATGATCCCATTCCCTCGGACTGGAAGCTGCGTTACCAGATGAACCTTGACCTTCTTAAAAAGGGAAGCATTATGGACATCGCCACCATAGTCAGGTCGCTTTACCACCGGAGCAAAATCAAGGAACTGCCCATTCTGGAAAGAAAACTTTATGATTCCGCGTTAAAACTGCTGGAAGACGAAATTTCATATTCATTGCGCAAACCAAAAGAGGAAGTGGAAAATATGATCTTTACCCGCCTGGAATCAAGATAGATTCTGAAACTACGGCAGGTATAAATTAAAGTTAATGAAAATTGAAGTTAATAAAAAATAAAGCTGATGAAAATTGAAGTTGCGGCTGTAATTGCAGCCGCGGGATCTTCATCCAGGATGGGGGGAATCAAAAAAGAGTTCCGGCCCCTGCCTGCGCAAAACGCCATTTTAAAAGAAAATGAAAATCCGTTAACAG
Organism: Treponema sp.; assembly: GCA_009780855.1. GTDB lineage: Bacteria > Spirochaetota > Spirochaetia > Treponematales > Breznakiellaceae > WQZG01. Next base: position 98,367 of record WQZG01000001.1, read on the forward strand.
TACTGGGCGCCGCGGTCCGGGCTTTTGCCGCAAGTCCGCGGGTTGATTTAATTGTCATCGTCGTTCCGGCAGGCAGCGAAACCGCTGCGGCGCAGGCCCTTCCCCCGGAATTAAGACCGTTTACCGGCGAACTACAGCCGGAGTTCGACGTATCGGGGCCTGATTCCGGCAAATCTGCCTTACCGCGGTCTGATTCCGGCACACCCGATAAATCCGCCTCACTGGAAAAAAAAATCCTCTTTGTAACAGGCGGGCCAAACAGACAAGCTTCGGTGCGCAATGCGCTTATGCTGCTGGAAAACTACAGCCCATCCCTGGTATTAATTCACGACGGCGCCAGACCCTGGATAAAAACTGTCTTAATCGAAAAAATCATTGATGCTGCAATCGAACAAAAAGCGGTAATTCCCATACTGCCAATTACGGAAACTCCAAAGGAAGTAGAATTTAGCGGCTCCGGCGGGACAGGTTTTATAACCGGACATTTAAACCGCAGCAAAATCGGGACAGCCCAGACGCCCCAGGCTTTTGCCTTCCCTCAAATACTTGATGCCCATAAAATGGCCGCCGAAAAAACCAATACCGAATATACCGACGACGCACAGGTTTGGGGAGAGTTCATCGGACCGGTAGCGTTTATTCCCGGAGATCCTGAGAATAAAAAAATAACTTTCCCCGCGGACCTGTTACTCCAGCCGGTAATTAAAAAGGAGATAAAACCATGATTAGGATTGGCCTTGGAAGGGACCTGCACCGGCTGGTAACCGGACGGCGGTTCCTGCTGGGCGGCGCGGAGATTCCTTTTGCCAAAGGAGAAGAAGGGCATTCCGACGGAGATGTACTGGCCCACGCGGTTACCGACGCAATCCTGGGAGCCGGCGGCCTTGGCGACATAGGAGAATTTTTTCCTCCGTCGGACAGCGCCTGGAAAGACGCCGATTCCATTGAGCTCCTGCAAATAGCCTGGAAAAAAGTAACCGATTGCGGCTGGAATCTTGTAAACCTTGACTGCGTTGTAACCTGCGAATTGCCAAAAATTTTGCCTTACCGTCAATCAATAAGAGATTCCCTTGCAAAAGCCATGGGCGTTAAATCGGAATTGATTTTTGTCAAAGGCAAAACCGCCGAAGGCCTGGACGCGGTTGGCAGGGGTGAGGCGGCGGAAGCAATGGCTGTCTGCCTGCTGGAAAAACCATGATCAAACCTGAGGATTCCGCTCCCCAAATCCCCTGGGATAAAATATTTTCTGCTCTGGAAAAATGGCGGACAAAAATGCGTGCGGTAAAAGATGACACCGCTGTAGGCAAGGCCGCGGAAGAATACCGTGACAATATTAACGGCCCCTGGGCAGTGCTGGTAACTACGATACTTAGCCTGCGCACCAAAGACGAAGTGACAAGCGCGGCATCCGCGGCGCTTTTGGCAAAGGCGCCGGGTCCAAAAGAACTTCTAAAGCTGGGCGAAGAAGAGACAGCGCACCTTGCTTACCCCGCCGGTTTTTACAGGACCAAGGCGGCTCAACTGCAAAAAATCGCATCCATACTTCTTGCCAAATACAAAGGACAGGTCCCCTCTGACATGGACGCGCTGCTGGAACTGCCCGGCGTTGGAAGAAAAACCGCCAACCTGGTACTCACCGAGGCCTTTAATATGTACGGGATCTGTGTTGATATTCATGTACACAGGATCTGCAACAGGACGGGATGGCTGGACACAAAAAATCCCCTGGAAACAGAAATGGCTTTGCGCGGTTGTCTGCCAAAAAAATACTGGAAACGGATCAACGGACTTTTGGTTTATTACGGACAGAATGTCTGCAGGCCGGTAAGCCCGTTTTGTTCACGCTGTATAATCAAGGAATATTGTTCGCAGGTTAACATCGGGCACAGCCGGTAATAATTTTTTACGCCGGCGGTTAGTCTCCGCTGCGGTTAGTCCCTGCCGGCCGTTAGTCTCTGGGAGAAATTTCCAGGATTAACTCCACTTCGCTTCTGGACAGTTTTAAGCTCTTTGCGATTTCTTCAACTTTCCAGCCTTTGGTCGCCAGTTTGATTACGCTCTCCCTGGTATTGATTGGCGGAGCTCCCTGATCATCGGCGGCCGCGGCGGTCTTTCTGCCTTTTTCTTTTTGAACGGTTCCAAGCAGACGCAGATTTTCCAGTATTTCGCGGTTGATTTCGTCCAGACGGGTCTCGGCTCTGGCAATCCAGTCGCGCGCCTTTTGCATCGCGGTAATCCGTTCCTCAATTCCCTGCAGCGCCGTATCCAGAACAATCATTTGATCGGCCGTCTCCCTGGCCTTCTCGCTTTGTCCGGCAAGATTTTCAACCGAACCGCGCAATGACTGTATATCGTCGGTAATCCGCTGCAGTTCTGTATTTACTTTTTTGATGGTTTTTTCCGATTCCTGGAGATCCTTAAAGTTTCTGTCAATGCCGTCATTGGTCGTATCAAGGACCTGGTTTTTCTTTTCAATGCGCTGGAATTTTTCCTCGGCGCCGGTAAATGATTCCCCGATTTTGCGGATCTGCAGCTGCACCTGCTGAAGCATATCATCGGAAGCGCTGACTTCCTTGAGCTTTTCCTCGACCGCTTTTGATGTCAGAAGCAGACGGTTAAAGTCGGAGTCAATCTGTTCGATTCTGTGTTTCTCCGAAAGGAACCGCGTCATCTTGGCGTTAACTTCATCTTCCAGGCGCCGCACTTTAATGAACTGGTTTTCAAGCTGGGCAGTTTCAGCGCGGCGCTGTTCAAGCCTTTCCATATCAGCCCTTAGATCTTCAATGGAACGTTTGAGCTCAAACTTGAGCTCGTCAGTATGCTCGATGATTTTGGCCTGTTCAAAGAATTCTTTAATTTGCCTCTCCGCTTCCCGGATACCGGTCTCAAGGGATTTGGCCTGTTCGGAAGTACGGGTCAATATTTCATCGCGTTTGGACTCGGCCTCACGGTGGATATCGTCAATCGCAGACCGTACAGACCCAATCCTGTTTTCCTGCTCGACAACGCTCTGGCGGGATTGATCCAGCAGTTCCTGGATTTCCCTGCCGCGGTTTTCGGTATATTCGGTGATCTCCCGGAGTTTGCCTTCCAGGTCGCGCTGGTTCGTTTTAAAGGAACCGGATGTCGCAAGGGCCAGGCTGCTGATCTCCGCCTTAATTGCGGCTTCCGCCTCCTCCTTCGCCGCGCCAAGACCATGGTCCAGTTCGTCCCGGTAGGAAGCAAGTGAAATATCTGCGGCGTTCATCCTGCCCCTGATTCCTTCTTCAAAAGCGTTTGCTTCGGTTTTTAACTTGTCAAGTTCGGCCAGTAATTTATCGTTCTGGGCGGCTAGTTCGCTCCGCATTCCGGCTGTCAGGTCCTGTTCCAAAAGGCGCCGTTTTTCAGTTTCTTCAAGATTCATCCCGGCAAGCCGGTTATCAAGGCCGGCCTGCCATTCTTCAAGCTGTCTCTTTGTTTCCAGACTTCGCTTTTCCAGCTCCAGAAGGAACTCGTTCTCAAATCCCTGCAGTTTCTCCGATACGTTTTCGTAGGCGGTTGTTTTTAACCTGGACAGTTCGGTATCCACTTCGCCCATCTGCGCATTGAGGGCAGCGGCGGCGGCATTGAATTCCGCTGCGGTTTTTTGCCGCTCCCTGGCCGATTCGCTGACATAAAGCGCAAATTCATCCCTGACCCTGGAAATGGTCTCCTGCATATAACGGCGGAGTTCGGCGTCAAGTTTATGGCTGTCATCGGCAAGGGACTCAAGGTTTTTAAATTCAGCGTTCTGGGCTTCGCGGTATTCATCAAGTTTTACCGCTGCAGCTTCCAGCGCTTTTTGTTTCATTTCCTCTGCGGCCTTTAATGTCAGAGCTTCATATTCAGAAACAGTCCTGTCAAAATTTTCCCTGTGATCGCTTAGCTGTTTGACAAGGCCGGCGATCTCCGCGCTTAACCGGTTTTTAGTTGATTCGGCAGTATTTCTGAATTCCGCAATATTGTTCCTGGATTCATCCCTGGCAGCTTTTTCCCTTGTCTCCCATTCCTGTTTTTCGGTCTTCCATTCTTCGCGGAGATTTTTTAACAAACCCTGAACTTCCGTCACGCGTTTGTGCGCGTTTTCCTGGTAACCCTGTATTCTTTCTTCTTCGGCGGTTTTGATTTTTTCAATTCTTTCTGTTGCCTTGGCAAGCAGTTTTTCCAGAGCCGCTTCTTCCATTCTGTCGGCTTTAAGGCCGGCCTGTTCCACGGCGGTCCTTAGGGTATTGTTGACAAGCTCCATATCCCGGTCCAGAGCAGCTGCCCTGGCCTGCTCGGTTTTATCGACAGCGTCCCTGTGTTCTTCAACCTTCCGTTCGATCACCTCTGCCTGCGCCCTAAGGTCCGAGACCGTTTGTTTGGCTTCCGCGATCACTTCTTCCGAGCTGGTTTTTAACGCGCCGATATTGTCCTGCCGCAGCCGTATTTCAATTGTTTCAAGGTTGTTTTCAAGGCTTTCCAGTGCTGTTTTGGCCTCGGTTACCCTTTTATAGGCACCGTCCACAAAGGCTGATTCTTCCCTTATGCGGTTAAGGTTCTCCTGAACTCTGGCTGTCATGCGGACGAGTTCTTCCAGGGAGGCGTCATAAGTGTCCAGCCTCTTGTCTATCCGGTCGGCGGTGGATGCTTTTTCGGCCAGGTCCTCGTTGCTTTTCTGGATGCGGTTCATCAGCTCCCGGGCCGAGTCCTGTTCAACCTTGAGCTCAATACCCAGGTTTTTGACCAGCCCCTCGCGTTCTTCAACAAAAGCCGAAAGATCTTCCCTTAGTTTATCCGCGTACTTCCTGATCTTTTCCAGGATACGGCTGCGCCTGTCCATGGAACGGTACAGGATAAGTACCAGTATAACTATACCAAGAGTAAGGAGATTTCCGGCGGAAAAAAAACCCATTTAAAAATCAGGTTAACACAAATTTACTTAATTGGCGATAGTCAAAAAAGACAAAATCGGCCTTTCTTTCTTTTTTATAATCCGGAAAAAAATACGCGATTTTTGGCCTTATCCAGGCCGCCTTGAACCCGGCTTTTTTGGCGCCCAGAACATCGTAGGAAAAACTGTTGCCGACGTAGAGAATCTCGTCCGGCGGGAAACCCATGGCCCGGGCCAGTTCCTTAAACGGAAGCGCATCGGGTTTGAGCCGTCCGGTTTCCTCGGAGTCAAGCACAGCGTCCCAAAACCCGTTAATCCCCAGATTTGCCAATTTTACGTCAGGAGGAAAATCCGATAATAATCCCAGTTTGATACCGTTATCGCGCAGGGTGGTTAATGTTTCTTTAACATGCGAAAACAGCCTGACTTTTTTAAAAAATGGCTCCCATCCCCTGTAAATTAAATTATCGATTTTTACTTCCAGTGCCGCTGGGTCTTCCTTTAATATTTTGGAAACATATTCGGCCTGGTTTTGAAAAAACATGCCATCCAGCGGTTTCTCGCGCAAACGATCGCGGGCTTTTCCAAAGGCGCGAAGGAATTTACTTTCTTTCAGTAAGAAAGGAATGAGATGCCTGTAAAAACTTAAATTTGGATAGAGGGTGCCGTCCAAATCAAATGCTACAGCCTGAAATTTAATTTGTTTTACTTTTCCCGGTGTTTTCACAATAATTAATATATCTCAAATAAATATATCTAAAAAAGGACTTTCTATTATATAATACTTTTTATGGAAAATATAAAGCTCAGCAAAAGCAATCTGGCCCGTCTGTCAAAATCCGTAAAAGTTCCGGTTTACGCGCAAAATCAACTGGTTCCTTCTATTATACATATAGGCCTGGGGCATTTCCACCGGGCGCATCAGGCAGCTTATCTTGACAGGCTCCTGTCGGCAGGATTAAGCAATGACGGTATTTTTGAAATAAACCTGGTACCGGATACTTTACCGATAGCTTCCATTCTGGAAAAGCAGGATTATCTGTACACCCTTGTAACCAAAAGCCCTGCCGCCAAACCTGATGTTAGAGTAATCGGCGCCATTACCGGCTACATGAATGCCGCCGGAGACAAGCGGCAGGCCATTGGCAAAACCGCCGCTGAAAGCACCGGCCTTATTACCCTGACAGTTACAGAAGGCGGATATTATTTTAACAAGGAGACCGGAGAGCCGAACCTTAATGAGGAACCGGTTAAATGGGATTTTGAAAACCGGGATAACCCAAAAACCGCTTCCGGATTTTTGGCAGCTGTTCTGGCAAAAAGATACAGGGAAAGCAAAAAACCGCTTACAATTATGAGTTGCGATAACATTCCGTCAAACGGGAAAATTCTGCAAAACTGCGTAATGTTTTTTTGCCGCCGGCATTACCCCGAAATTGTAAACTGGATCACAGACACTGTAAGTTTCCCGTCATCCATGATAGACCGGATAACGCCGGGTACAACTGTGGCCCTGATCAGGGAACTGGAGGACAGCTACGGTATAACCGACGGCTGGCCTGTTTGCGGCGAGGACTATATTCAATGGGTTCTGGAAGAAAATTTTAGGACCAAAATCCCCGATTACGCGGCGGCCGGAGTTCAGATAGTCAAAAATGTCGAGCCCTATGAACTTATGAAGATGCGCCTGCTGAACGGCAGCCATGTCGCGCTGGCCTTTCCCGCTTACCTGCTGGGGCGCCGCTTTGTTGACGAAGCCATTACCGATCCGTTATTGAACGCCTATATCCGCAATCATTACATGGAAGAAGCGGGCGCGACCTTGGAACCAGTGCCGGGCATTGATATTGAAGCCTACAAAAATACCCTTATAAGCCGATTTTCCAACAAAAACATCAGCGATACAATTGCGCGCCTGTGCTCCCAGGGTTCAAGCAAAATGCCGGGCTATGTATTGAACCCGCTGGCCGGCGCGGTGCGGCAAAATCTCCCCCATTCAACAATATGCTTTGCCCTGGCCTGCTGGGCCCGTTATCTTGACGGAAAAGACGAACAGGGGAACGAAATTCCTGTCGAAGATGTTAACAAAGAAAGAATGCAGGCTGCCGCGGCAAAAGCCCAAACAGACCCTGCGTCTTTCCTGACCGCAGCCGGCCTGCAAGGCTTAACACCAGAGCAATTAAACAGGACAGCAGCCATATTCCAGACCTATTTGAAAACAATTTACCGCAAAGGGGTAAAAGCGGTGCTGGAAGAATTAACGGCGAAGAATTAACCACGAAACACACGAACTAGTACGAACGATTTTTTGAAAAAGATCTCTCACGGAGGCACAAAACTCACGGGGAACACGGAGGAAATGAAAGATTAGAAGAGTTAATAGTTAATAGTTAATAGTTAATAGTGATAAGTGATAAGTGGAAAAAATTTCTTGCTTTTTTAATTTTTTACTTCTCATTTCTTACTCTGTGGTTCTCCTCTGTGAACTCCGAGAGCTCTGTGAGAGATCTTCCTGATTAATTTCGTGTACGTGAGGTTTGTGGTAAATTTTTTTTAACAAAATCAATCCGGGTCGAACCGGCCGTCTATTGGGATTCTTACCAGGTTTACGAATTGGCCGGGGTACCGGTTTCTGAACGCGGTAAAGCTGGTTTCGGCGGCGCTTTCGAAGACGGTTACCTGGAAAGCGTTGTTTTCGTCGAAGTACGGTATAAGGACGGCGACGTGGTAATATCGGCGGATTCGGGGAAGGCCCCTGGGATTGTCCGCTGTGACCGGCTGGCCGATCTCGTCATTTACCGCGGCGAGGTAGATGCGGCCGGGTTCATTTATTGCCAGGGTGTAAAGCAGGGGCTGGAGGCCTTCAATGCCAAAACCTGCCTCAGCAATAAAACCAGGGTATGGTATGACAACAGTATTGCTGCCCTGCCTGGTGATAATTTGGGAGAACGGCCAGGAGCGGACTTCAAATTCTTCAAGGGCGGAAAAAGACGGCGAACGTAAAATTTCACCTGCGCTGGCCGCGAGGTTGCGTATCCAGTTGAGGCCAAATAGGGGATCAAGTATGCTGTCCCAGATTTGGGTAAACGAAGAGATCTGCCCGTTAAATGTTTGTTTAAGCGGATTTATGGGAAGGCTCTCTCCGGTAACCGGTTTTAGAATTCCGTCAACAATCCACTTGGCAAAACCCGAACAATTGAGTCCTCCGGTTTTTGCCGGTTCTGCGGGGTTTTGATATTCAAGAGAATTGATATAAACATAGCGGCCGTTTTCGTCAATTGCCCCGTCATCTGTATAATGTAAGCCGGGGAGTTTTGAACGTACAGCTGCGATAAAATCCCTGGTATCCCTGTACATGTTGGGCCGGGAATCGAAATACTTGGCGGGGAACATGGCGCCTGCAAGGGCCAGAACTTCATTGACAGGAAGCGCCAGCAGCCTGTCAAACGGAACCGCAAGCGGCATGGATCTGACAAGATACGCGTCATAGACGACAACATCCATCTGGCATTTTTCCGCGGTAAACGGGCGGAACTGTACATAAACATATGGATCGCTGCGCAAAAATGTTCTAATACGTACAGGCGAGCCGTCGGATTTTTTACGTGTCAAAATCCATGAACCCTGGGCCCAGCCGGGCCAGGAACTGCCCGCACTTGCGGGGTTTTTAAATTCTCTGGCAAAAACAATCCCAAATTCGTCGGGACCGGACTCACAGCGGACCTGTATCCGGGCGCCGCCCTGGAGGGTATGGTATTCGGCTTGTTTGCTTTGAACCCTTGCCGGAGTTTCGGCAAGCCAGGAATCCTTAAGGCTGGCCCTAAGCGAAGAATCGTCTTGGATTAGCCGGTACGGAACATCGGCCGCGGCATTCTGCGGGAACCCGGCAGAGAAACAAAGACATGCCAGTATAACAATGGTAAAAAGTAATTTATTCATACCCAATATCAGTATCGGTTTTGGGACAACTTTTAATTATTGCCAAAATTTATTATAATATAAAGGAATTTTTCCGGAGGTATTTGATGAAATTATACAGCCGCGGACAGGTGATTTTATATTCATTTTTAACGGGTCTAATCATTGTGATGCTGGCCGTCGGGTTCGGAATTTTTAAATTTCCGTGGCTTAATTCCGCCGCGAAAACAACCGAAAAACAGGCTGCCTCAATGGCAATCAATGCTGAAAATCAATCCGGGGCCGCAGGCAACGCGGAATTTATTCAGGCTTCGCAGATTATACCGTTAAATACGGCGGATCTCGTCCAATATTCCGAAGATGAACGCGAAAACATCAGTATTTATGAACAGCTCAACCCCGGTGTAGTCAATATTACAACAGAAACTGTTGGCATTAACTGGTTTCTCGAACCTGTTCCCCAGGACGGCGGTTCCGGTTCCGGTTCGATATTCGATACCCGCGGATATGTTATCACAAATAACCACGTAATAAATAACGCTTCCAAGATTTACATTAACCTGTCGGACGGCAGCCAGTACGAAGGAACCGTTGTCGGCACAGACCCGGAGAACGATATCGCTGTTTTAAAATTTACCCCGCCCAAGGACATGGAACTGCGCATTATACCGTTTGGCAGCTCTGACAACCTTAAGGTTGGTCAAAAAGTACTTGCCATCGGGAATCCTTTCGCGCTTGAGCGGACCCTAACAGTCGGCATAGTCTCCGGACTCGGCCGGCCCATCCAGATTTCCACCAACAACGTAATCCGTGACATGATCCAGACAGACGCGTCAATAAACCCGGGCAATTCCGGCGGCCCGCTCCTTGACGCGCACGGCAGAATGATAGGCATCAACACAATGATTTATTCGCCCTCCGGCGGATCTGTCGGTATCGGCTTTGCGATACCGGTAAATACGGCCAAACGTGTGGTCGCCGAAATTCTTGAATTTGGGAAAGTCCGCCGCGGGTGGATTGACGCAACAGTAGTGCAGATTTTCCCGGCTTTGGTCCAATATGCCAAGCTGCCTGTTAATTCAGGCTTGATGGTATCCAGAACCGTAAGCAACGGCCTGGCCGAAAAAGCAGGGCTTCGCCAGGGAACAGATCCGGTGCAGTACGGCCGCAGTGTAATATACATCGGAGGAGACATCATCACCGCTGCCAACGGAATGAAGGTCAATACGCTCTCCGATCTTTATTCTGCACTGGAAAGCAGTAAACCCGGCGATGTGGTCAAGATGGAAATATTAAGGGCGGGAAAGCCGTTATCAATAAACATAACTTTGGTGGACATGGAAACCACAACAGCGTCTGCAACCGCAACTACAACCACCGGCCGTTAAGTTTTAATCCTGGCACAAGCCTAAAGTTAAGCTTGCGCCCAGCCGCGGCTGCGCCCGATTGCCCTGTGCCAGCCGCTGATCGACTTTGATTGCAGAGCCTCTTCCATTGACGGTTTAAATGTCATATCGCACTGCCATTTGGTACGGAGCTCTTCCGGACTTTTCCAGAAGCCGGCGGCAAGACCGGCAAGGCTTGCCGCTCCCAGAGCTGTCGCTTCCCTGATTACAGGCCGGCGGATCGCACAGCCGGTTATATCTGCCTGAAACTGCATAAGGAATTTATTAAGGCTGGCGCCGCCGTCCACTTTTAATTCTTTTAATACAGTCCCCGTGTCTTTTTCCATTGCTCTTATCAAATCCATGCTTTGATACGCAATTGATTCCAGAGCGGCCCGTATTATGTGTTCACGTTTTGTTCCCCTGGTAATTCCTATTATGCAGCCCCTTGCGTACATATCCCAATACGGCGCACCAAGACCGGTAAAAGCCGGAACCAGGTAAACGCCGCCGGTGTCCGCGACTTTTTCGGCAAAGTATTCTGAATCCGCGCTCTCGGCTATAAAACGCATTTCGTCGCGAATCCACTGGATTACAGCTCCGCCGACAAAAACACTTCCCTCAAGAGCATACTGAATATTTTTTCCCGGACCGGCGGCAATTGTTGTCAGCAGACCGTTGGAACTTTCGCAGGGAATCTCCCCGGTGTTCATAAGAAGGAAGCATCCGGTGCCGTAGGTATTTTTTGCATCACCCCTGTTAAAACAACACTGGCCAAAAAGAGCCGCCTGCTGATCGCCTGCAATGCCCGCAACCGGAACCTGTGTTCCCTGGATATTTACAGTGCCGTAAATGTGGCTTGAAGGAAAAACTTTGGGCAGCATCGCGGCCGGAATGTCCAGTGCTTTTAGAAGCTGTTCATCCCATTGCAGTTTTTTAATATCAAAGATCATTGTCCGGCTTGCGTTGGTATAATCGGTAGCGTGAACGGCGCCGCTGGTCAGTTTCCAAAGGAGCCAGGTATCGACCGTTCCAAAAAGCAAATCACCGTTCGCCGCCTTTTTCCTGGCGCCTTCGGTGTGATCCAGTATCCACTTGATCTTGGTCCCGGAGAAATACGCGTCCGGTACAAGGCCGGTTGTTTTTTTAATGTAGCTGCCAAGTCCATCCCTGACCAGGCCGTCAACGATATCAGAAGTTCTGCGGCACTGCCAGACAATTGCGTTGTATACCGGCCTGCCTGTAAGTCTGTCCCAGACAATTGTTGTCTCGCGCTGGTTGGTAATGCCTATACCTGAGATTTCAGCAGGCTCAATGCCAAGCCTGGTTAAAAGCTCCATCATCACTGAATACTGCGAAGAATAAATTTCCATCGGATCATGTTCGACCCAGCCTTCCCTGGGATAAATCTGCGTAAACTCCTTTTGCTCCGCGCCGATCATGTTCTGATCTTTGTCAAAGAGAATCGCCCGCGAACTTGTAGTCCCCTGATCCAGAGCCAGAATATATTTCCCCATGGAATGCCTCCTTTTTTTATATTGAAAGGTAATGGTTGACTTGTCAATTCCGAAATAAATATATAGGGTATCTCGCGTGTGTTAAATTTATGTGTTAAAAATTTCTACCCCAATATAGTGATTAAAACAGGAGAAGGAAAATGAGGCAGGAATTCAGTATTGTTGTCCGCCGCGGCAAAAAAGGATTCAAATATTACGTCCGCTATTTTGTGGACAACTGTATGCTGCCATCCCAATGGAGTACCAGGACAGACAATTACCAGGAGGCTGTAATTTTTTCCAAAACAAACAGGGAAAATATCATTAAAAAATATTTAAACAGGAAAGAAGGAAAAACACTTTATGCGATTTTGCAAAATTATTATGAAATTGAAAGTCCTTTTCTTTTAATAGACGCCGCAAGGGGCAGAAAATTAAATGAATCCAGCAGAAAGATACTGCATGGGTTTGTCAAAAATACTTTTATCCCCTTTTTACAGATGAATAAAATTAAAACACTGGAAGAAATTAACGCTGTATTGATTAACCGCTTTCAGAATTATTTGCTCCTGGAGAAAAAAATCCAGTCCCAGTCCATTAACCGGCAGGTAGGCGGCATAAAAGCGATATTCAGTCATTTATATATGACAGGCGTGCTGCCGATCAATACGATAAAAGATGTCGCGCCCCTTAAAAGCATAAATAAAAAAGCGCGCAGCTGTTACGCGCTGGATGAATTAAAAGGAATCTTTAAAAACAAATGGCAGGATGAAAAATCATATTTACTTTGCGCGTTAATATATACGACAGGACTGCGCAACAGTGAAATTACAAGGTTAAAAGTCAGGGATATAACAAACGCTGTTTTAACAAACCAACAGGCGTCGGATTTTATCAATATTGAAAAAAGCAAAACCGCCAGCGGTATAAGAAAAGTACCTGTTCATCCCAAAATAAAAGAAGCCCTTGTCTGCTGGGTCAAAAGCCGCTGCCTTGCTGAAGATGATTTTTTATTTATTACAAACGAAAATCAAAGATTCTACAGATACGCAAAAAAAGCCAGCGATTACCTGGGCTCTTTGCTGAACAAAACACCGGAAGAACTGGAATCGGAAAACATATCTTTTTATTCCGGCCGTCATTTCTACAAAACCATGCTTAACAGTTTTAACCTCGGTGATATTGAAGAACTGTTTATGGGCCATAAAGTTAATAAAAATGTCAGTGAACTATACAATCATAAAAACAAAAGGGGAGAACAGGAACTATTAAACGCAGCCAGGAGAGCCATAGAAATAATAGACATATGTTTATTCTAATGTATTCAAATGTGTTGAATTTGTGTGTTTTTTAATGGTAAACATATCAATTCATTACTGCATAATAATATAACAGGAAGCTGCTTTCTTACATGAAGAAAGCTCTAGTTATTTTATTAATCCTTGCGGTAGCAGGGGGGGTGTTTGCCCAGATTAATTTTACTGGCACACTCAGTGCAGGTTTGGTGGGGGTATTCAACAAGGACCAGGACCCGACAATTGGTATCCGCAGCCCCAGAAATGATTCGCCCTTACGCTTTGACTTAAATGGCGCTTGGGCAAAAGACGATGGTCTTTCCGGTTTTAATTTTACACTCAGAACCGAAGGAACTCCAGGTCATAACGTATTTGCCTCAACTGTTGCAATAGATAATTTATATGGGTGGGTTAGTCTTTTAGACAAAATGGTAACAATTTACGGCGGTAAAACTAATAATAACGGGAATTTCGCTACTGTGGGCGGCGTCCAGGATAACCTGGCAACAGGCGTAGGCGATGGATTTTTTGCCCGTATAGTGCCAATGACAGGTTTGGAATTTGGCGTAGGTGTTTATTCACGGTCATATATAACAACCGCTACAGGACTTGGCGGGCTTACACTTGCAAATGCCAGGTATAATTTTGGTGTTGCCTATACAGTTCCCCAGGTAGTTACAGTAATTGGTCTTTTAAGGCAAGGTCAGAACGAGCCTAATGCAGCCCACTTGGCAGATCAGACTCTTGATTCCGGTAAATTTACAGATGCCGGTATTGGTTTTAAAATCTTGTCACTTACATCAGTAGGTATAACCGCTTTAAATGTTGACGCATATTTCTTTGATCTGCAACAGGTAGCAAAATTTTCGACAGTCAAAATCGGTGAATTATTGAATTATGCCAATGGTGATTTAAGCGCGGGCATTAGGTTTATGCAGCAGTTCCAGATTGGAGATTCAGCCGCCAAATACGCCGATTTAACTTTTGTCGGCAATGTACAGTACCTTGTAAACGGATTTATTCTTCCCAGGCTGGATGTTGGATTTAATATGGGAACAAGCGGATTAGGTGGTATCTATTCTGGTATGTGGAATTTAGTTGGAAAAAACGGCTTCTCAGAAAAAGGTATGAACCTTGGTATTGCTCCGTCAGTAGCATTCCGTTATGGAAATGCCAACAATACACTCGAATTCGGTTACATTTTCCAGAAAGATTTAACCGCGAATGCTGACAACATGAGAAACAGCGTGTACGTGGAAATGAAGACTTCTTTCTAATTATTTAAAGAAAAAAAAACCGGTCCGAAAGGGCCGGTTTTTTTTTGGACTACCGGAGCTAGGTCGCGCGAAAACTTGTTTTCGCATGACCGAGCGAGGCATGTCAAAGCAGGGTGTCAATACCTTGCATCGTCCAGGCGCTGGGTGCAGGGCTTACTCTGCGGTATTGATACCCTTCAATTCACCAAACCCGTAATTTGGATTTTTCTGGCTCCTTTATGCGCATGGTATCTCCGGTTTGCTCCAGCACATAAAAACCGGCTTCGAGGGCCGCTGCTTTGACATCATCCGGGAATATTGCTCCGGCCAATGCGCCCATAATTTTTTTCCTGGTGAATTTTTCATCTTTTCTGGATTCTTTAAGTATTTCCAGCCGTTTTTCATGATGAGATATATCCTGTAAATGCGGTTTTGCTTTGATTTCAACGGCTATAATGCTCTCTCCGTTTTCCAGTAAAAGGTCTATTTGAGCAATTTTTTTACCGTTTTTATCCCAGATGGTATGGCCTCCAGGTGAAATATGTCTAAAATGAAACCCTAATTCATTAAATTTTTCTGCAATGCTGGGCGCGACCAAATACTCCGCCAGTTCTCCGAATCTGTTGCCCAGCTCACCCATACGGCTGTCAGTTTTTTTCATCTGAGCGTCAGTTTCTTTTATACGAGCAGCAGTTTCTTTAACCAGTCGATCGGTTTCTTTCAATCTGGCATCGGTATCTTTCATCTGCTCTCGGTTTTCCATCAAAGCCGCCCAGACCTTTTCGAAAGTCAGGCCTTCGCCGGGATTTGCTGTTGTTTGCGACATAATACCTCCGGATTCATTCTTTTTCCCCATATTTTTATTAATCTTCATTCATTTTTACTTGTTTGTCAAATATTGACCAATAATTTCGGCGGATATTTAACCTTCATCTTTATAAACATATATACGGCAATGAGTTGCGTTTTGCTTTGATTTTTGTAAAATATTTTCTAAATTTACAGGCGGCCTGCAGATCAAAAAACCAAAGAATTGAAAAAGCCATTGTTAAAAATCAGTGAAAATGTCCCCTATGGCGTTCAATAGAAATGTCCCCTTTTGCTCAAAAACCAATAGAAATGTCCCTATGCAAAAGAGGAGCATTTAAGGCTTTAATCATCAAACATTG
>WQZG01000002.1 GCA_009780855.1 Treponema sp.
ATCATTAAGAACGCGCTTGACAGCCTAAATTCCAGCAAACAATCGCTGTCTGCTATTATAAGGGATAACCGCTATATTATTAAATACAGGACATTTTGTGAATTTATTTACGGGCAGCCGCAGACAAATTACCCCGGTTTTAATTTTAACGGAAAAACCAACCTTGTTATCGCGATGACATGCATAAGCATATCGGCAAATGACGATGACGGTGATTATTATAAAACGCTGCGCGCTCTGCATATCGCGGAATTCATTAATCAGAAACTGGCCGGCCTTTCATTCGGCGCGGATATTCTGCAGACATATAAAAACGAGATTATCATTATTTTAATGAATACCGCCGTTATCCCCGATGCTGCAATTAAGGTCAGGGAAATTCTTGCTTCATTAAACAATAATATAAGGCTGAATTTTACGGATGTTCTGGCGCTTAATACCGGGGTGGGCATTGCCGCGGACAAACCGTCAATGATCAGCGAGTCGTATTTCCTGGCGCGCCGGGCAATGGAGTACGCCAAAATTAACGGTGAATTCAACATAATCTTCCAGGAAGATTATATTGTACAGGAAAACAGCACCGATCTGGTTACCTGGGAGAACAGGCTTTTAAAGCTGCTGGCCGACAGAAAAACAGAACCAATCAAAATACTGGTTGATGAAATAACAGAGGAAGCCGCAAGTACGCCGGCCCGTTTTACCTATGACAGATTGTATGATTTTTATGTACGGATAATTTTTGAGTCCATACTTAGCTTTTCCCAGATTAACCCCAAAATAGCGCAGACTTTATCGCAGAAACCCTATATATCCGATTTTTCCCGCACCGGAAACCTGGCGGAAAAAGGCCGCTGGCTCAAGTCCTTCTATTCCGAAATTATTTCAATTACTCTGGACCCCGAAAATAATCCGGGTTTGCTTAAAAACAAGATCAGGGGCGCCTGTGAGTATATCCGCGAAAATTACACCAGGCTGATTACGCTTGACGATATCGCCCAAAAGGTAAATCTTAATCCTTCGTATTTTAGTACGGTTTTTAAGGCGCAGACCGGGCTTACATTTACCGACTATATTAACAAGATGAGGATTGATGAAGCAAAATCTCTTTTAAAAACAGGAGAATCTATATCCGGAATTTCGGCGGCAATAGGTTATGTATCCGTAAACCAGTTAAACCGTTTTTTTAAAAAATATGAAAAAATTACGCCAGCCCAATACCGGGAAAATCTTAATTTTACCGGACAGTCTTGATAGTTCTTTTTTGTTGGTTATAATGCACTTATGAATCAATCCGCACCAGGAATACGCAAGCTGCGTGATTTTTATGACCGCAAAAGCGGAGCTCCGGTTTACCAGCAGGAGTTTGGTTTTTATGTTCTTGATCACTGGAAGGCGGAAGGGCATATAAGCCCCGATGCCGATGCCAAAGAACTTGCGGACCTTTTTGGTTATGATCCGCCGGCAAAATTTTCCATGGGAAATCTTGGCTGGGTAACAGCGGGTTTTTATCCATTGTTCGAGGAAAAAGTTGTCGAAGACCAGGGAGAGTATGAACTTATACAGGATAACGTTGGCCGCATAAAAAAATGCTTTACTGGCCGGCGCAGCGGCTTTATGCCGGAGTATGTTGATCATCCGGTAAAAGATCAAAAGTCCTGGGAAGAAAAATGCCTTTGGCGCATGGATCCTTCCGACTCGCAGCGTCTTTTAAAAATAAAAGAATCAATATCAGAGGCTGCAGCCGCCTCTGATGAAGGAAAAATAATCTGCGCCAATCTGGTAGGCGGATATATGTACCTGCGCAGCCTTATGGGGCCTGTTGATCTTCTGTACATGTTTTACGATAATCCGGCTCTTATACACCGCTGCATGGAAACATGGTTTACGCTTGCCGACGCTGTATATTCAATAATGCAGAAGGAAATTGTCTTTGACGAAGTTTTTATAGGCGAAGATATTTGTTATAACCACGGCTTCTTGATTTCCGCGGAAATGATCAGGGAATTTCTTTTTCCGTATTACCGGCAGCTCTTGTCCAATATTAAATCCCGCCAGCTTGACAGGAACCGCAGGCTGCATTTCCAGGTCGATACCGACGGATTTTCCGATCCGGCAATACCGCTGTACGGTGAACTTGGTATGGATTACCTTAGCCCCTTTGAAGTCGCTTCCGGCTGCGATGTCGTAAGGACAGGCAGGGAATATCCGGAACTGCTCATTCACGGCGGATTTGATAAGCGGATAATGGCGGCCGGCAAAGACGCCATTGACAGGGAAGTCGACAGGATAATGCCCGCTATGGTAAAACGCGGCGGTTACTACCCGACCTGCGATCACGGAGTTCCCATGGAAGTAAGTTTTGAAAATTATATGCATTACCGCAAACGCATGCTGGAATTTGCGTGACAATGGACACATTTTCCCGGCAGGCATTATCCAGCCGGGAAATGCGATAGGTCAGCGCTGCAGAAATTGCATAAAAACCTAAAAATTTGATATAGATCCAAAAAAGAATTTGTTGACAGCTCCCAAAAACGATCAAATAATTAAAGCTGGCAGAAACAATCTATCGCATTAATAAGGGAGAATATCGTGAAAAACAAATTCATGTCTAAATTTTTGTTCTTGTCAGCGCTGGCAATCTTTATAACCGGAAGCCTATGGGCCGGCGGCGGCGCACAGGGAGCCGCACAACAATCCGCTGCGCCCGGAGCCAAAAAACATTTCTCGATTTTAAACACATCGTATGCGCAGGCGCCTGTACCCCCGGATATAGATCTTAACAGCAACAAATGGGCGGATATTTTTAAAAAAGAACTTCCCGATATTGATATAGACTGGATTATTGTACCGCCTGATCAACTGACGGAAAGGCAGAATATTATGATCGGCAGCGGTGACTTTCCCGACACTCTTCAGATGACAATGGCTCAGATGATCCAATGGTCGGATCAGGGCATAATACAGCCGCTTGATAGCATGATCCTAAACTTATACCCGAATATTCTTAATTTTGTAACAGAGGACGATCTTAAATCAACAAAATATTCCGGTCATACATACGGGATTATGGTACCGAATAACCGTTTGTCCAATCCGCAGATTATGGTAATCAGAACAGACTGGCTGGACAAACTCGGTTTAAAAATGCCAAAAACAATTGACGATCTTTACAATGTATTGCACGCATTTACATTCGACGATCCGGACGGGAATGGTCTCAATGATACCTACGGCCTTACAGGCTGTGTCCAGAACAACGTCGGTTTTAGTTATATGTGGCAGATTTTTGAAGCCTTTGGCGTACAAACAGGCACTAATTTCACGAAAGTAGGGGATCAGATACTGCCCGATTTTATCCGGCCGGAAATGAGGGACTGTGTCGCTTTCCTTGCGCGGCTGTATAAAGACGGTATTCTTGACAAAGATACACCCATCAATAATGGTAACCAAGTTGAAGACAAGGGAGTACGCGGCATTGTCGGCCTGTTCGGGATATTTGCGAACGGTATAGCGGTAAGGGCCTATCCGAATATGGTCAAGGCCAACCCAAATGCCAAAGTTGATATATTTGTTCCTCCGGCCGCTCCGGACGGGAATATTTATGTTCCGATAGGCAGAAACGGCGGACGCATGTTCGGAGTTACCGCACGATGTAACTGTCCGGATGCAGTATTAAAATTTTTCAACTGGATGATAGAACAGGATACTTCTACCCTGCCTTTCTATACACTCAATGCTGACAAGATTTACAACGGCGTGGTCGGCATAGACTCAACGCCGCTTGGTAATAAATATGTAATTGAAATGCCGCAAAATATGCTCACCCCGCAAGCCGCAGCTGATCTCTGGCGGTATTGTTACCGGACACATATGGGAACGACACAAATAGTTCCGGATGATATGCAGCTTGAAATTTCGCAGACCAGGGTCGCCATGGGCTTAATTGATCCCATTTTCCTGGTTTCGCAGCAGCAGGCCGTCCAGTACGGAAAAACAAATGCAGCCGCAATTACCGGCCCCGTATATTCACAGTATATCAATGACATTACAACTTATTGGGAAGAAACAATTGCTGCGATTATTACCGGAGCAAAACCAATTACAGCGTTTGATGATTTTGTCAGGTTCTTTTACGCAAATGGCGGACAAAAAATTATTGACGAAGTTACAGCGTTAAATTAGGAGCGTTCATGACCGGCAAAGAACGGACACTGTGTTTTTTAAACAGGAAGAAGGCCGACAGGATAGGGCTTTACGAACACTTCTGGGGTGAGACAATAAAGGCCTGGAAAGACCAGGGCCATTTAAAAGAAAATGAATCCCCCCATGACCATTTTGGCCTTGACCTGGAACAATTCCAGCCTTTTAATCTGATGGCTGACTTCCGCATGGAGCCGGTTGTACTGGAAGAGACAGCGGAAACTGTTCTGCGCCGCGACGGCAACGGCGCGGTTATGAGGCACCATAAACTGCATTCTTCAACTCCGGAACATCTGGATTTTTATGTTAAAGATTACGCGACCTGGAATGAGTTTGCCAAACCATTGCTTACCCCGGATCCTGCCCGGATCAATTTTGAAAAGTATACTGAAACAAAAAATCGCAGCGATGCTGCCGGACGTTTTTTTTGCTGGACAGGTCCGCAGGTTTTTGAACTGATGCGCGCGATCACCGGCCATGTAAACATGCTGGAGGGCATGGTTCTTGAGCCGGAATGGATCGCGGACATGGCCAAAACCTACACCGATCTTTACATCGCCCTGATCGAGATCCTTTTTGCCAAATGCGGCAAGCCGGACGGGGTTTGGTTTCCCGAAGATATGGGATTCAAACAGCACCCGTTTTTAAGCCCCGCCATGTATAAAGAACTTTTGTTTCCCGCGCACAAAAGGTTTATAGATTTTATCCATTCAATGGGCCTTAAAACCATTATGCATTCCTGCGGTTTTATTGAACCGCTGCTGCCGTATGTTGTTGAGGCCGGAATTGACTGTCTGCAGGCAATAGAAATCAAATCCGGAATGGATCTGGTCCGTATTTACAAACAATACGGAGACCGTCTTTCTTTTATCGGAGGCATTGACGCGCGCGTACTTTGCAACAATGACAGGGCCGCTATTGACCGGGAACTGGAAGAAAAAATTCCCATTGTAAAACAGAATTATGGTTACATGCTCCACAGCGACCATTCAATTCCGAACTCTGTTAAATACGAAACATACCGGTATTTAATAGACAAGGGCCTTTCGCTGGGTATTTTTTAAAATTGGAAATTTTTTAATTATGAATTTACCCCTCTACAGTTACATGCCCAATTACGAAGCCGCAACCGGATTCCTGACCGACTGGTGGAACGGCCGCAAAATGCCGCGCCCCGCGCTTTTTATTACCGCCGTTAAAGAAATCGATCCATTTCTGATGCTGCCGCTGCCGCATATCGAAGGCGTCTTTGATCCCAATAAATCATTAAAGAGTGCCCAATACCGCCTTGCATACGAAAACAATAAAATAGCCGGACTTGAATATTTTGCGGAAGGAATGGCAATCGCGAATCCGACCATAGGCCCCAGCACGTATTCGTACTTCTTCGGCGGAACTCCGATTGAAGACCGCAATACAGTCTGGGTTGATCCCTGGTATAAAAGTATCCTGGACATTGAGATTGCTTTTGACGAAAACAACCAGTACTGGCGCTACCAGATTGATCTTCTTAACCGCATGATGGAGTTCGGCAAAGATAAATTTGTTGTTGCGCCTCCTACTACTACCGACGGCCTGGATATTCTGTCTTCGATGCTTGGGCCCCAGCAGCTCCTTTACGATATCATGGATCATCCGGACGCGGTAATCGAAAAAAACGCCGCAATCGGCGATTTTCTTTTAAAGATGTTTGACACGGTTTATAAAACCATCGGCTGCAAAGGCGGCGGCAGTATTTACCTGTTCTGGTCAGAGGGGAAGATGCTGCGCCATCAATGTGATTTTTCTGCGATGCTGTCGCCGTCCCTGTTCAGACAATTTGCCCTGCCCCAACTGCGCCGTACAATGGGCAGTGTTGACCATACCATTTACCACTGGGACGGTCCGGGCGCGCTTTGCCATCTGGATGCATTGCTTGAGACTGAAGAAATCGATGTTATCCAGTGGACTCCGGGTGCGGGCATTCCGCCCAGTCATGATCGTAAATGGTGGAAAATGTACCATAAAATTCTTGACTCCGGTAAAAATATCCAGATAGCCACATCCTCCGGCGTTGATGAAATTTTATTGATGAAAAAAGAATTCGGCAGGGACTTTCCCAGGTTCATGATAATTTTTGGCAGGGCATTTCCTTCTGCAAAAGAAGCCGCTGACGCTGTTGAACTTTTAACATTGTAAAAATTGTGGGCATAAATACTTTTTGGTATAGACCACACAAATATTTTATAACAGGAGAATTTTTATGAGCAAAAGCAATCTTTTGAAGTTGGCGCTGGCGGTTATGTTTATTGCCGCAGCAGCCTGCGTATGGGCAGGCGGGGGCCAGGCGTCCGGCGGGTCTGCTGCTGCGCCCGGAGCAAAAAAGTCGTTTTCGATTATTAACGCGGAACTGGCAGGGTACGGCGTGCCTCCGGATATCGATGTCAACAACAATAAATGGAACGATATTTTCAAAAAAAACCTGCCGGATATTGATATCACGTGGATTATTGTGCCGCCCAATTCAATGCAGGACAGGCTTAACGTTATGATCGGAGCCGGAGAACAGCCGGATGTATTCCCCATGACCATGGCCCAGATGATTCAATGGTCAGATATCGGAGTTATCCAGAACATCGACGGTATGTACGACAAATATTATAAAAATATTTATAATTTTTTGACCGCCGACGATCTCAAGCCAACCAGATACAACGGCCATACCTACGGTATAATGGCGCCGGATAACCGCCTGCAAAATCCGACCATTATGTCCATAAGGGCCGACTGGCTTGATAACCTTGGACTTACAATGCCCAAATCCATTGATGAATTGTACAATGTACTGCGCGCGTTTACCTTCGATGATCCTGACGGAAACGGCAAGAACGATACATACGGTATAGCCGGCTGCTTTAACGGAAATACCAGCTTTAACTATATGTGGGAAATTTTCAGCATGTTCGGAGTCCAGCAGGGCACAAACTTTACCCAGGTCGGGAACCAGATACTGCCGGATTTTATTCGCCCGGAGATGAGAAGCGCTGTTGAATTTTTGGCAAGACTTTACCGCGAAGGCATCATGGACAAGGACACCCTTGTAATGAATATCCAGCAGCTCGAAGCAAAATCGATCCAGGGTATTCTTGGTATGTACGGGAACTTTGCCAATGGTTATTCTGTGAGGGTAATACCCACGACGCTCGCTTCCAATCCAAATGCCAAAATAGAACTATTTACTCCGCCGCCGGCTCCGGACGGCAAAGTCTTTTTACCGGTAGGCAGAAACGGAACCGGGATGCGCGGTGTTTCTTCAAAATGCACAAATGTTGACGCGGTCATGACTTTCTTTAACTGGATTATCGAACAGGATATGTCCAAACTGCCTTATTATTCGCTTAACTGTGACAAGATTTATCTTGGCCTGGATGAGGAAGGCGCGCTGGGCACTTACTGCGTGGACCTTGGCGGAAAGTATTATATGGTTCTGGCGCAGAATCTGCAGACTCCGGCGGCGCTGTCCAACCAATGGCGGATGGGGTACAGGACCCTCAACGGAACAATACAGGCGCTTCCCGATGATCTGATTTTTGAATCAATGCAAATGCGCATTGACCAGGGCCAGTCGCGCCCGATTCATCTTGAAGCCATGAAGCAGACCGCCCAATACGGACGTCCCAACGCTGCGGCAATCACAGGGCCGGTCTGGGCATCCCACGCGAACGACATAACCACATACTGGGAAGAAACCATTTCCAGCATAGTTTCCGGCGCCAAACCAATTACCGCTTTCGATGATTTTGTAAAATTCTTTTATGCCAACGAAGGGCAAAAGATTATCGACGAGACAACGGCGCTTAACAAGTAACTGAACAGAACATGAACCGCAGGCCGAACGTAATCGTATTCTTTACTGACCAGCAGCGCTGGGATACCATGGGAGTTTACAGAAATGGGAACTCTCCGGACCTGACGCCGAATCTGGACAGAATGGCAATGGAAGGGACGCATTGTTACAGCGCCTTTACCTGCCAGCCTGTCTGTGTGCCGGCGCGGGCCGCGCTGCAAACCGGGAAGTACCCGACCAATACCGGATTCCGCACCGGCAAGATGGCCCTTGGAGAAGAACACAAAACCCTGGGGTATTATTTTAAACAATCAGGGTACACAACCGGTTATATCGGGAAATGGCATTTGGCCATGGAGAATCCCGTTCCTCCGGAATTCCGGTGCGGGTACGATTACTGGCTTGGTTCAAATGTACTCGAACATACTTCAAACGAATACAGTACCTATGTTTATGATAATGAAGGAAAAGAAATCTTTCTCCCCGGTTACCGAGCTGACGCAATCGCGGACGCGGGAATCCGCTATGTAACCGCGAACAGGGACAGGCCCTTCTTCCTTTTTATGTCATTTATTGAACCGCACTTCCAGAACAGCGTTGACGATTTTCCGCCTCCGGTTGGTTACAGGGAAAAATACGAGGGCCGCTGGTTACCTGCTGATTTACAGAGCCTGGGCGGCTCATCGGCCAGACATCTTGGCGGCTACTGCGGAATGGCGAAACGTCTTGATGAGGCCCTTGGCCGCCTTAATGACGCACTAATCAGCATGGATTTACTTGATAACACGATCATTTTATTTACAACCGATCACGGCTGCCATTTCAAAACACGCAACGGCGAGTACAAGCGATCCTGCCACGAATCAAGCATAAGGATTCCTATGGTACTCACCGGACCGGGTTTTAACGGCGGCGGACGCATCCGGGATTTGGTCAGCCTAATCGACATGCCGCCGACTTTGCTGGACGCGGCCGGCCTGCCAATTCCGCCAGTAATGGAAGGCCGTTCAATTCTGGACGGACGCAAAGACTGGCCCGATGATGTCTTTGTCCAGATCACCGAATCCAACCATTATGGCAGGGCAGTCCGCACAAAGCGCTGGAAGTACAGCGTTGATACTGCAGCCGCAGAGACCGATTATGAATCGTATGACCGCAATCCGGTTTATACAGAAAAATTTCTTTACGATCTCGAATATGATCCGCACGAGCTGCGCAACCTTATTGGATTGCAGTCCCATGCCGGCGTTGCGGCATTAATGAGGGAAAGGCTGCTCCGCCGTATAGAAAAAATCGAAAATAAGAAAGCGGTGATAATTAAGGCTCCCGAAATTCCGTCAGGCCAGCGAAGGGTGATGCCGGAAGAAACGCTGCAATAGTTTATTTTTTTATAAAAATTTTCATTGGAGGAATTCTGTGGAGAAAAAACTCGGCGATGCGTTTGTAAAATTTAGCGGCAATATACTTGAAGTCTCCACGGGAAAAATATCCCGTAAATGGGAATGGCGGGGCAGCGGTTTTGCAACTGTTGAAATGATCGCAGGCAGTTTAAAATATGGCCGCGGCTTAACAAATGATTACAGGGCGGGCGCGGACAGCGACTATAACATTTTTGGTCTGACCGCCGGCGCCAAAGCTGTACTGCGCAGTGCTGACGCCCGGATTGACGAAGACACAATGAGCTCGCCGCATATTGAAATTGAATTAATCAGTGAGTATCCGCAGCTGCAAATATGCGTTAAATATGTAATCTGGGTTTACCCCGGAGCGAACGGACTAAGAACCCAGCTTTTTGTGAAATCATTCGGCGATTACAAACCGGCCGCAAATTGCGGCGAAAGCATAACCGAGACAGTTGAGTTTTGCACGGCAGAGTTCAATGCGGCAAAGTTTAATGCGGTGTCCCGGATAAAAGCTGCCGGATATTACAATGATACCCAGAACCGCAATAGGGCGGAGACCGAAATTATCCGCGAAGAGGATTTTATAAATCCAGCGGCATTAAAATCGGGAAATCCGGATGTACCCGGCGGCCTTGTTGAATCCGGCGGCCTGGCCGTTGACTGGGCAAACCTGGCCGCGCTGATTGACAAGGACGGGAACGGCATATGTGTTGTAAAAGAGAGCAACAAATGCGTTAACCAGAGCGCTTATGAAACCGGCGCTTTTAAATATAAAAACGGTATATTAAAAGTAACCGGCGCCGGATTTACCCCCGATGATATTTGCGAGGAAAAATACCTCTTTGCCTGGGCTGCCTGGACCATCTTTTTTAATGGCGGAGATGACGGCCTGCAGACCGCTGTCAAGGAGTTTGACCGGTTACGTTATCCTGTTAACAGCGAACGTGATATTTACATTATGGCCAATAACTGGGGCACATCGGATCCTGCTGACGCACGCGATACAGCGAGCGCGGAAAATGTTCTAAAAGATATACCCGTAGCCGCTGAGATCGGCGTTGATGTGGTGCAGGTTGATGATGGCTGGCAGTTCGCTTCCGGCGTACAAAAACCCTCGTACAGCGTTCCCTGGTATGTTCACAAAGACAAATATCCGGACGGCTGGGAAATGATCACAAAACCGGCGCGCGAACTCGGCCTCAAACTGGGCCTGTGGTTTGCATGGACAGCTTCCGCTGACGAGATGATCGACAATATGAAGCAGGGAGACTTTAAATATTTCAAGATTGATTTTGCGAATTTAAAAACACGGGCGCAGTTTGACAGCCTTTATGAAAAGGCGGTAAAACTCTACAGGGCGGGGGAGGGCAAAGTACGCATCAACTGGGACGCTACGGAAATCGCGCCGCGGATGGGTTATTTCTTTGGCAGGGAGTTCGGCAATATATATCTGGAAAACCGTAAACCTTTTGTTCCGGAGAAAGTAGTTTATGTTCCTTATCTGGTTCTGCGGGACGCGTGGCAGGTGGCGAAGTTTACCAATATTAACAAGTTCCAGGTAACCCTGCAGAACCTTGACCTGATCAATAAAGAAACCAGCGACGCCCATCTTCATAATTTTCCTTATTGCGCGATGATCTCCTTTATGGGGTCGCCCATTTTTTTCCAGCAGGTGCAATTCCTTTCGGCGCAAGCCATAACACAGCTTAAAAAAATTATCGCGGTATATAAAAAACACAGGGAACAAATGTACAGCTGCTATGTGTATCCGGTCGGCGAAAAACCTGACAACAGCTCGTGGACCGGGTTCCAGTTTGTAAACGGTGATCACGGGTATATCGTAGTCTTTAGGGAACTTAACAATAAACATAAAACCGGCGTTATCAAATTAAAGTTCCTTCGAAACATTAACCTGGACGCGGTCAATGTTATGACAACAGACAGGAGTACGATTAAGGTCGACGATGAGGGCCGCGCGGAATTCAGTATTGCCGATCCCTGCGGCTTTGTCTGGTATCAATACGGGGAGAACAACAATGGGTAAACCGGATATTTTAATTTTTATGAGCGACCAGCACAATGCCATGTTGACCGGTTTTGCCGGCGACAGGATTGTTAAAACTCCCAATATGGATAAACTTGCTGCCGACGGAACGGTTTTTGACGCGGCGTATACCAGTTACCCGCTCTGTGTGCCCGCCCGCATTTCTTTTATGACCGGCCAGTACCCGCTTAAAAACGGATACAGCGGCAATTCCGGCGCGGTCGGGGAGGACCAGGCGACATTTATCCATTCGCTTGGTATAGAAGGTTATGAAACCGTTCTCTGCGGAAGGATGCATTTTTTTGGCGCGGATCAGCGGCACGGTTTTTTAAAGCGGATTGCTGGCGATATTACTCCGACCTATATGGGAAAATCGCAGCCGGTTGATTGGGGAATTTATGAACGTACCAACAACGATCAATATTTTAATACGGTGGGAGGAGGGGATAGTCCGGTTCTGGCCTATGATCGCATGGTAATTAAAGCGGCTCTTGATTATCTGACCGCGCAAAAAACAGCCAATCGCAGTAAACCGCTTTGTCTTGTTGTCGGGACCTACGGCCCCCACAGTACATACGTCGCGCCGGCGGAACTTTATACGCAGTATCTGAACCTTGTTCCGCAGCCTGCCGCTGTTGAGGAGACAATAAATTACGATCTTGAGCTGTATAAAAGACGCCTGGAAAAAAAACCCGCTGAACTCATACGCAAAGTTCGTGCGGCATATTACGGAATGATTACAACAATTGACAGCCAGCTTGGGGCAGTGCGCGGGGCCTGGGATGATTTTTTAAAAGAACAGAACCGCAAAGGTATTTTTGTTTATACTTCAGATCACGGAGACCAGCTTGGCGAAAGAAACATTTATGCCAAAATGACTTTGTTTGACGGGGCAGCCAAAATTCCGCTGGTCTTTGCCGGGGACGGAATAAAACGCGGTTCAAGAATTTCGCAGGCCGTAAGCCTGCTGGATATTTCCCCGACAGTCTGCGAACTGGCAGGCGCCGAAATCCCGCCGGACCCGGACGGCCAAAGCCTCGCCAACCAGCTAGTATCCGGTAATGAGGAAATTGATCGCGCCGTAATCTGCGAATGTTCGTTAATGAGGAATGAAACGTTTCACCCGGGCAGGATGGTAAGATACGGCAAATGGAAATACATAACGTACTGCGGCCTTGAGGATTATGACTTATTGTTCAATATGGAAAAAGATCCTTATGAACTTCATAACTGCCTAAGAGAAGAACCTGCCATTGCCGCGGAACTGTACGCCAAAATAAAAGATGGCTGGGATGTTGAAGACATAAAAAAGAAGGTCAGTATTATTGGCCGGCATGCCAAATTACTGCGGCGCTGGGGCGATGTAATCGAAATAGATGAACCGGAAAGGTTTCTTGTACCGCCGCAGTCTCTGGTTCCGCCGGTGATAGTGTAAATGTCAGTTAACAAAAACCCTGTCAGCCGCTTTGACGGAATCCGCGGAATGCTGCCCCGTGAGCAAATGGATGCGGCAGCGGCAAAACTTCGCGATGTGTATTCGGTAAAACCGGACGCGTCTTTCTTCCAGCGTGAGTTTGGTTATTATTCCCTGGAGCGCTGGGCAAAAGAAGGAATGCCGGCCGGCCATGCTGAATTCGCAAAAATGGCAGGATTTGATCCGGACGCAAAGTTTTTATTAAAAGGTTTTAATTTTTCAAATCAAATTTTTTTACCGGCTTTCCCGGAGACGGTCATTGAAGACCGCGGTGAATACGAAGTAGTGCAGGACAGCATAGGCCGGCACAAGCTCTGTTTTAAAGGTCAGCGCAGCGGGTTTATGCCGACTTACCTGGATCACGCGGTAAAGGATTTTGACACATGGAGAAATGACTGCAAGTGGCGGATGGATCCGTCAAATCCCGAACGGTACAGCGAGATCCCGGAACAGGCAAAAATTGCGGAGGCACAGGCGCGCAAAGGCAAGTTTATTTTTTATCGCCTTACCGGCGGTTATATGTACCTGCGCAGCATTATCGGCGCGGAAAACCTGCTGTACATGTTTTACGACAATCCGGCCCTTATCCATGAATGTATGGAAAGCTGGTTCCTTCTGGCCGATGCGGTTACATCGAAATACCAGCGGTATGTCAGCATTGACGAGATTTTTATGGCCGAGGATATTACCTACAATCACGGTTCGTTTATTTCTCCTCAAATGTTTGCTGAATTTTTATCGCCGTATTATAAACAGCTTCTGGACAATGTCCGCAAAAGACAGCTTGATCCTGACCGGCATTTATTTTACCAGCTTGATACTGACGGCTTCTGCGTACCGGTGATCCCGCTCTACCGGGAACTTGGCATGGATGTGATGAGTCCCTTTGAGGTTGCCTCCGGCTGTGATGTTACCGAAATCGGACGGCAATTTCCCTGGCTTGTAATGATCGGGGGCGTGGACAAACGTGTGCTGGCAAAAGGTCCGGCGGCAATTGACGCGTTTGTTGACAAGGTATTCCCGGTAATGAAGAAGCGCGGCGGTTATATTCCCACCTGCGATCACGGCGTGCCGCCGGAAGTAAGTTTTGCCGACTGGCTGCATTACAGGAAGCGGTGCCTGGAGTTTTAATGGAAGTAAAATTTAATAACGCGTACGTAAAATATAAAAACGGCCTTCTCGAAGTTTCCACCGGAATAATATCGCGTACATGGGAATGGCGGCAAAACGGTTTTGCCACAGCAGAAATTATTTATTCAGCGGGCGGAAGGGTATGTCAGCGCAATTGTGATATTGATTACAATGTCTTTGGCTTGTTTACAGGACAAGACCTGCCTGCAGGACAGAGTCAAAGAACCGGACAAACCGCTGAACTGCGCGGTATTGATTCCCGCGTTGTACAGGACGGTTTAACTTCACCGCATCTGGAAGTTACTGCGATAACAACTTACCCGGTTCTTTTACTCAGCGTAAAATACGTGATATGGGTATATCCGGATGCTCCGGGGCTAAGGACACGGCTTTATGTCAAATCATTCGGCGGATATAAACCTGCTGCCTGCGGCGGTGAAAGTGTAACCGAGACTCTTTGTTTCCCGCAGACTTCCCGAATAAAGGCTGCGGGTTTTTACAATGATACCCAGCACCGCAATACAGCGGCAACCGAGATTCTCCGGGAAGAAAATTTTAATAATCCTGATAGAATAGACATTGACTGGGCAAATCTGATTGCATTGTACGGCAGCGGCGGAGGCGTTTGTGTTGTAAAAGAAAGCAACAAATGCGTTAACCAGAGTTCATACGATACAGGCAGTTTTAAATACCATAACGGAATTCTTACAGCGACCGGACTTGGGCTTAAACCGCAGGATATAAAAGAAGACAGATATTTATTTGGCTGGGCATCCTGGACAATTTGTTTTGACGGAACAGATGACGGGCTTGAAAAAGCGATAAAGGAATTTGATCGTTTTAGATTCCCCGTAAATAAAAATAATGATATTTACATTATGTCCAACATCTGGGGTTCCACTACAGGTGTATTGGCCCGTGACAGCGCATGCTCCGATATAATATTGAAAGAAATCCCTGTTGCCGCCGAACTTGGCGTTGATGTTTTACAGGTGGACGCCGGCTGGCATTCGCCTATGGGTCTGGAAAAAAAGGCCCAGCCTGAAGTACTCCCCTGGTATACCCACGGGAGCAAGTTTGCTGAAGGCTGGGTAACAATTTCCGGACCGGCTGCGGACGCCGGGCTAAAGCTGGGATTGTGGTTTCCCTGGCTGGCTTCCGCTGATGAAATTATCGACAATATGCGGCTGGGTAATTTTGAATATTTCAAAATTGACTGGGCCAATTTAAATACTAGGGAACGCCTTGACGGGATGATAGAAAAAGCAGAAAAAGTTTACGCGGCCGGCAGCGGCAATGTCAGAATTAACTGGGACGTTACGGAGAACGCGCCCAGGATGGGTTATTATTTTGGCAGGGAGTTCGGCAATATTTACCTGTCAAACCGTAAACCGCACTTTCCTGTAAACGCGGTTTATGTTCCGTACCTTGTCCTGCGCGATTGCTGGCAGTTATCGAAATATGCAAATATCAACAAGTTTCAGATTATCCTGCAGAACATCGATATGATCGATCGGGATTTAAGTGACGCTTGTCTGCACAATTTTTCCTATTGCGCAATGATAGCTTTTATTGGCTCACCGATTCTTTTCCAGCAGGTGCATCTACTTTCCGCGCAAGCCAAGCATGAATTAAAAAACATTATCGCCGTATATAAAAAACACAGGCAGGCCATGTACAACTGTTATGTTTATCCTGTCGGGGACAAACCGGACAACAGCTCATGGACTGGGTTCCAGTTTGTAAATGACGGACAAGGCCGCGGTGAACAAAGCCGCGGTGTACAAGGCGGCGGCGGGCACGGCGATGGCGGATACGGCGGCGGCACTCCCGGATTTATAATATTGTTCAGGGAACTTAACAATAAAAATAATACACAAAAAATCAAACTAAGGTTTTTAAAAAATTGCCGCCTGCAGGCAATCAATGCAATGACCGGGGAGAAACTGGTTATTGGGGTTGATAGTGAAGGCTGCGCGGAATTCAGCATTAATGATCCCTGCGGTTTTTTATGGTACAGGTATGGAGAATAAAAATTCAGGAATGAAAAATCATGGCCGATAAACCTAATGTAATATTGATTTACGCAGACGATTTGGGCCGCGGAATGTTAAGCTGTTACGGTCAAAAACATTTTAACACCCCGAATATCGACAAGCTCTGCTCAGGCGGCCTCAAGTTTAATTACGCTTACGGCTGTCATGTATGCGCTCCCGCCCGCGCTAGCCTGATCTGCGGAATCCATGACTGCCACGCAGGCCGGTGGACTTTTACCAAAGGCGGTGTTTACATCGATTATGCCAAGGGTCTTATTCCGCTTGAAGATGTTTACGAACTGATACACAACACAGGTATTGAACAGCGCAGCGATGATGTTTTTTTACCGATGGTTTTTACCGGAGCAGGTTATGTTACAGGCCAGATAGGCAAACTGGAATGGGGTTTTGCCGCGACAGGCGATGAGATAAAGGCTCACGGCTGGGACTACCATTACGGGCACTACGATCATGTTATGCTGCACGGTTATTATCCGCCTTTTATGTTTGAGAACGGGAACCGGGTTGATATCCCGGGTAACACCGATCCTGAAGGCGGCAAAGGTTTCAGTTACAGGGATCCGCGCTACAGCGCCTACCGTAATGACCGTTCAGACAAGAAGACATATTCTCAAGATCTTTACGATCAAAAGATTGTTGAATTCATTACTGCCAATAAAAACCGCCCCTTCTTCCTGTACCATCCCTCGCAGATCCCGCATTTGGCCTTAAGTATTCCACAAATCGATTCCAGAGTAAAAAATCATCCTGTATTAAACACGTCTGAACAGGAATACGCCTCCATGGTGCTGCGTCTTGACGATACTGTCGGCCTTATCCGGGACACCCTGGAGCAATGCGGTATTCATGACAATACAATTATCGTTTTTACATCGGACAACGGGCATTGCTTTTATTACGGACAGGAAAGGAACGGCTGCCGTCTGTATTACGATGCGCAGGGCAGATTTATTGATCATCTCAACATACGGTATACTACCGAAGGCGTAGGCGATATTTTTGACGGCAACAACGGATTCACCGGCTGCAAGCAGACGAGTCTGGAGGGTGGTGTGCGCGTACCGCTCATAATTAGCTGGCCCGGACATACGCCGGCCGGGACACAGACTGACTCTATAGTTTCCAATTATGATTTTATGGCGACCATGTCGGAACTCACCGGTGTGAGTCAGGGCCCGGACAAGGACGGGTTATCTTACCTGCAGCTTCTGCAGAACAAGCCGGAAAATTTTTGCGGCCACGATTACATTGTGTACGCGGGATTAAACGGTCCGGCGCTGCTTATGAAGGACGGATGGAAAATCCGGTGTTATATAAAAAGAGACAGCCCGCTCAGCCAATTCCGCGGTGAATGGAAGACTGCTGCGGACAATTTTATTTTTGAACTATATAATATTTTTGATGATCCAAAAGAAAATAAAAATCTCGCTTCTGTACATCCTGAAATTTTACAGCGGCTGCATAAACTTTTGGTAAAGGAATGTGACGGCAATGTGATACATGGAACAATGGAACCGCATTTTGCTTTTTATGGAGATTTAGGGGGCTGACTAATATATGATAAAAATAACTCAAACCGATAAAACAATACTGCGGGAACTGGCCTGCAATTACGCAGCGATTGCTGCTGACAGTTCAAACGCCGAACGCATCGCCCGCATACGCAGGATAAACGGACTTGTTCCGGACAGGCCTGTTGTCTGGATCGACGAGATCCCCTGGCACGAGATGGACATTGACGGCCAGCTTGCTCTCCACTGCGAAAGTAAAGAAGCCAGACAAATGGAATTTTTCTTCCGTTCAACGTTGTTCCGCTGGAAATATTTCCGGGCCGATATGGTTGTTGAAGATGTTTATTATATTACCAAATCTTTCAGTTCCTCCGGTTACGGCCTTGAAGTTAACGAACAAACATTGGGTACGGATTCCAAAAACCGTGTGGTTTCACATCATTATATAGATCAGCTTGACAGTGCAGAGAAAGTCGAAGCATTAACATTACCCGTCATTACGGCCCATCCAGAAAAAGACATGGAGACTGTTGAGTTCGCCGAAGAAATTCTTGACAGTATACTGCCTGTCAGACTGCGCGGGTCCGGCGTTTTTTATCCGCCCTGGGATCGTATAAGCCATTACCGCGGCGTTGAGCCGATCCTTTTCGATATGAGCGACAGACCGGAACTTCTTCACCTGACAGTGCAAAAATTCTGCGATTTGCTTACTTCCCAGTATCTGCAGATGGAAAGCCTCGGCCTGCTGGATTTTAATCTTAAGAGCCTCCATTGTACTCCGCCTTACTGCGATAATTTACCGGCGCCGGATTACAGCGGAGTTCCAAGGTTAAAAGATATGTGGTTCAGGGGAGCTTCACAGATTTTCGCTACGGTATCTCCTGCGGCTCTTGAAGAATTCGATCTTCAATATACACGAAAGTTTATGGAAAAATGCCGTTTGGTTTATTACGGCTGCTGCGAGCCGCTGGAAAATAAAATTTACCTGCTTAAACAAATCGGGAATATGCGTAAAATCGGGGTAAGCCCCTGGGCCGATGTGCAATCCTGCGCGGAACAAATCGGCGGTGATTACGTCTATTCCCGCAAGCCCAACCCGGCTTTTGTCGCTGGTAATTTTGACGCTGATGTTGTCAAAAAAGAAACATCGCTGGTCCTTGAAGCCTGCAAAAAAAATAACTGCCCGCTGGAGTTTACATTAAAAGATATAAGTACGGTTTCATACAAACCGCAGAACCTTATCGAATGGAACAAGGTTGTTCAGGATACAATTGACAATTATTATTAAGGAGGCATTATGGAAAAGAAGTATAAAATTACTGTGATCGGTGCAGGCGCCAGAGGTAATATTTATCTCAACATGCTAAAGAAATATCACGGCGGTGATATTGTGTATGCCGGGATATGTGATCTGCTGGAAGACAGGCTAAACAAAACTGGCGCTGAATTTGGGTTTGCTTCCAGGTACTCTGATTATAAAAAGGCGATTGCAGAAACAAAACCGGATATCGTAATTGTTGCGGTTCCGGCGTATCTGCACTGTGATGTCGCATCATTTGCCATGGACAATAATTGCCATGTGCTTACAGAGAAGCCTTTTGATTTGTCTCTGCAGAAATGTTTTGATCTTAGGGAAAAATCAAAGCAGACCGGCAAATCTCTGGCAGTAGGGCTGCAATACCGCAACAACCTGGGTAACAGGGCTTTAAAACACGCGATAGACAAAAAGCTTATTGGCAAAAATGTTGTTATGTCATTTGCCGACATCAGACAAAACAGGCCAAAACTCGCCATGCATGACGCGTGCTTCGGCAACGGCGGCCCAATGACGGACATGGCCTGCCATTACTTTGATTTGATGCGCTGGTATTACAATTCAGATCCAAAGTCGGTAAGCGCGGTTTGGCGCATAAGCTCTGCGGACCGGCCCTATCTGGCTTCGATAAAAAATAAGGCGCCCGATTCCGCAATCATCACAGTGGAATATGAATCCGGCGATATGGGTACGATGATATTAAACTGGAGCCTGCCGGTTACAAACGAAAGCAATTTCCACGCGTCATCGGTTACCGGCTCGGAAGGTTTTGTACTGCCAAAAGAACTTCAGACTCCGCCGGAGCTAAAGATATTCAGCTCGGGCAGGGAGTTAATTGTAAAGCCGGAACCGGAGGACGAAGCCGACTGCGTCAAGTCAGAGCTGGGCGTGTTTGATCATCTGGTAGCGGAGATCGAAGGCCGCGGAAAAGTGCAGGCTTCCTTTGACGAAGGCATAATGAGCCTGGCGTCTTCCATGGCCGCAATCAAGTCCGGCGTACTTGGCAGGACAGTTGCCATAAGCGAAATACTGGAAGAGAAACCTACGGTGTTTGACTGCATGAACGCCAAAAAATAAAGAAATATTAAAGGAGATGAAAAAATGATTTATTTTGGATACAGAACCCCGTCCGTTACCGGCCTTACGTTTAAGGAAAAGATCGATCTCGCGGTAAGTTTAAAAATGAAATCGGTTGAACTGGGCCCGCCGGATCTTCCCGATGACGCTGATCCGGTACAGATGAAGGAAATGGCAGCTTCTGCCGGTATAATGATGAAGTCAGTAGGCATGGGCGGCGCGCAGATGTGCAAACCTGCGTTAAAGGATGAGGCGGTAAGCAGCCTCAAAAACCTGATTGTAAAATCAAAAGCGCTGGGCCTTGATATTATTTTTAACCGGACCATGAATCCGGAACCTGGTGTGCCGCAGCCGGATACCTGGAAATATATTGCTGAATTGTTCCGCCTGTTCTGCAGCCTCTGCGAAGAGAGCGGGATCAGGTTTGCCCTTGAAGTAGATCACGGCAATTTTGTCCAGAACCTGGAAAGGGCCGAGTACCTGTTCGAAAAAGTAAATCACAAGAATCTGTTTCTCAATTACGATCCTGCCAATTTTTATATCGGCGGCAGCGACCCGATCAGGGTAATCGATCACATGAAGGATTATATTATCTGCGGACATGTAAAAGACGGAGTTTACCGTACAGATAAAATGGGCGAAACCAAAATCGGCGAAGGCGAAGTTGATTACCGGGCAATATTTAAAAAATTAAACGATGAAAAAATTTCGCTGGTCATGCATCTTGAGCACTGTAAGTCCGCGCAGGATGTTATTGACGGGGCAGGGCCCATTATAAAAATTTTATCGGAACTGCAATAATGATTGTAAAATCAAAAACACTCAAGACACTGTACGCCCAGAGGCATTTGTATCTGCTGCTGCTGCCGGCCTTTGTCATTCTTGCCTTGTTCAGCTACCAGCCCATGTACGGCGCCATTATCGCGTTCAAGAATTACAATCCCATGCTGGGTATCTGGGGCAGCAAATGGGCCGGCTTTACGCAGTTTACCAAACTGTTCAACAGCATTTTCTTCTGGCGGGTTATTTCAAACACTGTACTTATAAGCCTGTACCATCTTGCGTGGGGTTTTCCCATGCCGATAATACTTGCCCTTTTATTAAACGAAATAGCAAACAACAAGGTAAAAAGGGTTGTGCAGACAGTTACTTATCTGCCGCATTTTTTGTCCTGGGTAATTATAGGCGGGTTTGTTTTCAACCTGCTTTCTCCCAGCCAGGGCGTCCTTGCCGGTGTCGCCAAACTTGCGGGATTGAGGTACGACGCCGCTCCCCTGGCCGATCCCAGATACTTCAGAACCATTCTGGTAGCTTCCAGCATCTGGCAGAACATCGGCTGGGGAACTATCCTTTTCCTGGCGGCAATCACGGGCATTGATCCGGAACTGTACGACGCGGCCGATATTGACGGCGCGGGACGGTTCACAAAAATGCTCAACATTACGCTTCCCGGTATTATGCCGACAATAGCGACTTTGCTTATTCTGCGCATGGGCGGAATAATGAGCAGCAATTTTGAGCAGATATTCGTGCTTTATTCGCCTTCAGTTTACAGCGTCGGCGATGTAATATCGACCTATGTATACCGCGAAGGAATAGGAAGGGCCAACTTCAGCTACACAACGGCCATGGATCTTTTCAGGTCTGTTATCAACTTCGGCCTGATTGTAATCACAAACAGGATCAGCCGCGCGCTGGGAAGGTCAATGTGGTGACGCCATGAGAAAAAAATTAGCGATGTTCGATATTGTCAACATGACAGTTATGGTACTGCTCTGCATTACCATTATTTATCCGTTTCTGAATGTGCTTGCCAAATCATTCAGCTCCGACGTGGCGATAGCGATCGGTAAAGTATTGTTGTATCCGGTTGAATTTACGATGAGCAATTACCACAAGGTGATTTTTTCCAGTTCATTTTATTATTCGCTGCGGAATACCGTTATCGTTGTTGTTGTCGGTACGGTGTTTTCGCTAGCAATAGTACTGGCGGCCGGATATGCCCTGTCCAGAAGAATGCTTGGGCATAAATGGCTGTTCCTTATCGTCCTGTTTACGATGTTTTTCAGCGGGGGAATGATCCCGCTTTACCTGCAGGTAAGGGCGCTTAAAATGTACAATACGCTCTGGGCGCTTATCCTGCCTGGTTCATTCAGCGTATACAACATGATCCTGGCAAGGAACTTTTTTCTGCAGCTTCCCGACGGCGTGCTGGAAAGCGGCGCCATTGACGGCTGCAACGAGCTTATGCTGTTTTCCAAAATCGCCATACCAATGTCAAAGCCAATTATCGCTTCCCTTACGCTGATGATTATGGTCAGTTACTGGAACATATTTATGCCCGGTGTTTTATACATGGATCAGCCCAGGCTCTATCCGCTGCAGGTTTATGTAAGGCAGGTTGTATTTGCTTCGCAGGCGTCCCTGGACAGTTCGGTGCTGGGCGAATCGGCAATTTCTGAACTTTTTACCTTTAGTTACGAAGGGATCAAGTCCGCCGTCCTGATACTTGCGACGCTGCCGATTGCCTGCGTGTATCCCTTCTTGCAGAAGTATTTTGTTAAAGGTTTGAACATGGGAGCAATCAAGGGTTGAATTCGGAATTTAGAATTCGGAATGCGGAATTTTGTGTTTGTAAATTTGGCGTTTTTGCCATAATTATATTTTTTATAAGGAGAATTAGTGATGAAGAGAAGTGCGATTAGGTATGTTTTTTTAACTGCACTGGCTGTTGTAATAACGGCCGGTTTGGCTGCTTCGGGAGGAACCCAGAGTTCCGGCAATACCGCCGCAGGGCCTGTCACTGTCAGGAAATCATTTTCGCTGCTTAATCCTTCGTTCCAGCAGATGCCTGTGCCGCCGGATGTTGATGTTAACAACAATGAATGGGCAGATATTTTCAAAAAGGAACTTCCGGATATTGACATCAACTGGATCATCGTACCGCCGGATCAATTAACCCAGAGGATCAATATTCTGGTCGGAAGCGGCGACATTCCGGATTGTTTGCCGATGAATATGGCCCAGATGATTTCCTGGTCAGATATGGGAATTATCAGGAACATAAATGGCCTGTACGAGAGTTCGTATCAGAATATTTATAATTTTCTTACGGAAGACGATCTTAAGACCACCAGGTATAACGGCAACCAGTACGGCATCGCCATACCCGGCAACCGCCTGGAAAATCCCAATGTCTTGTGCATCCGGACCGACTGGCTGGATAAACTGGGACTGTCCATGCCCAAGACAATTGATGAGTTGTACAATGTGCTGTACGCGTTTACCTATAAAGATCCCGACGGCAACGGCAAGGATGATACTTACGGAATCGCCGGCTGCACCAACAGCAATATCAGCTTTAACCACATGATGCAGATCTTTGGATCATTCGGCGTAATTTACGGCGGCGGCGGGTATAATTTTTCAAAGGTAGGAAACCAGATTATACCGGATATTATCCGTCCCGAAATGAGGGACGCTCTGGCCTTTTTCGCTCGTCTGTACAAGGACGGGCTTATGGACAAGGATACGTTCAACATGACCGCACCCCAGCTTGAAGACAAGGGCACGCGCGGTATCGTCGGCCTTTGGGGTTTTGCCGCCAACGGCATCGCGGCCAGAGCCTATCCCAATATGCAGAAGGCCAATCCCAATGCCAGAGTCGCGCTGTTTATTCAGCCCCCTGCTCCTGACGGCAAACTTTACTATCCGGTCGGCAGGAACGGAGGCGGAATGCGCGGTGTCTCGGCCAAATGCAAAAATGTTGACGCTGTTATGGAATTCTTTAACTGGATGATCGGGCAGGATATGTCCACACTGCCATATTATACGCTCAACGCCGACATGGTTTACCAGAAACCGGATCATTCAGACGCAGAGGCGCTTGACGGCAAATACTTGGTCGAAAAAACCCAGGACAAACTTACCGCGCAGGAATGGGCGGATCGCTGGCGGATGTGCTACAGGACCCACATGGGAACAATGCAGGTAGCTCCCGACAACATCCTGCTCGATATTAACGCGACCCGTGTAAAACTGGGTATCGCCAACCAGTTCCACCTTGACGCGCAGTTGTTTGCCCAGAAGAACGGAGTCACAAACGCCGCCGCTATCCAGGGGCCGGCCTATGCCGAGTATATGAACGATATAATTTCTTACTGGGAGGAGACACTCGCCAGTATTGTAACAGGCGCCAAACCGATTACCGCCTGGGATGATTTTGTCAAGTTCTTCTACGCCAACGGCGGGCAGAAAGTAATTGACGAAGCCACGGCGCTTAATAGTTAAATAAAAGGCTGCCCCTGTAAATCCGGGGCAGTTTTTTTTTAACGGACGCCTCAGGCCTGTTTTTCGTTTACAGCAGCAATATCGTCAGTGTAAAAGGCAAAATGCGGCTGTGTGGTGCCGTGGATAAAATTGCCGTCGCATTCCTTTAAAAGGAGCTGTTTTAATTTACGCGCGATATCAGGCTGTTCATCGATCAGATTGTTTTCTTCCCTGTAATCATTTATGACATTGTGAAGGGTAAAACTTATTTTGTCCTTAACCTGATGCCAGTACGCGCCGAATACATCGAAATTGAAATTCTCGTAGATATGGGTGCGGAATTTCCAGCCATCTTTTGTTAATATAGCCGGACCGTTTTCGCTGGCGTATACTATGTAATCGTGTCCCCTGAAGTTTTTTTCATCTCCAAGCAGTACCGGCAGATATGAAAGGCTGTCTTTGTATTTCCCGGCGTCGGTCCCCAGCATCCCGGCCATGGTTGCCATAAAATCATAATTGGCGACAAGGGTGTCTGTTTTTGATCCGGCGCTGATATGCCCCGGCCAGCTTATGACCAGGGGAATCCTGACGCCTCCTTCAAAATTTGAGGCTTTACATCCGGTCATGGAATTGTTGCCGTCAAAAATATCACCGACAGTTTCAGATGTATATAAAACATTTAAATTATCCACTTCCCTGCCGTTTACAGCGGGACTGTCATTCCCGGTGCGTTCATAACCGTAGTAAAAAGAATGACCGTTGTCTGCGGTAAAGATCAGCATGGTGTTTTCTGCGATTCCAAAGTCTTCCAAAGTCTCCTGTATTAAACCGACAGTACGATCGAGTCTAATTACCATTGAAGCGTATTCCTTTTCCATTCCGGTCAGCGCCGGGTTATCTGCCACTTCCGGGGAAATCTCCGGGACAGCGAGTACGCCGTGGGGAAGCTGGCTGGGATGGTAAAGGAAAAACGGCCTGTCCCTGTTGGCCTTTATAAACGAAACAATTTTTTCGTCAAAAAGATCCTGGGAATAAACTTTCTTGTCGGATCTGTCCCAGTGGTATTCATTGTATTTGGGATGCTTCCTGCCGTATCCCTTGCCGCAGTGGGGATCTGTATTTCCTTCTATGTCAATCCTTTTGTTGTTTTCAAACATGAAAGGCGGATAGTAACCGTGGCACATCTGGTGATCATAGTAACCGTAATGGTAATCCCAGCCATGCCTTTGTATTTCTTCGCCGGTTGTGGCAAATCCCCATTCCAGTTTGCCGATCTGTCCGGTAACGTAACCGGCCTGCTTAAAAACCATGGGAAGGAAGATGTCTTCGCTGCGCTGTTCAATGCCGGTGTTGTGAATCAGTTCATAAACATCTTCCAGGGGGAGCAGCCCCCTGGCGTAATCTATATAGACGCCGGCTTTTGTAAAAGTCCAGCGCCCGGCATGACAGTCGTGGATGCCGCAAAGAAGACTGGCCCTTGCCGGAGCGCAGATGTGGCAGCCGTGTGCGTTGGAAAACTGCATTCCGGCGGCGGCCAGGCGGTCAATGTTGGGAGTCGAAAATTTTTTTTGTCCGTAACAGCTTAACATTCCGCGGCCAAGATCATCGCCGTAGATAAATATTACGTTAGGTTTTTCCCGCTGCTTGTTTTTCATTATGTTCCCCTGTTATTATTTATTATAGTCATAATTATTTTAAAACAGGAAGGTGCGGCCATGCAGCCGAATTTTTGCTTTATTTTTCCTGATCAGCACCGGGGCGACTGGATGCCTTATGAAGACCCTATATTTGAAAAATTAAAAACCGAAAAACCTCCCCTCAATATGCCGAATGTCAAAAAACTCATAAACAGCGGCGCCTGTTTTTACCGGTGCGTGACTCCGTCTCCCCTTTGCGCTCCGGCGCGCGCCTGTCTTGCTTCCGGACTCAGATTCTCCGACTGTCCGGTGCCGGACAATGATGTCGATTATCCGACAGATACCGAGTCTTTTTACAGGGTACTGCGGGACAGCGGTTATTCTGTCGGAGGCGTCGGCAAATTCGATCTTCACAAGGCAACTTATTTTTGGGGCTTCGATGGTTGGGTGGACGGTTTGGGCAAAATAGGATTTACTTCTGCCGTTGACAGCGAAGGCAAATGGGATGCCATCGGCGCGTATAACATGACGCCGACAGGTCCCAAGGGGCCTTACATGAAATACCTGCGGGACAAAGGGCTTGACGGCGATCATATCTCGGACATGGGCAGGCGCAGGGAAGGTGGCAAGTATTATACGGAACCCACAACTTTACCGGACTCCGCTTACGGCGATACCTGGGTCGGAACAAACGGTATAAAGATGTTAAAATCTTTTCCCAAAGACAAGCCCTGGTTTTTACAGGTTAATTTCCCCGGACCTCACGCTCCCTGGGATGTAACGCAGTCAATGAGGAAACGCTGGGAGAACATCAGCTTCCCCGCGGCCGGGAACGGAGACGCAAGTAAAGCTGCCGATCTCAACAGGGTAAGGCAGAATTACGCGGCCATGCTTGAGAACATAGATACTCAGACCGGATTGCTGCTAGACGAAATCCGCCGCCGCGGCGATTGGGACAATACAATAATAATTTACTCAAGCGATCACGGTGAAATGCTCGGGGACTGGGGCCGGTTCGGCAAAAGCTGTCCGGACAGAGGTTCCATAAATGTCCCTTTGGTTTTCGCCGGCCCCGGCATAAGGGAAAATATCTGCACCGGCGCGCTTGCCGAGATAACCGATCTGTCCGCGACTATACTAGATTTCGCAGGAATTTCAAACCGGTTCCATGAGGCTTATTCAATGAAGAAAGTCCTTACCGGCGAAGCCGCCTCTTACCGCAGAACCGTACAGTCGGCCCTTTCCAACTGGAAGGCCATTATCGGGAAAAAATACAAAATAATAATCCAGAACAGCGAAGTTACGGAAAAATACAATGTACTCGAAGATCCTCTGGAAAGGGAAAACCTTATACGCTGACAATATCCGGGTTTGCCATAAAATCAGCCATAGCCGTCATTCTGTTTGCCAGGCTGAACAGCGCCCGATCCGGGTATTTTAGGTCAAAATCATGCGCAAATATTTTTATTTTTTCGCCGAACCCGGACAGCTCTTTTAACCCGGATTGTTTTGGACAGCCTGACTTTACCCAGGCGGCGTGATGCATGGCCGCAGCAATGAACAAAGCGTTTGCCTTTGCCAGATATTCCCATAAATCATAACTTTGATAAATAAAATCAAAATCTTTTTGGGACAAATCATTCTTTAATTTTTTTACTTCTTCTTTTAACTTTCCAATACCGGCAATGCCTGTTTCAATATCATTTATATAACAGGACGGTTCTTTTGAAACCAGACCAAGCTGAGTCCTCCACTGGGCGCCGGCCCTAAGTTCGCTGTCCGCAGGATTGCCCAGATATGTTCCCGGTTCGCTGAATAAATCATCAACGGCCTTCATCGCCAGGAAGGGGTCCTTGAAGTAACCTTTGTTAAAATATGATGACTGCGGGAAAGCGCTGTGATCGGGAAACGATATGCCGTTTAAGGTTTGGACAGCAACGGTCAATTGCCGGCTTTCCATAAGCAGGTTTGCAGCGGCGTTTGCCGCCGTGCTGCCGGCAGCCAGGCTGCTGAATTTTTTTGACATAATATCTTTAAGAACCGAAGCCGCGTCCCCGCCGGGATTTTTTGCCAGAGCGCAGAACAAATATACGTTGATGATATTCCAGCCTTCCATTGTACCGTAATCGTCCCAGTAAAAAACTCTTCCGTTTACGCAGGCGGCGTTCATTTGTTCAGCCTTTAATAAACATTCCTGCAGAAATTGCGGATACACCGAAGGTATGCGCCCCTGTCCGCAGTATTCGGTATCCAGCAGGTAATTTAGTATTACCGGATTTCTTTTAAAAATTTCTTCAAACTGGCTGTCATCAAGATATTTTAACGGGGACAGGGCCGGGTTTTCTTCAGGCCAGGTATTGTCGATCATTACAGCCAGGTCAGGGTGATTCATTATCACAGTATGGCTGTTCCACAGGGTACCGCGCGAATGATGGTAGTGGTGAGAAAAAACTGCCATCTCCAGATTGTACTGTCTGCCGAATTGCGAAACCGCGTCCAGCCAGCCTTCCATCCAGCCGCCTGTTAATAGCAGATCGTCGAATTCAAAATGATGAACCGTCGCGCCCGCGCCTTCCGCAATCCAGATTTCAAAACCGGCCATCTTTGGGTAACGGCTGTATATTTCCAGCATCATCGAAATTATAAGCGGAATATGCTCGGGCGCGGATAGGTTCATCCGGCCCTGCGGATAAAAAAGGCCGGGGAGGATTTGCGCGATGGCTGCTTTATCGTTATAAACAAACTTGGGCAGCACAAGATTAAAAATGAATTTGATATCATTGTTTAAACAATTTCTGTAAACAGCATCGGCAATTTCACGCTGTGTTTCTATTTCATTTTTGTTTACATAAGAAGCCAAAGCGGGTACGGTTTTTTCCCCGCATATGTAGCTCTTAAAATTGCGGATTGAGCCGTCGGCGATCTGCCCGCGCAAAAATGGATTGGCCGGCCCGCGGTTCCAGTCCGGGGCCATCAGTACAAACCTGCTGAACCCCAGCTCCGGCGCCAGTTTAAAAAATTCATCGGCCTGTTTTACGTCCCTAAAATTGCCTGACAGCGAAATTGTTTTTATCATCGGAACCTGGCTCCTATTTTGAAAATTTGTTCAGGAATTCTTTTACTCAAACACTCGCCCGCCGTTCAGGGGAGGCCGCGCGGCAAACCGCTGGGTCTCGATTTCCTCGCCGGGCTTTACATTAAATTCCAGCGCTATAACCGTAACGCCCGCAACAGGTTCGCGGCCGTCCGCCGGCAGATTTTTTAAAATGATGCGGTACTTTTCCTGCGTAAAAGGCAGGCTTCGCCCGTCAGCCAGAAGTTTTGCCGATACCAGCGGTGTTTTGAATCCGCCCAGTATCAGTTCGCGGTTGGGCGGCCAGATCCAGTTCCACAAATATACGATTTTTCCTT
Source organism: Treponema sp. (assembly GCA_009780855.1). Classification (GTDB taxonomy): domain Bacteria; phylum Spirochaetota; class Spirochaetia; order Treponematales; family Breznakiellaceae; genus WQZG01. Next base: position 29,359 of record WQZG01000002.1, read on the forward strand.
TTTTGCTCATTGAACAAAGCCGGCTGCCGATTCCGCCGCCTTCCTTAAAACGGCTTACTTTGCCGTACGCGGCTTCGCCGTTTTTGGCCAGCCATTTACCGACAGTTGTAAGCGGCTCAACTGCCTCCGGCGGGACAGAGCCGTCCGGCTGCGGACCGATGTTAAGCAGCAGATTTCCCGCGCCTTCTGAGCAGGTGGCAAGCATTTTTAAAATGCGCTGGGCGTTGTAGCTGTGGGGGCCGGCCTGCGCGGAATCTACATAACCCCAGGAGAGTCCGTTGAAAGTCATGCAGGATTCCCAGTCCCTATCCTTCTCCGCGGTGACTCTTTCTTCCGGTGTGCCGAAGTCCTCGTCGAGGCGGCTGCGGTTATTTATAATAATGTCCGGCTGAATCGCGCGCAGACGCTGGTTTATTTCAAGTGAGTTCCAGCCTTCATAATTTTCCATCGGCCTTGCCACATCGTACCAGAGGATGTCGATCTTCCCGTATTGGGTCAGCAGCTCCTCGTTGAGGGTGTAAATATAATCGTTGAAACGTTTGCGCGCCGCGCTGTCGTATGCGGCCGCGCCGCCGTCCGGATGATGCCAGTCCATAAGCGATGTATAAAATCCGATGCGCATATTGTTTGCGCGGCAGGCTTCAACAAATTCCCTGACTATATCGCGCTTTGGCCCATAATTGACACTGTTGTACGGATTGACTTTTGAATCCCACAGGCTAAAACCTTCATGGTGGCGGGTTGTCAGAACCATATACTTCATACCGGCTTTTTTTGCCAGCGCGGCCCATTCATTTGGAGCGCCCTGCTTTGGCAGGAAACCGGCCGCAAGTTTTTCGTATTCGTTAACCGGCCAGTTTTCCGAAGCCATGGCCCATTCGTGCCGGCCAAGCGCGCTGTACAATCCGTAATGAATGAACATTCCAAAACGGGCTTCCCTCCACCACGCCATGCGGGCGTCCCGGCTTGCCGCCGTAATTTCTTCATATTCTGATTTGGAAACAAACTGCGCCATTTAAAGCCTCCTGAATTTATATCCGGTTTGCGGTATCTTAATTCAATATAACATTAAATTACGGAGATAACAATGAATGAGAATAAACCCGCAGTGCGGCCCGCTGATATAGTAAAAGAATTTTTAATTTACGGAGTTCTCCTGGATATTTCACCGATGGGAAACGGCCATATTAACGACACTTTTATTTCTGCCTGGAACCAGGGCGGAACTGTTGTCCGCTATACTCACCAGCGGATCAACCACCATGTCTTTATACATCCGGAGGAAGTAATGGAAAACATCTGCCGGGTTACCTCGCACATCCGCGCCAAACTCGGGGCAGCCGGCGGGCCCGATATCGGCCGCAGGGTTCTGGAAGTAGTTCCCTGCCGCACGGGCAAGCCCTGGTTCCGCGATAAAGATGGTTATTATTGGCGTACTTATTGCTATATCGAAAAAAGCAGGACCGGCGAAACTGTAACATCGGCTCAGGAAGCCGAACTTCTGGGCAGGAGCGCGGGCCGGTTTCAGAAGCAGCTTGCCGATCTGGGCGGGCCGCGGCTTTTTGAAACCATTGTTAATTTCCATAATATGGAAACCCGGTATGTCAGCTTTCACAAGGCCCTGGAAAAAGATGAATTTAACCGCGCCAAAAACGCCGGGCCCGAGATTGAATTTTATCTTGAAAATGAAGACAGGGGCGGCATACTCATACGTTCTATGCGCAACCGGTTAATTCCGGAACGGATTTGCCACAACGACGCCAAACTTAGCAACATTCTGCTCGACGATGAGACCGGAGCGGCCCTCTGCGTCATCGACCTCGACACCGTAATGCCGGGCTCAAGCCTTTTTGATCTGGGTGATTTAATCCGTACTGTTACCATTACCGCCGCCGAAGACGAACAGGATTTGGCCAAAGTCGGGTTTAATCCGGTTCTGTACAGGGCCTTATTAAAAGGTTATCTTGGCGAAGCTCTGGAATTCCTTACATCAGCGGAGTTAAAGCTCCTGTGCGAATCCGGCCGGAACCTCGCGCATATCATGGGCCTGCGCTTCCTTACCGATTACCTGGAAGGCGACCATTATTACCATACCAGCCGCCCAGGCCACAACCTTGACCGCACGCGTACACAGATGACATTCATCCGTTCAATGGACAAGCAGTGGGCGCAGGCGGAACAGATCACGCGTGATCTCACGAGTGAAGCCGCCGGTAGATAAATCATGATATCAGGCTTGTATTAACACCTTGTTGGTTTTAAAACTCTGCAGGAACCGTCACAAGTTTTTTTAATTCTTCCATGCTCAGCATATTGGCAGCGTATTGCTTTACCATAAAATTCGGAGGAAGCAGGTAATCGTATTTGTCTGTATACGGAATCTGATCGGCTTTTACCAAAGTTTCGGCGCCGGCAGCAGATAAAATTATTTTGTTCAGTTCATTCCCAAATTCATTAATTTCCAGTCCGCTTGTGATTCTGAATATGTACGGATTAATATTTTCCTGCCGTGTTATTTTTAAAATTTTTTTGTTTTCTTTTTTTTGCATAAGCAGCCTCATGGTCCGCATGCCCCTGCTGCCCAGCCACGGCAGAATGTAAAAAATATTTTTGCTTACTTTCTTTGTTTCGTTCTTTGAACCGTTCTTTGGGACTTGTACTCCGGATTCCGCGGTCTCTGTCTGATACACCGGCGTTTTTATTTGTTGTACCGGCAAAAAAATACTGCTGCCCAGTCCCGTCTTTCCGGCGTAATCCCTTCCCCCTCGCAGACACGCTGCAGCGCCGGCCGTCAGATAGGGGTATTGTTTATTTTCCAGCAAAACCTGCCGCATTCTTTCCGCGACTTTTATATGATGGCCGTCTGCTCCGCCCCGCCAGATCTTTGCGATATTATCGCGGGCCATATCATCACTGTCTGAATCGTTGTTTGAACCGTTTAAAAAACTGCCCTGTTTACCGCCGGGTACCACGGCGATCTCCCTGCCGGACAGGTTAACGTTTTCGGCTGTCCAGGTTTTCCCGCCCAGAGCCAGGACGCTTGCCTGCGGTGGTATAAAATTTACCCTGCCAATTTCCCTGCCCATGTATGTAACGCGGAATACCTGTTCGTCAGGAAATACCGAATAGAACGAAAAATGGCTGATGATACGTCCGCCTTCAAGGCCCGCGATATATTTTCCTTCTTCGGTTTTTTCGATGTAATCGTTTGCTTCCAGACAGCCAAGCAGTTCCAGGTAATCTCTCTCCTTGATTTGCGCGAAAGGTGGCATTGATAAAATTTTTTCGCAAAGTTCCTGTTCTCCCTGTTCGCCCATTGAGCCAAGGAGAGCCAGAGTCTGCTGAAAAAGCAGGCTGAAAACAAGGGGCCTGGGATCGGCGTCCTCTGACCATTGTTCCTCGATATAAAGCTGAATGATTGCGATGGTTTTTATTAGTGTCCAAGGGATTTGTTCCGGCCCTGCTGCCGCAGGGGCTGGCGCCGCAGCCGCCCGCGAACAAAAGTACATCTGTGAAACACCGCCGCGTCTGCCCGACCGTCCCAGCCGCTGTATAAACGCCGACACTCCGGAGGGCGCTCCTGTCTGGATTATCCTGTCCAGGCTGCCTATGTCCATGCCCATTTCCAGTGTTGCCGTCGCTGCGATTACCTGCGGTTCTTCTGTCCGGCGCAGGTTTCTTTCGGTTTCTTCCCTAAGATCGGCGGCAATGCTCCCGTGATGTACCTGATAATAATCCTGTTCTCCGCGCTGGGCGGCTATTCTTTTTAGCGCCGCTGTTGTCTGTTCGGCTTCCAGGCGGCTGTTGGTAAAAATTATACATTTTTTTATTCCGGCAGCATTTATTCCTGCAGCATTTATTCCGCCGGAATTTATTCCCGGTCTGCATTGGTCGTAAATTGCCCTGTAATAACTTTCGTCGTTTCCGCTGCAGCAATCAACCGCAAGACTTAACCTGCGTCCCTTTCCCGCCGGATCTGCGCCGGTGATAAGTGACGTGCTGCAGGCTGTTCCGGCGGCCAGCCAGCCTAGAGCCGTGCTGTAATTCCCCAATGTTGCGGAAAGCCCCACCCTGCGCACAGGGCTGCCGCTGGTTTGCGCTGATTCTGTCATCAGCCTTATACGTTCAAGCAGACATATAAGCTGAGAACCGCGGTCAGTTCCAATAAAGGCGTGAACTTCATCAATAACCGCAAATTGGAGACTGCCAAAAAGATATTTGATTTTTTCAGGATGTCCAAGGATTAGCGCTTCCAGCGATTCAGGAGTTATCTGCAGAATTCCGGACGGGTTATCAAGCAATTTCTTTTTGTGTGTCATTTCCACATCGCCGTGCCAGCGCCATAGATTAATATCAAGCGCCGCCAGCATGGGCAATAACCTTTCGAACTGATCGTTGATCAGGGCCTTGAGCGGACCGATGTAGATAACCTGTATGCCCGGCGGCTGGTACTCACCCGGCGGTGAACTGTCTCCCGGCGGCAAATGGCCGCTCTGCTGTGATGATTTTTTTTGGTTAAGTAGTAAAGTGATTATTGGAAAAAAACAGGCTTCGGTTTTTCCCGCGGCCGTATCGGCGGCTATTAATATGTGATTATTCGTATCCAGAATGACCGGGATTGCGGCTTCCTGGACAGGCTTGAGCGACGGCCATTTTTTTTCGTAAATATATTCCCTTAACCGTTTGTCCAGCCTTGAAAAATTTGAACCCACTGTTTTAAAAATTCCTATATTTCAAATTCCGCGTATATGCTGCTGTCCGCTGCAGCCGCAGCGGTAAAATTTTGGCGGCGGATTATTTCGTCAAAGGCCGCGGAAGGCTCATCATTCATTATGTTTAAAAGACCCAGGAAGTCCCTGGTAATCTCGCGCGGGGTAAGGAATTCGTCCGCGCCTGGAACCGACAATGCCATTTCCAGAAATATGGTCAGTTCCCTTTCACCCAGCCTCTGTTCATATTCATAATGTTTTGCGTGAATACCGGCCAGCCTTTCCAGCAGTACGTAAAGTTCTTCCCTGGTAAGCTGCAGGAGCCGGATGACCGGGCCGGCTGAATCCGTAAAGCCGTCCCGCACAAAACGGTTTCCGGCCAGTCTGCTTTTAAGCGCCGCGTATGAAGCGAGTCCGCGGCGTTCATCTTCCATAAATTGCGGGGTGCCGGCTGCGAATATACCCAGATTTTGGGCTTTGCCCTGCAGACAATCATTAAACATGGCCAGCAGTTTTTCGTAATTATTTTCCCTTGACTGCCGGTTAACGATTTTATACAGGTTGACACATTCATCAATAAATACCAAAAAACCCCGGTAACCGATTCTGCTGCAGAATGCCGCGAACAACCGTATGTATTCGTACCAGTTATCGTCGGTAACAATTTCTCCGACCGGTAAATTGGCCCGCGCTTCTGTCTTTGTCGAATATTCCCCGCGCAGCCAGCGAAGGGCCGCCTGCTTTTTTATGTCGTCGCCGCCTGTGTAGGCGCGGTAATAAACGGAAACCGCCGCCGCAAAATCAAAACCGTGGGCAAAGTTTTCCATGTCATTTAAGGTTTCAAAAATTTTTATTTCAACCCTTGAATCAAAATCCATGTCAGAAGGGAGAAGACCGTCCTTTATCAGATTGCTTTTTATAAGATTGATCCATTTTTGCAGAACCGATTCCAGAGCGCCTCCGTCGGGCCGTACATTTGTTGAGAGCCGCTCCATCAGCTCCCTGTACGTTTCGAGTCCCTTGCCCGAACCTGTAAGACGTTTTTCCGGCGAAAGATCAACATCGGCAACCAGAAATTCTTTTTCCATTGCGAAGTTGCGGAGCGCCTGCAGAAAAAAACTTTTGCCGCTGCCGTACCTGCCGGTTATAAAACGGAATGCCGCTCCCCCCTGGCTGATATTTTCCAAATCGGTCAAAACCGCTTCAATCTCGCGCCTGCGTCCCACGGCCACATATTCCAGTCCCACCCTTGGAACGACTCCGGCCTGGAGTGATTTGAGAATTGCCGCGCTCAGCCTTTTTGGAATGTTAACGCCCATATTACCTCTTCTTTATATTCCTCTTGAATTGCCGGGTTGCCGTCCGGGCCGGTTTCCACAAGCAGGTCTCCGTACTCTATCATAAAACGGCTGTTTATTTCATCTATTAAAAAATCCGCCATTGTGTTCCTTGATCTGGCAAATTCTTCCAGCCCGCCGCTCCTGTCCTGCGAGAGCAAATCCAGAAAGTCCCGTTCGGTTTTTTCCAGACCGGCGGTAAATTCTGCAATATCGGTGGTTTTCTTTTTGGTTCCGGTATCATTGACAGCGAAAGTTAATTTCCCGGCGAAGTCACTTTTATAATAATCATTTTTTGTATAATCATTTTCTGAATAATCATTTTCAACTTTAAGCATTTCCAGAACAGCGTCCGAATCTTCGCGGAGCTCCCTGATCTTCTGCATCTGCAGGCCGCCGTAATATCTGGTTTTTTGTCTGGTTTCGTTTTGCGCATTCATTTTTTCCCGGCCAAATAGTTTTTTCCAGACAGGCCCGGGCTGTACGCGGCTGCGGACTTTAATGCCTGCCGACTCCAGTATATTGCATTGCAAAAAGCCGGCGAGGTTTGTGATGAATTTTATAAGCGGCTCATGCCTGCTGTATGCCGGCCATTCGGCTGTATAGGAAGATTGGCCAAGCCCGGGTATTCCTTCAAAACAGTTAAATTCATTTTTGGTCATGGGCAGGGGGCAAAAAAATTCCAGGAGTTTTTTCCCGTATTGAGTTCTTAGCGCCGTGTCCGCTTTTGCCAGGGCTTCATCCATGCCTGTAAGCAGAGGTCCCCATGATTGCGCCGGGAATTCCGGCAGCAATGGTTTTGGAACAAGCAAAACAAGGTCGCGTGACTGCAGTCCGCTGTTTTGTTCAGCATATTTTTTATGCAAATAAAGATCAAAAAGTATTGGAGGCAAAACCTTGTTATCCTGTATTTTTAATGCTTCCTCCGCGGCTTGCATAAGAATTTGAGCTGAATCTTCTGCATGGTATATTATTGAAAAATCCAGCAGCCACGACGGAAACTTTTCCATGGCCTTTGGAAAAATCCGGCAGTAACTTGTCCACAGGCGGTATAATTGTGCCAGCGCATAATTTGCCCGCGATGTTACCGGCTGTTCTGACTGCGCCGCGTCCATGCAAAGTATGAGTTCTCTTGCATAAACAAGAATAAACTCTGTTGTTGCCGCCGGATTCAAACCCTGTTTAAATTGCGAGCGCCATTCTACAAAACCATCCTCGTCTTCCTGCGCAAGCTGTCTGTAGCCAATTGATTTTAACTGAAAGAATTTTTTCCCAACCCAAAAACGGCCGCCGCATATAGCAAAGCAGTCTCCCTGCAAAACTTCGCTGGCGGTTTTATTGGTAAAATTATTATTTGACGGTAATTCCAGCGGTGCGCTGCTTTCTGTGTTCCTTATAATAAAATTTTCGAATTTTTTATAACAGCCTTTTATTTTAAAAAATGTTTTTAATTTTTCCGATAAATGGACATTGCCGGATTTTGATCGTGTAAGAAACAATCCCAATCTTAACCTGCACTGTATTTGTTCAAGCTGTTTGAAAATAAATTCATCATTTACTGCGGTCTCCGGTTCGGTTACAAACAATATATCCGGCGGCTTTTCTGCATATTTTTTATTTGCAGTATTGGGTCCGGAAGTTTCCAAAAGTTCTTCGTACGTAATTAATTCGCAGCCGTTTACGGCCCGGTGCGCGGTCCAGAGGATCGAAAATTCCTGTTTAAAAAATTCTTTGGGCATGATTAATAAAATTCTGCAGTACGGCGCTTCTATATTCAGATCTTCAAGCCACTTTATTAACAGTGCGGCTGCTTTTGTTTTTTCTGTGATAACTCCGCCGTATATTCCCCATTTGCGCAGGAACTCAAGATGGGCGTTGAATATTTTTTCCGCCGGTCCAACTGGAACCCATAAATCCCGGTTAACAGAATCTGTTTCGATAACTGCGGGAACCCCGGATATTAAAGAAATATCGGTAATTTTATCCGGATTAAAAAACAAATCCGCAGCTTTTACAAAAAAAGGTTCCAGCGGCCGGCCGTTAATAAAACAGTCCAGCGGTCCGATTCCTGTTTTTTCCAGAGTTTCCCTTCTTATCCAGCGATCGTCCAGCCTTATATATTTTTGCCTGAATTGCCGGGATAAAAAAATTGCGGGGCAGGATTTATCTCCGTATTGTAATACCGGAGTACAGAGCGCTCTGCCGACGCCTTTTTCAATTACCGGTCTGCACTGCATAATAAGAGAAATTTTATCTGTATCGATAAAAATGTTTTCTTCCGCAGCGTTTTCCTGGGCAAGCAGTTTGTACAGGGAATCATCGGCGAACATATAAATTAAGCGCGCGTAATTATCGCCGAATTCCGGAATCTGTGTTCCCCGCAATGTCAGGGTAAAAACTCCGGCCTCCAGCGAAAACATTGCCCTGATCTGCTCCGGAATAATTTCGTATATGCGGTTATCGCAAAGCCTGTGATTGGGCAGTCCGTCCAGCGGATACTGCTTAAGTGTCTGCGGGCAGCGCAGAATAATTTTAATGTACGGAGGATCTGCCGCGCTGCTTTCCATAAGGCCAAGTTCCATTATGCGGTCGCCGCGTTCGGCCAAAACCGGACCTGCTTTTATAAGCGGATTATAGCCCCGGCGCACAAGGGCAAGCAGGTCCCTGCCCCTGATCTCCGGCATTGTCAGTATTTTATTTTCCAAAGTCTGCGGTAAGCTGTAAATTTTTTTTTCTATTTCAAAATTTCCGCTGCCAAGGTCCAGCACGCCTTCCGGCAGTTTCCTTAGAAAGCATGCTTTTTGCGGATCATATTCAAGAGTAAATAACGGTATGCTGAGGATTCCGGAACTTTCCATTAAACCCTCTCCCGGTTATTTTATTTACGATTATTTTTTTTCAATAATATTTAAATATTATTTAATCGTAAATTTTTCGCCCGTATTTATCCGGAATGCCGGTTCTGCGCCAAAAATAAGTATTTACCTGATCCCGCCATTCGCGCGCGTTGGCAAGCTGCCTTTTAAATCTGGCAAGCACGGACGAATAGATTTCTTCATCAATACTGCCTTCAAGGCTTATCCATTTTTCCAGCATCGCCTGTACTTCATCATACCCTTCAAAATGGGTGCTGTAAATATTTTGCAGCAGGGTTTCGCTGTTTTTCATTTTAAAATCGTAGCGCAGCCTGTGGAAAAAAAGGATGAGGTCCTCCGGACACTTTAACGGATCCGCAAACATCGCCGCATTGGACTGCGGGTACTGGTTTGTAAACCCTGTACCGGCCTGTGTGCGGTCAATGCCGATGGCCTGTGTGTCAGCGCGGTGGTAAGTTCCCCAGCGGTCAAACTCGTAGCCTTCAACATTGGGGCCGTAGTGGAGGCCCGGTGTTACCATAAAACAAACGCCAAAGGGAGCGTTATATTTTTGATAAGCCGGATAGGATTTAAGCTGCAATTCCTCAACTGTTTGCGCGGCAGGACCCGGGCCGAAAGTCAGTACGCTCCACTCCCGCGCAATTTCGCCCGCGCTTAATCCCGGGTTCCAGATGATCCGGCCGTAGCCGTAAAGATTTGCCTGCGCCAGTGTATGGCCTGTCCAGTTGATGTCGCGGCCGGTATTTACTATTGACGCGAACCCTTCGATAGAAGCGCTGCCCGCGCCGCCGGCTGCGGTACTGCCAAATTTTTTTCCAATCAGATCCCTTATCCTGCTGTCCGGTCCGTATGCCGTGTCAAAGTTCATAATGTCCTGCCAGATCCAGGGCAGATAACAAAGGTCAATCTGGTGGCCGGTGTATTCCTGGGTAATCTGCAGCTCCATAATATGGCGGGTTTTTTTGAGCGCGCCAAAGAGCGGGGACACAGGTTCGCGCACCTGGAAATCGTAGGGCCCGAATTTTATCTGCAGAATTACATTGTCATCGAACTTACCGTCAAGCGGCATAAAATGATCATAGGCAGCGCGCGCCCTGTCCTGGCTTTGGTCGCGCCAGTCCTGCTGGCAGTTATAAACAAAACAGCGCCAGAACATAATTCCGCCGTGGGGTTTGAGCGCCCGTGCAAGCAGATTCGCGCCGTCAGCCTGGGTACGGTGGTACTGGAACGGTCCGGGCTCGCCTTCTGAATCCGCCTTGACTATATAGCCTGCCAAATCCGGTATAAATTTATAAACCAGATCGGTCTGAACTTTCCACCATTTAATTACATCCGGATCCAGCGGGTCGGCTGTGGGCAGTTTACCCACAGACCATGGAGCGGCAAAACTTACAGAAAGTATAAGTTTAATGCCAAAGGGCCTGAATATCGCCGCTACTTTAGCAAGCTCGCCAAGGTATTGCTCTGTAATAAAGCATTTTTCCAGTTTGCCGACATTGACATTGCTTATCGCGATGCGGTTGATCCCTATTGAAGCCAACAGCCGCGCGTAATCGATAATCCTGTCCTTATCATACTCAAAATTATTGTTCTCAAAGAACAGCGAACGCCCCGCATAACCGCGTCCTACCGTCCCGTCAATATTATCCCAGTGATTAATAATACGCAGCGGGGATGCCGGTTCCTCCTTAATTTCGATTTGTCCGGAGGCTCTGCCCAGGCCAAGCAGCATAAGGAACCTGAATACACCGTACAGCAGGCCGGTTTCCCCAGCGCCGGCGATGATCAGATTTTTTCCGTCAGACTTTATCAAAAAGCCGTCTTCGCCGGGATCATCTGCCGCCGGATTAAATTGTTTGCCATAAATCGATTTATTTTTAAAATCTGCTAAAGTCCCCAGGTACACGCCGTACTTTGAATCGCTGTAATCAGCTGCTGTAATTTCGTAAACAGCGGGCGAGAACCCCAGCAGCCTTTTTATGCCCGCGCGGAATTCCTCTGCGGCCCGGCAGGCAACCGGTCCGTTTTTCTTAACACCGTCTTTTAAAACGTAAACTGAGTCCAGGGCAAGGTCCGCCGGTTTTTGGACTATTCTCTCCTGGAGCCAGCAATTGTATTGGTTCATTGACATAATACTCAGGGTACTCCTGACGCACGGCATGGTCAATGCGGCGTGCGGGTTTGCGCCTGTTCCCACTCCCTAAAACTCAATTTCTGTGTTATTATTTACTATATGAATATTGGTATTTTTAGCGATACTTATGTTCCCCAGGTTAACGGCGTCGTAACTGTAATACGGGCGCTTAAGGAAGGGCTGGAGCAGCGGGGCCACAAGGTCTATATATTTACCGTAAAACATCCCATGGCAAAAGATGATGAAGAAGGCGTGTACCGCATTTTGTCTTTCCAGTTTCCAACGGAGCCCCAGCACCGGATCGGGATGTTCCTGACCAACCAGGTTTATGACATGGTAAGGCCGCTTAATCTGGACATCATCCATACCCATTCGGAGTTCAGCCTTTATCTGGCTTCCAGACAGGTGAGTAAAAAATTCGGCATTCCTTCGATTCATACCCTGCATTCTTATTATCCTGACTACGTGCATTATCTGCCGCCTCCCATCAATATTCTGATGCATAAAAAACTTCCCTCCTACATGAGGTACGTGCTCCGGAGCCAGAAGATGGTTATCTGCCCGTCAAGAAAAAACGCTGACTACCTTACGTCCATCAAGTACCAAAAACCAATCCGCATTATACCCAACGGAATCGATTTAACGTATTTCCACGATCGTTCCGGCGAGCACAGGGCAGAAAGCGAACAAATGCGCAGACGCCTGGGTATTGCCGGCGGGGAAGATCTGATCGTTTTTGTAGGAAGGCTTGGGTCAGAAAAAAATGTCCCGGTCCTCCTGGAAAATTTCAAGGAAATCCGCAAGCACAGGAACGCTAAACTTGCCCTTGCCGGCGACGGCCCGGACCGGCGTTCCCTTGAAGAATATTGCCATTATAACGGCTTAAGCGATTCCGTAATTTTTACCGGTTACCTAAAATGGCCCATTGAAATAAAACAAATTTATTACGCGGCCGATCTCTTTATGAGCGCCAGCCACAGCGAAGTCCATCCCATAACTTTTATCGAAGCAATGGCCAGCGGCCTCCCTGTGGTAGCTGTTGCCGACAAGAGTATAGAAGGCATGGTAATTAACGGCGTAAACGGCTGGGCAGTCGATGACGAACTTAAAATCTGGGAAAAAGCCGTGGAGATTCTCAGCGATAAGGAAACCAAAACCGCGATGGGAATAAAGTCTGAAGAAATCTCGCATAACTACACAATGGATCGCTTTGTGGAAGCAATGCTTGCCTGTTACAGGGAGTATGGGCTTGCATCAAGGAAGGGTTAGACGCAATTTGAGAATGACTCATAAGCGCAGCCATAGTTGTTTAATGGTGTGTACCTAACCCTGTAAAGCCCAATCTAGGAAAAAGTAAAAAACGGATTTTAGTCGTTCACTTGAAAATTACTCCTTTTATTATTCAATTCCGGTCCATCTTGCTCCCCGTCAGCTCAAAATGATTTTTCCTGCAGATAATCAGCCTGTCCCTGCGCATCTTTGAAAGCTCCGCGGACATCGCGCTGCGTTCAACCGATAAAAAATCGGCAAGTTCGCCGCGGTCAAACGGTATGTCAAATTTGTTGCCGCCCGCGGCCCGCGCCTGTTCGGATAAATAGGCGAGCAGTTTTTCCCGTGTGGTTGTCTGTGTTATATATTCCATCTTTTGAATCAATTCGATGTTTCTTTGCGCCAATAGCAGAGACAGGTTCCTGTTAAGTTCGGTATGGAACCCGCAGACCTGTGAACATACAGTCAGAATCCTGCTGCACTTTAAAAACATTATTTCGCAATCCTCGGCCGCCATTACGCTTACCGGAAGCTCTGCGCCCGCGCAGGCAAAAGCTTCCCCGACCAGGCCGCCTGGATCGATACGCGAGACTATTTTACGCTTGCCCCAATAATCTTCCCGGATTACGTGAACCGCCCCGGTAAGCACAACGCCCAGCGATTCAGTCTTTTCTCCTGCCATAAATACAAAGCTGTTTTTACTGAATTTTTTCTGCCTTGCCGACAGACAGTCCAGCATCGGTTTATAACTGGATTCATCTATACCTGTAAACAACAGGCAATTGCGTAATATTTGGTAATTTTTTATCATTTTGTCCCTTTTTGTTGGAAATACAACAGAATTTACCTTTGCAGTATTGTATAGTTTTATTTGAAAGCGTTAAAGACCAAAGAACAGGAGGTTAAATTGACAAGAAAAATAATTAAAATTGATGAAGATAAATGTAACGGCTGCGGCCTTTGCGCCAATGCCTGCCATGAAGCTGCCATTGCCATAGTTGACGGCAAGGCAAAATTGCTCCGGGACGATTATTGCGACGGGCTTGGCAACTGCCTGCCTGTCTGTCCGACCGGCGCTATAACTTTCGAAGAACGCGAAGCAGCCGCGTATAACGAAGCGGCTGTTAAAAAAAATCAGGAGAAAAACATGAAAGAAGAAACATTGGCCTGCGGATGCCCGGGCTCACAGTCAAAATCACTTGAAAGGGAAGCGCCCGTATCTGCAGCGGTACAGCAGGCCCCGGTATCGCAGCTTAGCCAATGGCCCGTGCAGATTAAACTCGTGCCTGTAAGCGCCCCTTACTTTAACAACGCGAATCTGCTTGTCGCCGCCGATTGCAGCGCCTTTGCTTACGGTGATTTCCATAGCCATTTTATCAAAAACAAAATCACTTTAATCGGCTGTCCAAAACTTGACGACATTGACTACACCGACAAACTCACCGAGATTATTTCCAAAAACAACATCAAATCGGTAACAGTCGTGCGGATGGAAGTACCCTGCTGCGGCGGGATCGAACACGCGGTAATCACGGCGCTTCAAAACTCCGGTAAATTCATGCCATGGCAGTCGGTAACAATTTCCACCAACGGGGAAATCCTGGAATAATAAAAAATGCGCTCTTTGGCGCATAAAATTACTAAAAAATTTGCGCCATTTAGCGCATTCCATTTTTCTTTGTGATTCCCAGTGTACTTAGTGCATTCCGTGAGATAATTTAAAAGAGGTAATAAAAAAAATGTTTTGTTTTCAATGTCAGCAAACAGCTAAAGGAACCGGCTGCACAGTTTCGGGTGTGTGCGGCAAGAAACCGGATACAGCCGGCGGGCAGGATGAACTTACCTGCGAGGTAATTGCACTGGCTTCAGTAATGCAGGCAAAAAATAACAATGAAGATGAACTTGTCACCTTGATCACAGATGCGTTGTTTACCTGCGTTACCAATGTCAGTTTTGATACTGCCAGTACCGCGGCTATAATCGAAAAAATCAGGGCGCATTGCTTAAGGCTCGGCGGCGGCGAAGTAATAAAACCCGGTGAACTTTTTACCGGAGACGAAGATATCCGTTCTCTGCGTTCGTTACTTTTATTCGGAATGCGGGGTATGTCCGCTTACGCTCATCATGCCCGCAATCTGGGCAAGCGCGACAGCAGGGTAGACGGCTGGTTTATCAAGGGCATGACCGCTCTTGGACAGACGCATACAGCCGAACAGTGGCTGGATCTCCTTATGGAGTTCGGAGGCGTTAATCTAAGGTGTATGGAAATCCTTGACGAGGCGCATAACGCCGCTTACGGCAAACCTGTGCCCATTGAAGTGCCGCTTAAGATTGAGAAGGGGCCTTTTATCGTAGTAAGCGGGCACAGCCTTTCTGATTTGCAGATGCTGCTGGAGCAGACCGATGGAGCTGGCGTCAATGTTTATACCCACGGCGAGATGCTGCCAGCCCACGGATATCCCGGGTTAAAAAAACATCCGCAGTTAAAGGGGAATTTTGGAACCGCCTGGCAGAACCAGCAGAATGAATTTAACGATCTACAAGCGCCTGTAATTTTTACCTCAAATTGTTTAATGCCTCCAAGATCAAATTACGCTGACCGTATTTATACGACATCGGTTGTGCAGTTCCCCGGAATGGTCCACATCGGCGCAGACGCAAATGGCCGCAAAGACTTTAGCGCCGTGATCGCACACGCAAAAAAACTTGGCGGTTACCCGGCAGACAAGTTCCTTACCGGCATAAACGGCGGAGCTGCTGTGACTACAGGTTACGGCCGCCAGACTGTACTGGACAGCGCCCCGGCTATTATTGACGCCGTAAAGTCTGGAGCCATTAAGCATTTCTTTTTGGTAGGCGGCTGCGACGGCGCCCACCCTGGCCGCAATTACTTTACCAACTTTGTAAAACAAACTCCCAAAGATACGGTAGTGCTTACCCTGGCCTGCGGTAAATTCCGTTTCAATGACATTGACGCCGGTAAAATCGGCCCGTTCCCCAGAATCCTGGACATGGGCCAGTGCAATGACGCCTACGGCGCGGTTCAGGTCGCGCTCGCCCTGGCAAAAGCTTTTAACTGCGGCGTCAACGATCTGCCGCTGTCCCTTGTGCTTTCTTGGTACGAGCAAAAAGCTGTCTGCGTCCTGCTTACCCTGCTGTCCCTGGGCATTAAAAACATTCTGCTGGGCCCCAGTCTGCCTGCCTTTACATCACCGAATGTTTTAAAAATCCTGGTTGATAAATTCGGGATCAGCCCCATAAGCACGCCCGAGGCGGATTTGGCAAAGATTCTAAAAAAATAGAAAAACAATAAGGTTGACTCACCCTTCCCATAAGGTTTATACTGATTGCCGATAAGGTTTATATTGTATTACGTTTTGGGAAGGTGAATATGCCAGGGAATCGCAGACAGGGAGATGAAGTCCGTAAATTTATTCTGGCTAATATTGGCGGGAACAGGAACATAGCTGCTCTGACTTCCAAAAATTTTGAAATTTCATTACCGGCTGTTTACAAACATTTGGATAAACTTGCAGCAGAAAATAAAGTTGATAAAAAAAACGGCCGGTATATAATAAAATCTTTTAAATCACAATATTGTTACAATATTGATAAAACACTCAGCGAAGATTCTGTTTGGGAAAAAGATATTAAAAAACATTTTACAGGTATTCCCCAAAATATATGGCAAATTTGGGTATATGGATTTCTCGAAATTTTTAATAATGCGATAGAACATTCCAGGGGAAAAAAAATTAATGTAATTATCGAAGAAAATGAAATTTATAAAGATATGACTATACTGGATGATGGTATTGGAATTTTTAAAAATATCAAAGATAAATTCAAACTCCTGGACCTTGATGATGCACTGCTGGAATTGGTAAAGGGTAAACGTACAACTGATATAAAAAGACACTCGGGGCAGGGGATTTTCTTTTCATCCAAAGTTTTTGATGAGTTTATAATAAAATCTGACGGACTTATTTTTAATCTGAAACAGGCGGTGCATACTGTACCTGCTGCCGATAATCAAAAATATTCCACATTGGTAAATATGCAAATGTCAAATACGAGCCGTAAAAATATTAAAAAAGTGTTCGATAAATTTTCTACCGAAGTCTATGGTGATTTTGATAAAACTGTTATACCCCTGCATTTCGCAAGCAGCAGCGATCTCGTTTCGCGATCCCAGGCCCGCCGTGTTTTAAGCGGTCTGGAATTGTTCAAAGAAGTTACCCTTGATTTTAAGGACATTGGCTATATTGACCAGGCTTTTGCCGATGAAGTGTTCAGGGTATTTGTTAATTTTAATCCGGAAACAATAATAAAAGTTCAGAATGCCAATTCAGATGTCCAATATATGATAAACCGCGCAATTAAAACTAAATATTGATTTTTTCGATTAAGATTTTATTTATTCTGTTTCCGTCCATTTCTGCCACGGTAAACCGGTAGCCGCTGTAATCGAAACAGGCGCCGGCGCCCGGAATCTCGCCGGCAAGGTTCAGAATAAAACCGGCAAGAGTGTAGTAATCTGACTGTTCGGCGCCGCCGGCCAGGCCGGGTAGATTTATTGCTCCGGCTGCGTCATCAATGTTCATGCTGCCGTCTGCCAGCCAGGAACCATCTTCGCGTTTGATTATTTCTTCTTCGCCGCCGGTTTCGGCAAAAAGCTGTCCGGTGATTTCTTCTATAAGGTTGCGGACAGTAAGAATACCGGCAAAACCGCCGTATTCGTCCATGACAAACAGGCAGTAGGCTTCGGCCTTTTTGAAAGTTTCAAACGCCTTTAGGGCCGGCATTGTTTCCGGTATAAAACAGGGAGTACGCATAAGGGATTGCAGGCCGGGCCATGTGCCTTTAAGCATCGCGAGCAGAATATCCTGGGCGGATACAATTCCAAGTGTTTTGTCCAAATCACCGTCAGCTACCGGGAAGTACTGCTGTTCGGTAACTTCATCCCTGATGCGATCCGGGCTGTCATTGATGTCCAGCCATTTGACCTCTGACCTGTGGGTCATAAATTTTCCGGCCGGTTTGTCTCCCAGATAAAAAACGCCTTCTACCATGGTCCTTTCCCTGCTTTCGACTATGCCCGATTTTTCGCCTTCGTCCAGGGCGATGCGGAGTTCATTCTCTGTCATGCCTGGATTGGAACTGTAACCTGCTATATGGTTAATCAAACCGGTAACTTTTTTTTCAAGGGCAAGCAGGGGAATATTTATTACTGAAAATATTTTTATAAAACCGGAAAAATATGCGGTTATTTTTTCCGGCTCCGAACGCGCTATTGCCCTGGGTATGGTTTCGGCAATAATAAAAAATATTGAACCGCCCAAAATCGATATAATCATAAAAGTAATAATTACGATCAGTATTGAAAAAATTTTTAAGTTAAAAAGAACGATGACAGCGATCACAGCGCAGAGGCAGCCCAGCATGATTTCAAAAAAAATTATTCCGGCCCTCAATGAAGCCTGGTAGAATCCGGTTTTTTCTTTTAACTGCGCGGCCCTGACATATTTCTTTATGCCTTTTTGCGCGTATAGGCGCAGCCTTGCCATCCTGCAGCAGGCAAGCGCAGTCTTTAAAAGGGACAGAAACGCGCCTGCCAAAAAAGATATTACCGCGCATATTAATAGCGGCGCCGGGATTGCAAGAGGTTCCATCGAAAATATTGCCATCGAATGCGGTTCCAAAATACCCCCTAAGCGGTTCCGGTCTCTTCCCTGGTCAGGGGGCGGATTATGTAAATCCCGGTTTGCGAAGTTTCAACAACCTTGTTTTTACCGTCAGGCGTCAGTTCACCAAATACCTGGACAATCGGGAAACGCGGGTTTTCGGGGTTAACATCTACGACCTGGCCCTTGCGTCCGCTGGACAGCAGCACATACAGGCCGATTGGATAAATCGAAAGCGAAAAAACCAGGGCCCGTACTATGGTGTCATCGTATTGTTTGCCTTCATTTTTGAGGAGTTCCAGCATTCCGGTATACCCGTCCTTTGCTTCCTTGTGGGGTCGCTGGGACGAAAGCGCTTCGTAGGAACATGCTACCGCTATTATTTTGGAATAAAGGCTTATTTTGTCGCCGGTGAGCTTCTGCGGGTAGCCGCTGCCGTTTTCCCTTTCGTGGTGCTCCAGGGCGCCCAGTGTTATATTAAGCGGGAAATCAAAGGATTTTAACAAATTGAAACCCAGCAAAGGGTGGGTAAGTATAGCCTTGCGTTCCTGGGGCTGGAGGGCCCTTTTTGACAGATAAATCTGCGGCGGCAGTTTTATCATTCCGATCTCGTGGAGAAGAGCGGAAATTCCAAGTTCGATTAAACGGTGGTTGGGAAGTTTTAAATAAGAACCTATTATGATTGCTATTATTGTGGATTTTACAGCATGGGACGCGAGATAATTGGTATTTGGACCTGTACTGCTGTTTTTTTGGACCCTGAGCAGGAAACGGCGGTCTTCCCGCATAATATCGCAGGCGGTTTTTATTTTTTCGGCAACAGAGGTATAATCAAGTTCATTTTTTATCGAAACCCTGGTAAAAAGGGTTTCTACGTATTTCTGGAAAGCGTCATAAAAATCTTCTGCCCGCCGTATTTTTTCGCTGTCGCTGACAATTGTAGCTTCCGTCAGTTCCATGGCTTCTTTTTCCGAGGTTTTATCTGCCGCGTAATCATCAAGAATTTCCCCGTTGCTGTAAACTTCGGTATATCCCCAGGCCCTTAACGCCGAGACAAGCTGGCCCGTAACAGGCATTTCCGGAGTTGCAAGGATAAAATTTTTATCCAGATTATCCAGATATACAGGTTCGGAGAAAAAACTGTCTTCCGGTATCTTGTCTATGGGTATTTTTTTAAAATTACCGTCCAATCCTGCGCTCAAAAAAAGCTCCTTATTGCCTATTCTTTTTTTCTTTATTATAGTGGTAAACAGTAATTATAAACAACAGTTAAGTTAAATTAAGGGGAATAATTTTGAAATTCCAGTCCGTGTTCATCATTTTTAATATTCTTCTGGTAATATTTCTGGCTATACTTTGTCTGTCTCCGGTAATATTTTTGGGTAATCAGATGGCCCTGGTTTTTTGGAAATCCAACTGGTACCTGATCTGTGTTCTGGTTTTTATTTTGGCGGTTTTTGACGCGTTTTATTTTTCCAACCGCAGGCTTTATACGCTTCTGGAAAAAGAAGACTGGCCCGCCCTGGTTAATTATCTGGAAGAAAAGGTTCTTAGGCAGGGGAAATTTTCACCCCGTCTGGTGCGGCTTTTGGCAAATACTTATTTTGTGCTTTCAGATTCGGCTGCCGTAATGAGCCTTGAAAACAAAGCTGCTGCTGCCAATGCGCCTCTTGTGGATAACAATGCCTTGGTCTTTGGCACCGCGCGCATTCTTGGCAAAGATATTCCGGGAGCCCTCAATTTTTTTAAATCAAGGCTTAACAGGGTAAAGCCCACCCTGCGGCCATGGGTAAACTGGTATTACGGTTTTACATTAATGCTTGACAGGCAGTATAACGAAGCCTGCGAAGTTTTTATCAAACTTGCGGATTCGTGCAGGGACGGGGTGATTACCGGCTTATCGGTCTATTTTTTGGAAAATATGCTTAAAAAATCCATTCCGGACGCCGGTCCGGCTCTGGATACCGCTGCCGCCAAGGGCCGTGAAAGGGTAAAAAAGGTTTTCCCCGCGATAAAGGACTGGAACAAGGAAACCGCAAGAATTAACGCCGAAATTCATACGGCTGTTCTATCAAAATATATGGAAGAAACCGGCTTATGGCTGTACAGGGATAAAACCAATTGAGAAAATTTGAAAAATCATCGAAACTTGACAATGTCTGTTATGATATCCGCGGTCCTGTATTAAAGGAAGCAAAGCGGATGGAATCCGAAGGTTTCAGAATTATAAAACTGAACATCGGTAATCCGGCGGTTTTTGGGTTCAACGCTCCGGACGAAATTCTGCACGATATGATTATAAACCTGCCCAATGCCCAGGGTTATGCTGATTCCCAGGGTCTTTTTGCCGCGCGCAAGGCAATAATGCAGGATTTCCAGTCCAAAGGCGTGATGGATGTCGGTATAGAAGACATTATTTTGGGCAACGGAGTAAGCGAACTCATTCAAATGGCAATGCAGGGGTTATTAAACTCCGGCGATGAGGTTCTGGTCCCCATGCCCGATTACCCGCTCTGGACCGCCGCTGTTACCCTTTCCGGCGGAACAGCCGTCCACTACCGCTGTGACGAAGAATCCGCCTGGAATCCTGACCTGGCCGATATACGCTCCAAAGTAACGGATCGGACCAAAGCAATAGTGGTCATCAATCCCAATAACCCGACCGGAGCCGTTTATGACCGTGAAATTCTTGAAGGAATAGCTTCCATTGCCGCCGAACACGAGCTTATTGTGTATGCCGATGAAATTTACGACCGGATTACCTATGACGGAGCCAAACATGTACCCATGGCGACGATAAATCCCGATATTTTAACCATAAATTTTAACGGAATGTCCAAAGCTTACAGGGCCGCCGGCTTTAGATCCGGGTGGATGGCCTTTTCCGGCAACAAAAAATGCGCCGCCGGCTATTTTGACGGCCTTGAAATGCTTTCCAATATGAGACTTTGCGCCAATGTACCGGCCCAGTTTGGAATTCAGACCGCGCTTGGAGGCTACCAGAGCATTAACGACCTGGTACTGCCCGGCGGCCGCCTAAAGGAACAGCGCGATACTGCGATAACACTCGTCAACAATATTCCCGGCCTGTCGGTAGTAAACCCCAGGGGCGCCCTGTATTGCTTCCCCAAAATCGACATTAAACGGTTCAACATTACCGATGACGAAAAATTTATAATGGATTTGTTAAAAGATCAGCGCCTGTTACTGGTTCAGGGAACAGGTTTCAACTGGGATAAACCCGATCACTTCCGTATTGTCTTCCTGCCTGACAAAGATACCCTTACCGAAGCCATAAAGCGCTTGGGCCTGTTCTTTGGCCATTACAAACAGGCATAAAAAAGACGGTGCGCCTGGACGTTAGCGGACTAGGCCTGCTGCGCACCGTCAATATTTTATCAGGGGGGTTACCCTCCCTCAATTTTAAATATCGGTGTTTTATTTTTTAGACTTTAGAAAAAAGAAATGAGAAAAAAGAAATGAGAAGTGAGAAATTATAAATGAGAAAAGAGTGGGGAGTGGTAAGTGGGGAGTGAATGTCGTGGGCGCTGCATGTCGTGTCTGCTTAGTTATTTTACTACTTACTACTTACTACTTACTACTTTCTCCTTCCTACTTTTCTTAAATTGTAATTTGCTGCTTCTGCAAGAGCGCTGTAAAAATTGGCGGAGTATTCCAGGTGGCGGAGCAGGGGGCTGCCGGCCGAAGCGGATTTTTTTTCAAGTTCAACAGGATCGGGGAACAAAAAGCCGGCCACTTCTTTTACAGCACTGCCGGTTATTGCCAGGTTGGCTTTTTCCAGGTCATTGAAGAGTTTTTTTATTACTGCCGCATCCTCAGCATCTACCGTATCCCCAGCATCCATCGCATCCCGGTGTCTGTTTCTGATGGTTTTTATGCCGGCCAATGCCAGATTCCGCGCCTGTTTTGCCGTTTTTTCAATTTCCTGTAAACCTTTTATAAGGGAATTCCTGGCTTTTTCGTACCTGGATGCCCTGGCTTCAGTTTCTTTTACAGAGTAAAATTCATTTTGTAATGCTGAATCTGCTTTGTTTAATAAACTGTTTATCTCGCCGCGGCGTTCGGGCAGGGCCAGCAGGTCTTCCATACTGCCTGTTTCCAGGCCTTTTATGGCTAACCCGCCTGCAGATAGACTAATATTACGGACTTTTGGGTACATTGCAAAGCGGTTTTCAAACCAGGCCGCGTAAATAGAGAGCCTCTGGTCGGTCAGCACCGGATTTCCCTGAATATTTTTCCCGTAAAACTGGCTGCCGTCCCTTAGCGCCTTTACCGATATGGTTTCCGCGGGTAAAAAACGATTTGACTGGGAATGGGATTTTTCTTCGAAGAGTGCGCCGCGGAAATGGGTTTTTAAATCCGGGAAGGATAGATCCAGGCCCGCAATCCAGACTGTACCGGCGCCCAGTATCCTGGCAAAATCCCAGGCCGCAGTCGCCACTGAACCGCCTGATCCGACTTCGCCTTTTGGATCGACGGAGTCTTCGATATACCGGCCAATGGGAAAAAGTGAACCGCACAAATAAATTTTTTTGAACGGCTGCCGCAAACAGGGGGGATATACCGCTGATTCGGCAATCAAACAGGTGCCGGGCACCGCTGTCCGGTCGAGGTGACGGAAATTCCAGTATTGGGGATCCAGGGATACTGCGAAGTCCGGCTGGATTCCGGCTTTGAGTAAAAAGCGAAGGCTGGTATCAACGGCGATGACCAGGCAGCGTTTTGTTATTTGCGTGATATATTGTCCTGTCGTGTCCAGGCCGGGACCGGCGGCCGCAAGAAAAACAGGGATATTGATTCCCTCCAGCAGGCCTTCAAGACGGGAGATACCCGGCAAATCCCTGATCGAATCCAGGTTTCTGGAAAGGTTATGCACCCAGCGGCGGCCAAAACGTTTTAACGTGGCAGTGTTGATTTCTGTACGCGTAATCCACGCCTGGATTTTTTGCCCGGTTTCATTATAAAAAGCTTCGTCCAGGTCTGTAAGGGCCCGGTTCTTAATTACCAGCGGCCTTCCCCCGGTATTTCCCAAAAGTGAAAGCGCTCCGGTAATCTGGCTGCTGTCCCTGCCAATTATAAAAATAACTTTGTTTTGTGTTAAAAAAGGCCCAATATCCTTGTGCCGCAGCGCAAGTCTCAGCAGCTCCCTGCGCCTTTCTACTATAATAATTGGCCTGGAAATTCCTGCGGCGGTTTTTATATTTCCTGCGCCGGCGGTTTTGGCGTTTCGCGCGGCGGCAGCCGAAGCATCAGCTACAGCATCAGCAATATAGCCCAGGCCGAATCCCAGCAGTATTACCGGCCCCTGTTCCGGGGCTTCAAAACAAATTTCCGCCTGTCTTGCCGCTTCCCTTACAGGATCGCGGGGAGAATGAATATAATGTCCGCGGATTTTTAATACAGGCTGGCCGGTCCGGGTTTCTTCGATTATTATATCGGCTGGATTTATTTCATCATCATCATGCTTTTCCAGTTCCAAAAGCAGACCCGGGTAATTGTTTTCCAGAATGGAAAGGTCTGTCATTCCAGTTCCAGGGTTATTATTGTATCCGGTTCAATCGGGGTACCCGGCGGCGGGTTTTGATTTTTGACCCAGCCGTCGCCTGTGATGTTAAAATGAAGGTCATCGCGCAGAAGGAGGGGAAGAAGCTGACGTTTGGAAACGCCGGTAAAGTCGGGAACTGTCCCGTTTACTTCCGGGTAAGGTAAAGGCTGCAGCGAAATGGTTCCCGGATGGGTGATCTGCAGGTTAAGGCCCCGCGGAATTCCCAGATAATTTATTAATTCTTCCGCTGCTTCCCGGATCGGCGGCGCCGCGATTCTTCCTCCAAGAATTTCGCCTTTGGGTTTTACTATTACAAGGTAAAGTATTAATGAAGGGGATTGAGCCGGGAGCATGGCCATGCAGCTCGCTATAAAATCAGTTGATGAATACCCTTTTGTATTTGGATCATAAAGCTGGGCTGTACCTGTTTTTACCGCCATGGACATATCGGCTACATCGGCCCTCCATCCGGTGCCTATGCTGGAAGTGACGTCGGCCATGTAACTGCGCATTTGTCTGGCGGTCTCGGCCTTTAATACCTGTCTGGGCGGGCCGGCGTCATATTCCCTGGTCTTTTTACCGTCCGCCGAAACTATCTTTGAAACAATCCTGGCCGGGACCAGGATGCCGTCGTTGGCAACTGCCGAAGCGGCCTGGATCATTTGCAGGGCGGAGACCGCTATTTCCTGGCCAATGGCGATGGTCGGTTTTGACCTTTCTGACCAGTTATCAACCGGACGCAGAAAACCCATGGTCTCCCCGGGATTGCCGGCATTGGTTCTGGAACCAAAACCGTATTCCCGCAATTTATCATTAAAAACAGGTACAGTAATTCTGTCTGACGCGTAGGCCGCGCCGGCGTTGCAGGAATAAACGATTATATCCCTGGCGTTGACCCATCCGTGCGCGTCAAGACATCCTATTTTTATAAGTTCTCCAAGACTGGAAACTTTTTCGTACTGGCCGTTGCAATAAAAAGTAGTATCGCCGTTTATCGCGCCGGTATCCATCATTGCCGAAAGCGAAAATATCTTGAATACAGATCCCGGCTCATAGGACCAGATCGCCGGCCGGTTCATAAGCGCCGAGTCAGAAGGATTGTTTATGTTGTTGGGATCAAAACTCGGCAGCGAAACAGATCCCAGTATATCTCCGGTCCTGGGGTCCATGGCGAGGAACATAACAGCTTCGGCTTTGGTATCCCTGTAGACATTCGCAGAGATATTTTCGAGAATCATCTGAACATTTATATCCAGGGTTAGATAAACCTGGGATCCGTTCTGGTATTGTCTTATCCCCGGAGAAGTTGTTACCAGGCTTGGCGAAAGATCATCGTTAAAGGCGTTTTCTATTCCCGCGATTCCGTCCCGCCCCGAACTTTTTACTGTCCCGGCCGCTTCTTCGGTATTTTTTATGGTCGTTGTGGTAAAACCGATTATCTGGGCGGCCAGACTGCCTTCCGGGTAAATACGGTTGATCATGGGTTCAATGCCTACGCCTTTGAGCATACGGTTGGCCTGGGCGTCCTCAATCAGTTTAATGGTTGTATCGTCAACGGATTTTTTTAAATAGATAAAATTACTGGCCGAGCTGTCAATTTGCTTTTTTATATCGCCGGCCGGGATTTCCAGAATCGGGGCAAGGTCTTTTGCGACCTGTTCGGATCCGCCTGCTTTATCCATTGAAGGTTTCCAGAAAGTTACGTTGCTCATCCTGGTTTCCATGGCAAGGATTTTCCCGTTGCGGTCCAGGATCGGCCCCCTCCCGGATACTATTTCTGTACGCATTCCGATAGTACTGTCCTGGCTGCCCAGCATTAAATACGCGTACCGGATTATCAGTGCGGCGGCAGCCGCTCCCAGCAGCGAGGCAAAAAAAACAAAACGTTTTTTTAATGAAATTCCTTCATTCATTTTATACCGATTACCTTCCCGACAATGTTGTCTATTGGTACCGGGCCGTATGAACGGGAATCGTAGGAATGGGAACTGTTGTCTCCAAGCGCGTAAAAATAATTCGGAGGGTTAATTTCACCGCAGCGCTTGACCGCGATATCTCCGAAGGGAGTTGCAAAAATCACAATATCGCCTGTTTTGGGGGCTGACCAGCGAATCAGGTAAGCTGCCGATCCCGGCGGCCTGAGCCCGTAACTGAGTTTATTTACCAGAATAACTCTACCCGGCATTATGGTAGGTTCCATTGAATGTCCTTCGGCAATCATAAAATCAAATAAAAATAGTTTCATTATCAATGCGGCGGCAAGGGCTCCGATTACAGCTCTTCCTGCGGGTACGGCAGAAGTCCTTTTTCCCATATACGGAGTATAATGCTTCCCCCTGTTTATGTCGATAAACCAAATATATCATGGTTAATATTTTTAACAAAAAAACCAAAAGGCGCAGATACAGTTACAGTGTTCCCGCCTGGAAAAAAGACGCCGGCCTGGTGTTTTCCGCAGGGACAGCCGCGCCCATAAATGTCTTTAAACCGGAAAGTATAGTCTCCCGGGCCAAAAAAAATTCAAATTTACTGAACCGGATTAAATATAAACCCATAGGCGGCAGACGCCGCCGCCGGAACTTTCCTCCTGTAAAAAATACTAAACAAAAGACATTAAACTTTGCGTTTACCATGCCCCTGCTTCCTGTAATGTGTTTTTTGGTGCTTGCAACCATTTTTGTCATTGACAACAGGGACGCGATTTCCGCCATGGTCAGCCGCGACGCAATTCCCGCTCTGCCCGCCGATGAAGGGGGCCTGACTGAGATGGCTTCGTTTGCCGGCGCCGCATCCGGCGGCACAGCAGGCGTTTCGGCAAATACCGGCATTGCGGCCGGCACGGACACGGCGCTTTCAGCGGCCGCTGCAGCAGGGGAGGCGCCGGGCACAGTAAGTTCCCCGGGGAATACGGTCATAACCGTGGGCGCGGTCATTTCTGAACCCATAAAGGATCAGCCTGTTCCGCTTAAAATGACCGAATACTTTGCCTGGGAAAGCTATACGGTCAAAAAGGGCGATTCGGTTTCGTCGATAGCGGCTGCCCACGGGCTCTCGATGGACGCGGTTATCGCGTCGAACAATTTAACCAACGCCCATTTACTAAAGATAGGCCAGGTGCTCCGGCTTCCGAACATGAACGGAATTCCCTATGTTGTTAAAAAAGGCGACAACCTGTCCAAAATATCCCGCGCCTACAATATTCCCCTGGAAGTATTGGTTGATGTAAACAATATCCAAAAAGACCTGATTATACCCGGCCAAAATATTTTCCTGCCCGGCGCCAAAATGCCGGCGACCGATTTCAGCAGGGCCCTGGGTACTCTTTTTGTATCGCCGCTCAGCGGCACCAAACCGGCGCTGAGTTCAGGTTTCGGCTGGAGGGAAGATCCGTTCGGGGCAGGCCAGAAACTTCATGAAGCGATAGATATGGCAATCGCCTCCGGGACGCCGGTAAAGGCCGCGTCTGCCGGGAAAGTATCCATGGTCGGGGTAAGCGCTGTTTACGGAAATTACATTATTATTAACCACAGCGATAATATGCAGACGCTTTATGCCCATCTTTCGGTCATTTCAATTAAAATGGGAGATAACGTAAACCAGGGAACCAAAATCGGGGAAGTCGGCAGCACCGGAATGAGCACCGGACCGCATCTGCATTTTGCCGTTTATAAAAACGGCCATGCCGTTAACCCACTTGATTATATAACAATGTAACTGTTAAAATTGATTATTCCGGCTGCGGAGGTTTTATGCGCAAGCTTTTTATTATATTGATATTTTTTATAGCTGTTGTAACGTTTATCAGAGCCATGGATAATTTTGGAAATGTAAAAATAAATGATGTCCCGGAAGTATCCGGAGGCAATACGGAAATAAATATTGAATAACAGTGCAGAGCCGTTGAATTTGACATACGTTCCGGCCGGCGGCAATGCTGCCCGCGGAGAATCTTTTATGGAAACCCTGGACAATACCTGCGACCGGCTGCAGGAAAAACAGGCCCTGTATTTAATTAAAAAACTGGATAAACTGGACGCACTGCTTGGCGGGCTTGAATCGGAGCTTGACTTGTTGATCCAGAAAACTCCCCTTTAAAGAGGCGTAAGTGGCTCGCAGGAGTTTCTTCCCGATATTTTTTTCTTTTCTGTTTTTTTTCAATCTTAATACATCTGTCTGGAGCGGCATAATCTTTTCCGATCCCGACATCTCCGATGACAATAAGCTTCTTGTGCGTATGTCGGACGGCGCAGCCGGTATGCTTTTGTTCTCCGATATTGATACAGGATCGCTTGACGCACTTACGGCATATCCGCAGCAAATTGATCTTATCGATAACAACAGGACCATTTTGGCAAGGAATTCTTTTGGTTATGCAAAAATTCCGTTAACCGGCGGTCTGCCCGGGCCTTTTTTATCCGGTTCAGACAATAATCCTGAATTTTCTTCCAGAATGAATGAAACTACGGTTTCGCCTGACGGCCGCTGGATTTTAACCCTGATACCGGATTCACCTGCGGCAGGAACCCTAAAGCTGCTTGATTTAAATTCCGGGGACAGTGTTGCTATTGCCTCAGGAATTGAAAGGCCTGAAAGGGGTTCGCCGGCTTCGTGGAGTCCGGATTCTACCGCGTTTATTTATTCGCGTTCAAATAAACTCTACTATTGCATTGTAAACCAAAACCTGCTGGAATCCGGCCCCCCGGTTGACGAACAGTACAGGTCAATCGGAGACGGAACCCTTGATTCAATTTACTGGGATAGCCGTGATATTTTTTATTACCTTAAGGGATCAACCGTTTACAGGGTTGCGGCGGGCGAACTTTTTGTCAGGGCCCTTTATTCGGATTTTTTAAACATAGGAACAGTTGCCGCCAGAATACCGTTTGAATTCGATCCGGTCAGTGACGCGTTCTGGGTCTCCCCTGACGGCGGCTCTTTGCTCCTGTCAAAGGGCGGCCGCAATATTTTTTATTATTATATGGACAGCAATGATTACTACGCCTTTAAGTCCGGTCTGCCTTCCCTTGTATTGCCGCGATCCTGTTTTGATATAAAAGTTCTCTGGTCTCCGTCCGGCTGTATTACATTGCTCGTTTATACCTGGCAGGGGCAGGGTGAATCGATCGCCGCGTGGCGCCTGCAGGCCGGCGCGGATTCTTTTATGCCCATGACCGCTCCGCCCGGGGAGAACGCCTGTCTCTCTCCCAATGGTGATACCGTGCTTTTCTTGGGCAGGGACGGTACTTTCCTCTATGATTATACCAACTGGAAGTTGCTGGAAACGATCAGCAATCTTGCTTCCCATTCCTGTGTTTGGACCGGCGGCAACGAGTTTATTCTGGGCGATGACGAGCGCATAGAAAAAGTCATATTATTCCCCGGCGGCAGCGGCAGGATTATGGGCAGGGAAACAATATGCCTTTGCGGGGTTCAGAAATTCGGCTTTGGTATGAATTCCGGCAGCAGCCAGATTCTGGCCCTCTGCGGCGGCGTGTGGTATGCTACCGACGGCAAGACGCCCTGGGCCGAGACCGCAAATCCCAGGCTGCGGCCTGCCTCGTCTGCTTCCGCGCGTTACAGGGTTTATCTGGAAAACCAAAACTCCGGCCCTTACGAAAATATGCCCATGATCCGCAATACCGAATCGGTTACGACGTTCCCCGCCATACCCGCAGCAAAAACAACTGACAGGCCCGGCCAGCGGGAATTGTCGCAGGCAATGCAAGCGTCGCAGGCAATGCAAGCGTCGCAGGCAATGCAAGCGGCACAGGCAATGCGTGTGGCACTTTGTTTTGACCTTTATGATGATGCGGAAGGACTCCCCGCGGTATTGGAAGCCCTTGACCGCCTTAACATAAAAGCGACTTTCTTTTTGTGCGGCGAATTTATCCGCCGCTATCCGGGCGCTGCAAAAGACATTGCCGCCTGCGGACACGAAACCGCTTCCCTTTTCTATGCTCCGCTTGATTTATCGGATTCGCGTTTTCAAATGGACAGTGATTTTATAGTCAGCGGTCTTGCCAGGAACGAAGATGATTTTTTTAACGTAACCGGCAGAGAATTGGCACTGATGTGGCATCCTCCCTGGTATACTTCCATAACCGCCGCAACATCAGCAGCCGTTACGGTCGCAGGTTATGTTACCGTTAAACCTGATGTGGATCCCCAGGACTGGGTAACCGGTATCAACCGCAATTCGCCCGCGCAGATTATTAACCGCATTATGAACGAAGTAAAGTCCGGTTCAGTAATTCCTGTTCGAATCGGAGCGCTTCCCGGCGGCAGCACAGACGCCCTGTTTAAGCACATCAATTTGCTTTTGGATGTTTTTACCAAAGAAGGTTATTCAATCGTACCGGTTTCGGCACTTGTAAGCCGTTAATTATTTCTTGCTGAAGAACAATCTTATTGAATCAAACAGCCTCTTGAAAAATCCGCCCTGCTCAATTGTTTCCGCCGTAATCAGCGGTATGCGCCGCAATTCTCCGGCATTATCGTAATAAATAACCTCACCAGCTTTGCTGCCGGCCTCCAGGGGCGCAATCAATGGAGTATTCAGTTCAATTTTTTGGTAAATATCCAGGCCTCTGTCAATCGGCACGGTGCACTCCAGCGGTTCATTAATGGTCAGGCTTACATTATTGGTTTTACCTTTCCATACCCTGGGTGTACCCGGATCAGGGGCCGGCAGATATAAAGTTTTAAAATTATCAAAAGCCCAATTGATTAACGCCTTCCCGTCGTCATTGCGGATTTGATCGCCTCCCGCGACAGGAGCTCCCAGAATTACCGCGAGAAAACGGGTGTCGCCGCGCTTTGCCGTAAGGGCGATATTATAACCGGCCTCGTCGATGTAGCCTGTTTTTAAACCGTCAACACCGTCCAGAACTCCAAGTAGCCTGTTCCCGTTGCGCTGCACAATAGTGCCTGGCCTGTTCCTGAATACCTGGGCCACGTTTTCGGCTTTGGGATAGGCAAACTCCCTTACCGAATGTAAATCCTGCAGGGCTTCTGGAAAAGTCTGAATATAGATCCGGCAGAATTCGGCAAAATCACTTGCTGTTGTCATATTGAATTCTGAAATCCCGGACGGTTCGTCAAAATGCGTATTACTCATTCCCAGAGCAGCCGCGTTCAGGTTCATTATCTCTGTAAAATCTTTTACAGTAGGCGCAAAGCATAAAGCTACAGCGACCGCCGCGTCATTGCCGGACGGAACCGCAAGCCCCAGAAGGAGTTCTCCCAGTGTTGTGCGCTGGCCGTCGGCCAAAAACATAAGACTGGAACGCGGCGGCTGATTAATTGCCCAGCTTTCCCTTGGAGGAATAATTTCGTGATCCAGTGATATATGACCCGCCTTTACTTCGCTTAATGCAATATAAATGGTCATTAATTTGGTCAGGGAAGCCGGCGGAATTTGTTCATCCGGATTTTTGGTAAACAGAATTGTACCGGTTGCCGCATCCATAAGCACCGCGGCTCTGGAAATTATCGCCGGCGGGGTTTGAGAATTTATTTTTGCTGCCGGAATTACTGCCAGCAGAAACAAAAGGAAAAATGAAACAGTGAATTTTTTATACATGATTCCCGTTAATAAGCCGCCTGTCCGGGCGCCCTGGGGAAGGGGATTACATCGCGGATGTTCACCATGCCGGTCACGTACTGGATCAGGCGTTCAAAGCCCAGTCCAAAACCGGAATGCGGGACTGTACCGAACCTTCGCAAATCAAGGTACCATTCGTAATCGGCCTTGTTCAGCCCGATTTCTGTTATCCTTTTTTCCAGTTTCCCAAGATCTTCTTCCCTCTCCGACCCGCCTATAATTTCACCCAGTCTGGGAACCAGAACATCCATGGCCCGCACAGTTTTGCCGTCATTGTTCTGCTTCATGTAGAAGGCCTTGATTTCCTTTGGATAGTCGGTAACGATCACAGGACCTTTGACGACTTTTTCTGCCAGGAATTTTTCGTGTTCGGTCTGTATATCGCAGCCCCAATAAGGTTTAAATTCAAACGGGCCGCCTTTCTCCAGTTCGGTGATTGCCTGTGTATAGGTCATGTGGCCGAATTTTGAATTCGCTACAAGCTCCAGAGTCCCGATAATTCCCTTTTCGATATGGGCGTCAAAGAAGCCCAGGTCTGCCGCGCAGTCCTTGAGAACCGCATTAAAAAGGTACTTTAAAAAATCTTCGGCCAAAGCCATATTGTCTTCCAGCGACGCGAACGCCGCTTCCGGCTCAATCATCCAGAACTCTGCCAGATGCCTGACCGTATTGGAATTTTCCGCCCGGAACGTCGGCCCGAATGTGTAGACCCTGGTAAGGGCCTGGGCATATGCTTCAGCTTCAAGCTGGCCCGTTACTGTAAGGCCTGTCCATTTGCCAAAAAAATCTTTGCTGTAATCCGGAGCCTTGCCGGACTTTGCCAGGCCTTCCATATCCAGGGTTGTAACCTGGAACATGGCGCCCGCTCCTTCTGCGTCGCTGCCGGTAATAATCGGCGTGTGTATATACTGAAAACCGTTTGACTGGAAAAATTCATGGACAGCGATCGCGAGCCTGTTCCGCACACGCGCCACCGCGCCAAAGGTGTTGGTCCGCGGCCTGAGGTGAGCGATTTCCCGTAAAAATTCCAGCGAATGTTTTTTCTTCTGTAAAGGATAAGTCTCGGTCGGAGCGGCGCCCACAATTTCGATTCCGTCTGACCGGACTTCCACTTTTTGACCGGACGCCGGAGACTCCGCCAATGTTCCCCTGATTATGACCGCCGTGCCTGTACTTATTAGGCCCAGGGCGTTTTCGGTTTCGGCGGTCAGACTGTCTTCCCTGTTGAACGTACACTGGATACCGTTAAAGCACGAGCCGTCGTTAACTTCGACAAAAACCAGGTTCTTCATTTCCCGTTTTGTCCTGACCCAGCCGCGGACACTTACAGCGTTACCCGGAACAAACCCAAAAATTTCTTTAATCAGGGGAAACAATTTATGCCTTCCTTAAAAAGTTTACCTGCCGCCGAATTGTTTCGAAGTGCAGGCCATTCCGCCAAGAACCATCAAGTGCGCGCCCAGTCCCCGCAGATAATCCACAAAATTGGGTACCTTCTTGGTAATGGGATAATAAATATCAATAAGGAAAATAAAGACTATCCAGACGATCATCAGAATGATGAGAAGCAGCTCTGTAATTTCAATTTCTATTCCAAAGAGATCGATTAAAAGCAGAATACCTGCCGCAACCGCGCAGATCCCAAGTACGACAATCACAACTTCGGCGACATTGCCCCTAAAAATCGCGCTTACCGCCTGCCTAATCTCGCCTTCCCGGAACCAGTTTTTTCCGGATAAACCCAGGATCCCTGTAGCCAGTAAATACAATGCCACCGAAATCTGCAAAATAATCATGCTGATACTTTTATTCATTTAACTCTCCTTTTGCCGAAGAACCGCCGCGGTTCGCCAGCGGTGTTATTATATTATAAAAACTGAACATTGTATACCTTGAACATTCCGGGTTAAAATACTCCCATGAAACTCCTCATGCATACCTGCTGCGCTCCCTGCCTTACTTCCTGTATGATTGGCCTAAAGACAGAAAACATCAAACCGGATTTGTTCTGGTACAATCCCAATATTCATCCGTTTACAGAGTACCGCTCGCGCAGGGATTTCCTTGCAGCGTACGCCCGCGAAAACCAACTGGAACTTATAACTGAAGATGAATACGGCCTGCGTAAATTTATCGAAGGGGCAGCTTCCGTTGGTATTGCCGGAACCGGCCGCTGTTTATACTGTTATAATTTAAGGCTGGAAAAAACCGCCTCCCTTGCCGCGGAAAAAGGTTATGACAGTTTCTCCACTTCACTTTTGACCAGCCCCTACCAGCAGCATGATCTTATCAAAC
The DNA here is from genome assembly GCA_009780855.1 of Treponema sp. Classification (GTDB taxonomy): domain Bacteria; phylum Spirochaetota; class Spirochaetia; order Treponematales; family Breznakiellaceae; genus WQZG01. The sequence goes on from WQZG01000002.1 coordinate 62,832, forward strand.
AGGCCGGTCAGGAATCGGCCGCTAAATTCGGCGTGGAATTTTTTTACCGGGATTTTCGTCCGTTTTTTAGGGAAGGCCAAAAAATTGCCAGGGATAAAGGTACATATATGCAGAAGTACTGCGGCTGCATATTCAGCGAAGAAGAAAGGTACCTCAAAAAATAATGTACTGCGACGCCCATTGCCATCCCTGGGACTGCATCGGACTTATTAAGTCAGGCGGAATTGTCAAATCCGGTGGAGCTGTAAAAACCGGTGAAATAAAAAATTCCGCGGCCGATGATATGGAAGCTGCCATTGGCGGAACTGCCTTTGCCGCCAGCTCCTGGAACCTTGAGCAGTTTGAGTATCATGAAGGCCTTGCCGCGAGACTTGAAAGTAATGCTCCGGCGGTCTTGTGTTTTGCCCTGCATCCGCAATTTCCGGCATACGCGCTTTCTCCGGATTTTATGCGGGAAACCGGGAATCATTGCAGTCATATTATTGAAGATACGATGCTGCTTCTGCAGACACTTGCCAAAGCCGGACGCCTTGGCGCTGTAGGAGAAACCGGCTTTGACCTTTTTGATGACAAGTACCGGCAGACCGAAAAACTTCAGGAGGAAATATTTATTAATCATCTGGAAACCGCCATAAAATATAATCTGCCAATGGTCGTCCATGTGCGCAAAGCCATGCACAAGGTTTTTGCTTATGTTAATGAACTTAAAAAATTGCCTGCAGTAATTTTCCATTCGTGGCACGGAACAACAGGCGAGGGTGATTCCCTGCTGTGCCGGGGTGTTAACGCTTTTTTTTCGTTTGGGGCCGCAATTGTAAATAACCATAAACTGGCCCAAATTTCCTGCGCGCATTTTCCCATTGAGCGTATTCTGTTTGAAACAGACGCGCCCTACATACCTCCCCAGGGTAAGACCTTTTCATCCTGGGCCGATCTTCCGCTTACTTACAGTACTGCTGCCCATTTAAGATCCGCTCCGGTTCCGGAAGATGTGATTCAGAATAATTTTTTTAGGGCTTTTGATTTATAAACGAACCGGCCGGGTTATAGAACAGGTTCAATGTTTTATTTTATAATCTGAAACAATTAACGGAGATAAAAATGGATAACTGGCATGTAATGGACAGGGAAGATGTCCTGGAAAAAATAAATACTGACGGAAACAAGGGACTCACGATTAACGAAGCCGGAAAACGGCTTATTGAGTACGGGCCCAACAAGTTTACGGAGAAAAAAAAGGAAAGCCTTTTTTTACAGATATTACACCAGCTTAAGGATGTCGCCGTAATTATTCTGATAATCGCGGCCGCACTTTCATTCGCGCTTGCTTTGCGCGACGGCCATGGATTTATTGAGCCTGCGGTAATTATCGCTATTGTCATTATGAATGTTATTTTGGCCATTACCCAGGAACGGGGCGCGGAGAGGGCTCTGGAAGCCCTGTCTGTTTTAAACAGCCCCAACTGTTTTGTAATCCGCAATAATGTAAAACAGGAAATTGACACTGTCGATGTAGTCCCCGGCGACATTATCGTATTGAAAAGCGGGGACCTGGTTCCCGCGGATTCGCGTATTCTGGAATGTGAGAGCTTTGCGGTTGACGAGTCCTCTTTGACCGGCGAAAGCGAGCCTTCAGAAAAACATATTGAAACTCTGGTAAAGGAAAACGCTCCCCTGGGCGATCGCAAGAACATGGTTTTTTCCGGCTGCCTGGCTGTAAACGGGCACGCGAAAGTTGCTGCTGTCGCGACCGGAATGGAAACTCAGATGGGCAAAATTGCCGGTTATCTCAACAACACCAAAAAGAACCGGACTCCGCTCCAGCTAAGGCTGGACAAGCTGGGTAAAGTGATCAGCACCATTGCGGTAATTGCGGCGTTTACCCTTTTCGCCATCGGGCTGATTCAGCAGCAGGAAATCTGGCACCTGGTACTTCTGGCCGTAACACTGGCGGTTGCCGCGGTCCCGGAGACCATGGCCCTCATTGTCACGCTGATGCTCACCCACGGCGTCAAAAAAATGGTCGGCAAAAATGTTCTTATACGCAAACTGCAGGCCGTGGAAACATTGGGAAGCACTTCGGTTATCTGCTCAGACAAAACCGGAACCCTTACCCAAAACAAGATGACCATTAAAAGGCTTTGGCTGTACAGCGCGGGAAAGCCTGATGCCGAACGCGCAGACACCGCTGCGGACAGCAGCCCGGCCGGCGCCCCTGTAACCGAGACTGAGGCAAACTCGGATGAATACCTGTGGTTTATAAAAAAATTCCTGCTTGCTTCCAATGTTACTGTTGAGAGCAGTGAAGGTGAAGAAAAAATTATAGGCGATCCCACAGAGTCCGCTATCATGCGCCTGTTCCTTTCAAAAGGGCTGGACAGAAATGAGCTCCACAGCCAGTACAAAAAAGTCGCGGAAATACCGTTCTCGTCAGCGAGAAAAATGATGACCACGGTTTTGAAAAAACCTGACGGCCGTTATCTTGTGCTGACCAAAGGCGCTTTTGACAGGATACCTTTTGTTAGAAAAGACCAGAATTTTATCAAGGCTCTCGACGATATTCATAATTCGTTTGCCCGCGACGCGCTCCGCGTTATAACCCTGGCTTCCAGAGAAATTGATACATTGCCGCCAAAAGACGAAATTGGAAAACTGGAATCCGGCCTTGTTTTCGAAGGGTTCATCGGCCTCATTGATCCGCCCAGGCCCGAGGCAGCGGCCGCGATTATACGGGCCAAAAAGGCCGGTATCCGTACGATCATGATCACCGGAGATCACGCGGAAACCGCTGCGGCGATTGCCAGGGAGCTGCGCATAATAACGGCGCACGAAGGAATAATTACCGGCGAAGAACTTGCCAAGCTTACTGACGAAGAATTTTTTGAGAGCATAGAATTTTATTCAGTATACGCCAGGGTTACACCTTCGGACAAAATCCGCATTGTGCAAGCCTGGCAGAACAGGGGCGCTGTTGTATCGATGACCGGCGACGGCGTAAATGACGCCCCGGCCCTCAAGGCCGCTGATGTCGGAGTCGCGATGGGCATTAACGGCACCGAAGTCGCCAAGAGTGCATCGGACATGGTTCTTACCGACGATAATTATTCGACCATAGTCGAAGCGATCAGCGAAGGTAGAAACGTTTTTGCCAACATCAAAAAACTCATTTACTTTTTAATAGTCTGCAATATCTCTGAAGTTATCATCATGATCTTCGGGCAGGTATCAGGCATGGGTGTTCCTGTAACTCCCATGATGCTGCTGCTCATAAACGTAATAGGCGACGGCATTCCGGGTCTTGCGCTTGCAAAGGAAGTGTCCGACACGCGGATAATGGTCAGAAAGCCCATTGACCGCAACGAAAGTTTTTTTGCCGGCGGGTTGATGGAAGTAATTATCCAGCAGACTGTTATGTGCAGTATAGTGGTTCTTGCCGCTTTTTATATCGGAAAATCTGTTGTGATTCCGGGCGGCGATTCACCTTCGTTCCTTATGGGCCAGTCAATGGCTTTCCTGGTACTGGGCTGGACATCGCTGGTGCATATCTTTACAGTCCGCAGCAGGTCTTCAATTTTTAAACGCACAATCAGGGATAACCCGCAGCTTCTAATAAGTACGTTAATTATGATTGCGGTTCTTGCCGGTATGGTAGGTCTGCCGCCTGTCGCCGCAGTACTGGGCTTGGCCCTTATGGACGGCTACCACTGGTTAATCGCGATGGGCCTTTCTCTGCTGCCGCTCATAGTCGCCGAATACGGAAAATTCTGGGATAACTACAAGTACCATGTGTCAGAAAAGAACCGTGTTGCCCAGCAAAAAATTGACTGATTAACTGTTAAGCCGTATGCAAAAAGGCAAGTTCCGCCTAATTATTCTGATTTCTCTTTTTGTCGTTGTTACAGTTATAGTCACAATAATTTTTTGGCCCATGATTGTAAAACTGGGTAACCCGGAATACCGCGAGGCCTTTGGAATCTGGGTTAAAGGTCTGGGCGCGGCCGGCGTATTTATCCTGCTTGGAATTCAGATACTCCAGATTGTAGTCGCGGTAATACCCGGCGGGCCTGTACAATTAATCGCAGGCGCCGCCTATGGTCCTTTTGGCGGCCTGGCCATAATCGCCGGAGGCTGCGCCTTAACATCAACCCTTATATTTTTTACTGTAAGAAAATTAGGTCTGCCCCTGCTGCGCAGGTTCTTTGGTGAAAAAGATCTCAATACATGGATGTTTTTAAAAGACTCGCGCAAAACAGCCAGGGTGGTTTTTATATTATTCCTGATACCCGGAACTCCAAAAGACCTCCTGACATGGCTGTGCCCGCTGACCAAACTGACCCTTCCGATGTTTGTTGTGCTTTCAACCCTGGCCAGGATTCCGGCCATGTTCTCTTCCACAGTCATGGGCAGTTCAATTATCGGGGGAAACTGGAAATTAACGCTGGCGGTTTTTTCGGTAACGGCGGTTATTGGTTTTTTGGGTATGTGGTTTAAGGATAAAATTACTGATAAAATTTCGCATAAAGAAACATAACCTTGAAACATAATCTTGAAACATAATCTTGTAAAAACAGAAATGAATGCCCAGTCAAAATTATCAAGGGGCCCGGCAGGGGTGAAATCCATATAGCCCTCTCACGGATCTTAAATTTTTTGGGATCGCGCTTTTTTTTCCTAATTGTTGGTTTTATTTGGCTAAGACGGTTTAACGTTCATTTTTAAAGACCATAGGTCGGGCCATACGGATCTTCACCCCCGCCACCCCTCAAGTATTTTATTTGGGCATTCATTTCTGCCTCTGCTAATTTAATTATTTTTGGATTGATTTATTTCAAATTTAAAAAAAATTTAAAACAAAACATAAACCGAAAAATGCAGAATTAAATGCTCCCAGGTAAAATTATCGCGGGGTGGTGGGAGAAAAAATCTGTATGACCCGCCCTATGGTCTCCGTAAATAAATGTTATTACGCCTAAGTGAGTAACAGTAACTATGTGCAACAAACGGCGTTGATCCCAATGAAACTGAGATCCGTGAGAGGGGCATGCAGATTTTTTTCCCGACGGGCCCCTTAATAATATTCAATTGGGAGCATTTAATTCTGGGCAGCTATCTTTGACTGTTTATATATCAATTCCTTCAGCGGTGAATTAATAAGATAATCATTGAGTACCTGCACTTCGTTTTCGGGGAACGAAAGGAACTCCATGGAAATGATCCTGCCGCTGCGGACCAGCCTGCATTTGGGATTCAGTATGGAATCTCCCACGCGCAGGGAACAATCATTAAAAACTTCGTTAATCATTGTTTTTACCAGGACTTTGGAATGGTCCGGAAGCAGGGAAACACCGCCGGTTGATATGGTCTTTAGTTCGCCTGTAACCAGGACCAGATCTGCGGGCAGGGCAAATACCATTTTTACACGCTGCCAGGGCTGTACTATATAACGCCGGGATCTGCGTTTTTCGTCGGTTGGCAGGTAACGGCACAAGATTTCCTGGATGCGGCCGATTTCCTGCGGGTTTTCGAGGTTCTCTGTGACTATGGCGCTTACTCCAAGAAACGATGCCTGGGAACTTTCTTCCACGGTAAAATTTTCACCCTTAAGGATAACAATCGGACAGGCGCTTTTGGGGCGTTCAGCGCGGACAAACTGGACCATGGTTTTCCAGTGCCTGGGAAAATCCCTTGCGCTGATGATGATTCCCGACGGGTCGGCTTCGTCGACATTGTCCATTGCTTTTAAGACATTGGAGTATCTTATAATCTCAAACCCGAGAGGTTTTACATAGCGGGTAATTATTTCCAGTGTTTCATCTGAACTTAAAACAAGAAGGAGTTTCATATACTGCCTTTTTTCTCAATCGTTTTTATTCTGTTCCCAGATTGATTACCGTATAATCAACAATGTTCCATATTCCGTCTTCGCGCTTAAGGTAATAAGTGTAGCGTTTCTTTTCCGTATAATTGCCTGCCTTAAAATATTCCAGGACAGATACTGTTCCTTCATCAGCATTATACACTGTTCTTTCAATTGTGAAATCCAGGGGGATGGTGGAAATGTCTCCGTCGATTACCGCGCTTTGCAGTTCAGTCCTGTACCTGTCAATCATCATCTGCCGGCCTTCTTCGGATTCGGCTGCCCACTGCCTCTTGCGGTAAGAGTCGCGGTTGAGCATGGATTCCAAATCCATGTACAGGAAGAATTTTTCCCACTGTTCTTTTTGTCTTGCCGTAAGCAGGTAACTGACAACTTCGTCCGGCGGGATTTTTTCCCTGACCAGAACCGCGTTGGTCTGGACATCCAGGGCGGCAACAACCCCATCCGGCCCCGGGATTGGCGGAAACCTTATGTTAAGGCTAAGGCGGTTGGACAAAAGCGCCGACTGCTGCATAACAGCCAGGGATGAATAATATTCGGGTTTGTAGAGTTCGGGGTAAATCCTGGCCTGCACTATATAGGCACCGCTGTTGGCGATAAAGTTGTAATCCCGCAGATTTTCATAAAATGAAAAAGACTCACCGGCTTCCACAAGGACTTCCCTGAAGTATACAGACTGGCTCTGGCTGCGTTTCCTCATAAGTAAATCTGAAATTTCCACCGGTCTGTTGGTTGTGGTCCGGACATCAAAATCCAGGGAAAAAGCCCTTTCGTCGGCCAGTTTGAACCGGTAAGGGTCCGGCCCCCTGTTGGTCAGGGTAATTTCGATCCAGATGGGATCTGAGTCCAGGTAATAAATTTTCATGTCGCGGTACCTTATGGAAACATTGATATCCGCGGCAGTCAGTACCGATGTAACCGCAAAAAACATTAAAAAAACAGGTATAAGGGCTGTTTTATACTTCACCATATTTCTCCATTTCTATATTATAGAATCGGTACATAAGCATGAATACCTTATCCCTTCCTCACCTTATAAAACGGACCGCCCCCGGTACAGCCGGTATAGTACAGGCCTGTAAAAACGGTAATTTCCCCCTGGAAATCGACGCCAGCGAAGGCGCTTTTACGGCTTTGCTTCTGGCCGGGCTGTATAAAAACTGCGGCGGCAATTTTCTTGTTGTAACAGCAACCGACAACGAAGCCGCCCTTGCCGCAGGCGATCTTGAAACCGCAGGCCTAAAACCCCGTATTTTTCCCTGGTGGGGAACCGTACCTTACCGCGACGCGCCTCCGTTTTCCGCGGTTTTTGGCGAAAGGACTAATATCCTGTCTGCGCTTGCGGCCGGGAACCCGGAAATAATTATCGCCAGCCAGCGCGCCTTCCTCAATTACCTGCCGCCAAAGGACTACATCAGCGGACTTTTGGTCAGGCTTAAGGTCGGCGGAACCATTGATACGCATAATCTTGCCGAAACTTTGATAGCTTATGGTTATACCAGGGTTCCCCGCGTCCAGGTTCAGGGTGAATTTGCCCTCCGCGGCGAAGTTCTGGATATACTGATGGGCGGCGACGAAGATGCCTGCCGTATCCTTTTTGATTTTGACAAAATCGAATCAATCAGGCCGTTTGACCCGGTTGACCAGAGCACCGGAAACCGCAAACCCCTGCAGGAACTCGTTTTAAGGCCGCTGCGGGAAGTCGTCTGGACAGACACCCGGATTGACGCGCTGTCGGCAAATCTTGATACGTTTGAAGAGTTTTCCGCCGGTTCGCTGACCAGAGATTTAGCCGGTTCGCCGGCCGCGGAACTGCCGGCTGCGGAGCTGCCAATTATCGAAGAACTCATTGCCCGCAAAACCGCTGCGGGAGAGGAAATGTTTTTTCCCCTTGCCTTTGAAAAACCCTGTCTGCTCTCTGATTATTTTGGACCCCAGGATACTGTTTTTTTTATCGACCGTGAGCGGCTCGATAACGGAGCCGAAGCACTTGACCGGGAATATAAAAGCCTTTATTCCAGGGCCCGCCGCGATAAATCCATTGTACCTGCCCCCAGCCGCCTGCTTGCGGATTTTTTTGAAGTTGTAAAAAGTATTGAACGCAAAGTATCGTTTATGACCCTAAAGGGAAGCGGTGAGGAAGGAGCGGTACGGCTATCGGCGGGGTGTGAGCCGCCGCGCAGTTTCTTCGGCAACATTGATTATTTAAGGGATGAATTTGGCGCCCTTTCCAAACAGGGCTGGGAACTTGCTGTAGCCGCGGAGTCGGAAGTCCAGGCAGCCCGTCTTGCCGAGCTGCTAAGGGAAGAAAACGCCCTGGTGGGAGCGCTGCCGTTTTCTTCGGGTTTTACCCATCCTGATATCAAGCTTATGCTTATCCAGGAAAATGAAATTTTCGGCCGCCGCCGCCGTCCGCCCAAATCTTTAAAAACGGTAAGATCGGCGGCCATTGATACCTTTATCGAACTCAACCCCGGCGATTATGTTGTCCACATCAATTACGGCATAGGGCATTTCAAGGGCATAGAACGCATACGGGCGCTGGGCCACGAACGCGATTATATCAAGCTTGAGTACCAGGATGAGGAAACTGTTTTTGTTCCCATCGAGCAGGTCAACCTTGTTCAGCGTTATATCGGCAGCGAGGGGAATCCGCCGCGGCTGGACAAGCTTGGTTCCAAAAGCTGGGAGAACCGCAAGGACAGGGTTAAAAAATCCGTTGAGGACATCGCGGAGAAACTACTGGTTCTTTATTCCAAACGCAGGCAGTCGCAGGGTTTCGCTTTTCCAAAGGACAGCGAATGGCAGACCATGTTTGAAGCGGCTTTTCCCTTCGAGGAAACCGAAGACCAGCTCCGCTGTGTCGAGGAGATCAAGGCCGACATGGAAAGCCCCCATCCCATGGACAGACTGGTCTGCGGCGATGTAGGTTTCGGCAAGACAGAAGTCGCGGTGCGCGCCTGTTTCAAGGCAGTAATGGGCGGCAGGCAGGCCGCGTTTCTGGCGCCCACAACAATTCTGGCGGAGCAGCACTACGAAAATTTCAGGGAGAGGTTCAGCCAGTTTCCGGTCAAACTGGCCATGCTTTCCCGTTTTGTGGAAGACAAGCAGGTTAAAAAAATTCTTGTTGATCTTAAAAACGGCGATATTGATTTGCTTATCGGAACCCACCGTATTATTCAGAAGGATGTGGTTTTTAAAAACCTGGGATTTATCGTTATTGACGAGGAGCAGCGTTTCGGCGTCAAGGACAAGGAGCGTCTCAAGGAGCTTAAAAACAACGTCGATTGCCTGACGCTTACCGCCACCCCGATCCCGCGAACCCTCCACATGAGCCTTCTTAAAATACGGGATATGAGCCTTCTCGCAACCCCGCCGGAGAACCGGCATCCGATTGAAACTGTAATAGACGGCTGGAACGAAGACCGGGTTGCAGCGGCAATACGGCGCGAAGTTGAACGGGGGGGCCAGGTTTTTTATCTGCACAACCGAATTCAGGATTTACAGGAAACCCGCATAAGGCTTGAGAAGATGGTGCCGGAAATGCTTATCGAAACCGCGCACGGCCAAATGGACACGAGGGAACTGGAAGATGTAATGCACCGTTTTGTGCACGGCGGTTTCCATGTTCTTGTTTCGACGACCATTATCGAAAACGGCATAGACATTCCCAATGTCAACACAATAATAATTGACCGGGCCGACATGTACGGCGTGTCGCAGCTCTACCAGCTCCGGGGCAGGGTAGGGCGATCCGACCGGGTCGCTTTCGCGTACCTGTTCTATCCGGAGAACAAGGCCCTTAGCGAAGTTGCCATGAAGCGGCTCCAGGTAATTTCGGACTTTACCGAACTGGGATCCGGTTTTAAAATTGCGATGAAGGACATGGAAATCCGGGGCGCCGGCAACCTGCTCGGCCGCGAACAGTCCGGCGATATTTATTCAGTAGGTTTTGATCTCTATCTGCGCCTGCTTGACGAAGCTGTCCACCGCCTGGAAGACGAACACTACGAGGCCGAGACCGAAACTTTAATGGAACTCGAATACTCCGGATTTATCCCCGACGCCTACATCGACTCTGCCCAGGAAAAAATGGAATTTTACAAAAAAGTCGCCTCCATAAGGCTGCGCGAAGAACTGGAGCGCGTGTATGCCGAACTGCTCGACCGTTTTGGACCGCTGCCTGATGAGGCCGCCTCACTTCTCAGCCTTGCCGAGCTCCGCATCATCTGCCGCGAACTTTCGATCTCGGCGCTCAAGGAAAAGAACGGCATGGTACAGGCTGAATTTTCCAAAGTCTCAAAAATTAAAGTCGAGCGCCTGCTCCGTTTAATGAAGGAATCCGGAGGTAAAATTAAACTCGATCCAAAGCGGCCCAACGTTGTAATTTTTACCGCCGGCAATATTGGTTTAAAAGAAAAGAGCGAGTTTATCCGCGAAAAGCTCGCGGCTCTCGCGGGGTAATATGCAAATGAGAAAAGAAAAAAGAAAAATGAGAAAAGGGAAGAGGGAAAAGAAAAAAGATAATGCAAATTAAAGCTGTTGCTTTTGACTACGGTAAAGTGATTTGTATGCCGCCCGACGGTTCTGTCTGGAAAAAAATCGCTTCGCTTGCAGGGATCGGGTGGGACGTTATCGATCCTGTTTACCGCAGATACCGCCTTGATTACGATCGCGGCAAATTTGATGCGGCTGGTTTTTACAAAAAAATTATGGATGAACTGCGCATTAATGTTGATGATGACCAAACACTAAAAGCGATGGGAGAACTCGATCTGGGAAGCTGGAAAAATATTAATCCGCAGACAGTACGATTAATGGAGGAGTTAAAAAATTCCTGCCTTCTTGTGGCGATCCTTTCAAATATGCCGTACGATTTTTTATCTCAAGCCAGAAAACAAATACCGGTTTTTTCCCTTCCCCAAATTAGCGTTTTTTCCTGCGAAGCCGGAGCAGTTAAACCAGAAAAAGAAATTTACCAATTTCTGCTTGGGCGTTTAAAGTGCCGGGCAGGGGAGGTTGTTTTTTTTGACGATCTGCCGGAGAATATAGAAGGCGCCGCCGCGGTTGGAATAAACGCCAGACTCTGGGTTGATATCAAAAAAGCGCGCGGGGACTTAAGGGAATTGGGTATTAATTTAAACTGACCTCCGGCAGTCAGCAAAACAGGAGCAGCAGTGTTAACAATAAGAACCATCTTCGTTTTTATAATCGTATGTGTTTCAGTAGTTATATTATTCCCGGTGGGAGCAATTGCTCTTTTTTTAAGTCTTTTTGGATTAAAGAAACCAATGTCCCATTTTACCTACAGGCTGGCCCAGGGCTGGGCAAGATCGCTGCTCTTTTTGTCCGGCGCAAAAGTAACCGTTGCCGGCCGCGGGAATATTCCAAAAACCGGCGGCGTCTGCCTGGTCAGCAATCACGGCAGCATTTTTGACATCGTACTCAATCTCGCGTATGTAGGCCGGCCCTTTGGTTTTATCGCAAAAAAAGAACTATTGCTGATCCCGTTTTTGGATGCCTGGATTGCCATCCTCGGCGGCCTTTTTATCGACCGCAAAGATCTGCGTAAAGGCCTCAAGACAATCAACCTTGGTGCCGAACGCCTTAAAAAGGGCGGCGGAATCTTAATCTTCCCGGAAGGCCACCGTTCCAAAACCGGCAAGCTCCTTCCCTTTAGGCCCGGCTCCTTCAGGCTTGCCACCCAGTCCGGAGTCCCGATTATCCCTGTAGCAATAAAGAACAGCCAGGAGTTCTTTGAAAAGAATCTCCGTTTTAATCCGGTTCCCCTGCACATTGAATACTGCGCTCCCTTTGCCGTCCAGGACCTGCCGCCGGAGAGCCGCAAACAATATTTGTCAGATGAGATACAGAGGATTATTCAGACTGCGCTGGATAAAGACTTAGCAAGCATTGAGTGATGAAGAACTAATTTTATGCAGAAGCAGTGAGTTCGTTACTGATAAGTTCATGGATGACTTCTTCCGGTGTCTGTCTGGTAGCAAGTGCTTTGGAAGTGATGTATTCAGCAGAAAAATCATCCAGCATTATCATTTTGAAACCTTTTCGGGCAGTAATTCCTTTAATATTTGGATTTATTTTAGGAGTAGTTCTGGTTAACAGTTCATCAAGAGCATCTGCTTCTTCTTCTGTCATTTCAACCATATATTATATCTCCTAGTCTTGATTTCGCAACATACGGAAAACCTTTCGGCACTTCATAGCATGAAATACATGAGCGGTATATTCATCAATGAGATTATACATGACTTCAAGCATATTACCTCTTGTATCAAATCCAGTTAACAGGAACTTGTTGTCATAACCTTCAATGAGACCATCAAACAATGGGTGCGAAAAAGCGCTTTGAATATCTTCTTTCGCAACACCGTGTTTGAATGCAGACCCATTAAAATTATAATTGGTAAGCACATTTTTTATTATACTGCACAACAAAATTTTTAACAAGCTAACACGATATTGAGATGCGGTTTTGCTTTGATTTTATGGATTATTTTTTAAATAATTTTTGTTGTATTGCAAAATTACGTCAATTAACGTAATTTTTTTGATCAAAATTTACGTTATTTAACGTAAATTCAAGGAATATGATACCTGGTCTATGGTAAAACACAAATAAGCACCATGATTTATTTCATCTAGCAACTTGTCATTGAACCGGCGTGCTGCGCCTTGCTTTCCTGATATTGCCATTCAAGGTTACTCCAGAAATGCGCGGGGCGGCCAATGGCGCGCTCAAATTTAATTGCGGTCTCCGCTGTAATTGCGGATTTTGTTTTAACTATTTCGTTTATTGTTTTTTTTGAGAGACCTGTACGGTCCGCGAGTGAGACTTGTGTGATTCCTGCATACTCAAGGTACTCTTTCAGAACCTCACCGGGTGTAACCAAATAATCAGGAGTATATTCATTTACTGTTTGAGATTTTTTCATGAGTATCCTCAAGCCGGTATAGATAATCCAAATCTATTGATAGCTGCCCTTAGATGAAATTTTCATAGCTTCTCAATAACATTTCTTGAAAGACCGGTATCTTCCGCGATCTCGTCTGTCGGCCGACCGCGGGCCTTCATTCTCCGGGCAATTTCCATACTGCTTTTTTCCATTCCTTCTTTGAGTGCTGTTTCCGCTTCTTTACGGGCATTCTCCGCTTCTTTCTTTATTTCCTCCATGTACTTATTGGCACTGATATTATCCCAATATGCCATCTGCTGCATTTGGTAATGATGTAACGCTTCCTCGTCTCTCAATATATAGTCCTGCTTTTCCTGTGCCTTCTGTATCGCGGTATCCATTTCCAATGCCTCCTCTGCCAGCTCCGGCGGACTTGTTGGGTCCAGCCAGGTCAGCCACCGGTGTAAGGGATTGTTGACTATGTCTTTTTTGCTCTGCCTTCTCCATTTTACCATATCAATGAAATGTATTTCCAGCGCATCTGTTAAAAGTGTTTGGTCCCTGTCTTCTTTGAGATGATAACAAGTGTGGAAATCCCCTGAAGGCATAAACTCAAAACCGACGATATTGATGCTGATTACTTTAGGCAGTTCACTATAAGTTTGCCCTTTGCCAAGGCTTCTGGTAAATTCCTGACTCCAGTAAAAAAGGCTGCGTTTATCCATGTTATGTTGGTTTCGAATTTGGACTTCTGCGATAAATCTGGTTCCGTCCTGTAAGACTGCCCTCAAATCTAGGACACAGGATTTACCTCCAGCGATTTCCGCTGCCAGTTTTTTATTTTCGATGATATCGATAGAAGCGAAGCGGTTTGCTCCGGTTCGTCCGAGGACGGCGTTAAGGAAGCTCAGGAGCTGTTCTTCGTCGCCTTTTTCACCCATTGTTTTGAGGAAGAGGAAATCGTTGAGTGGGTTAGCTCTTCCGCCTGTTTTTGTTGGTTTTTGCTTCATACCCGATATATGGCATTGAGATGCGGTTTTGCCTTGATTTTATAGAATATTTTTAAAATAATTTTCGTTGTATTGCCTGATACGTATGGATGACAGTCACTCTTTTTATTGTAGCGCCTATTAGGTTGTGTTTTGTTATCATTCACGTAGTGTTATTTAATACTGGTGACAGACACCTGTTCTCCTCAGTTGCTGTCGCTGTTTCGATTTTCCCATAACATTTATCAATGTTTATTACCTCATAGTTTAATTTTTGGTTCAAAGAAATGAAAAAATTATTAAAATATTCGAATAATAGTAAAAAATTTAATGAAAAACTATCCAAATAATAGGTAAAATTACTTATTAGATAGTAAGTAATTACCTGTTAAATAAGTATTCTTATCTCAGAGGTATACATGCCAAAGCAAATGACAAGTATCAGGAAAATACTTGCTCAAAATTTAAAAGAATACCGCCGCCGGAATGGGTTAACACAGGAAAAGCTTGCCGAAAAAGCAGGAATTTCTACAAATTATTTATCTATGATAGAAATATCTCGGAAATTTCCTACACCTGAAATGATGGATCGCCTTGCTCAGGCGTTAAATATTCATACATTCCAATTGTTTAATCCATCAGCAACACCAGATGGAGCTTTATTGCACCTGGAACAGGTAATTATTACCAATTTAGAGTCAATTGTTGAGAAAATAATTAAACAAGACTTTTTTATAGAATTAAATCAAACCATAACCAAAATTATAAAACAAGAACTAGTTAAAGAAAATAGAATCAACAAGAAAAAATAGTCTTGATTAATAACATATAGTTTAATGGTTGTAAACAAAACAAAAATACTATCTATAAGATAGCTAAAACTATCTTCTTGACAGTAATAGGAAAAATCCTTAAAATATTCATGAACAATTAAAATTATTAATAAAGGATAAAAATACCTGTTATGATCAGCAAAAAATACGATAACATTGATCAATTATGGACTAAGTACCCATTATGGCAAAAAATTATTTTATACAAAATTTTATCTTCTGAACAATATGATAAGCAGCGTTTTTACTGTATACTTCTTTTTTTATGCATTTTAAGCTTGGCACAGAATCTGCTCTCATTATCAACCAATTTACATAATATAATATAACCTGGAAATACCAATGAAAGCCCGATATTTTATCCTGGTAGCAGTTTTGGCTTGTTTTACTATGATTACCTGCATAAACCCTCTTAATTCCATTGGCTCGGGAGAAGGCACAATCATCTTAACGTTACCTGCGAGAAATATAGTCCCGGTTAGCCAGTCTCCCCAAAGTCAAGCATTTGTAAGCCGCAGCAACAATACCATTAATGACCTTAGTTTTGAAATTACTTTTACAGGTCCCGGCGGACAAATCATTACCAGAACCGCAGGTTACGGTGATACTGTTACCATCTCGGTTGCTCTTGGTACATGGGAAGTCACAATAGCATCTTATGATAATGGAGAATTGTGTGTTGTCGGCACAAACAAGGTAACAGTTAAATCAAAACAAAAAAACACAGTCGAAGTAAAATTGGCCATAGCTAAAACAGATTTTATAGATACATACCTTTCCAGTACGAGTGTAGGTGATACGCCGGAATCTCCTGTAGATCTTAGCCTGGCAATCCAATTATCAGATTCTAATTGGATAGATGTACTTAATACAATAGAAAATTCAAGCAAGCAATATTTTGCTTTAGACCTCTCCGCCTGTACCCGCTCAGACGATAATTCCGGAGGCGGGCTGTGGCAGGACGGGACGTTTGATCCGCGTACAAGTACCACCGCTGGTACGGAGAAAATCGTATCGCTGGTTCTGCCTGAGGCTGCTGATAGTGTTGCGGCGGATCCACTGGGTGATCTAGGTAATGGTACTTTCAGCAGTTTCACCAACCTGTATAAGGTTAACACCGGGAACGGTGTTACTACCATTGGGATGCAAGCTTTTCCTGGTTGGAAGGTCACCCGCCTGACCAGCCTTACACTTGGTAACAATGTTACATCCATCGGGGATAAGGCATTCTGTGACAATTTACTTACAAGTTTGACCATACCCGAAAGTGTAATATCCATTGGGATTTATACGTTCGGTGGCAATCAACTGACCAGTGTTACCATACCCAATAGTGTTACATCCATTGGAGAAGATGCGTTCCAGGATGATCTACTGACCAGCGTAACCATTCCTAATAGTATTACTTCCATTGAAGGTGGTGCGTTCAGTTTCAACCAACTAACCAGTGTCACTATCCCCGACAGTGTTACATCCATAGGAGATTATGCGTTTCAAAATAATCAACTGACCAGTGTTACTATTCCCAACAATGTTACAACCATTGGGAATAATGCGTTCTCTGGAAACAAACTGACCAGCGTGACTATTGCGGACAGTGTTACATCCATTGGAGATTGTGCGTTTCAAAATAATCAACTGACCAGTGTGATTTTTAAAGGAAGCGGTATAATTACTTTTAGTGAGTCCGTTTTTGATTTCGGTGGTTTACCGACTGAATATGCGGCTAACGGCGCAGGAACTTATACTTGGGACGGCAGTAATTGGATTTATAACTGGAACTTAGATTTCAATAGTAATTTAAGTTCGATTGCGTCATATCTTGCCGCACAAAGCAGTGGAAATTCCGTTAACGCCGCGATCGATCTATCTCTGAATATTCAGCTTACTGAAGCTACATGGAAAGAAATACTTTTAATATTTGCCAACTCAGGTAAGTATATAAACCTGAACTTGTCCACCTGTACTCGTTCTGATAATGCAGGAGATAGTGCTGGGCTCTTACCAGACGGTACTTTTGCCCCGAGAATAGGCACTACTGGTATCACGGCTGGCATGTCAATGATTGTTTCGCTGGTTCTGCCTGAGGCTGGTAATAGTATAGCGGCAATAGATGTATATAATTCTATCGAGCCGGGTACTTTCTATGGTTTTACCAATCTGCGTATTCTCAATACTGGAAACGGAATTACTACCATTGGAGATTCAGCGTTTAATCAGAGCAATCTGACAAGTATTATCTTCGGCGCCAATGTTACAACAATCAGAGATTATGCATTTGCTAGTAATCAATTGACTAGCGTGACTATTCCTAGCAACATTACATCAATTGGGGATGGTGCGTTCTCCTATAATAAGCTGACCAGTGTAATTATCCCCGATAGTGTTACAACAATTGGAAATGATGTATTTAGCGGTAATTCATTGACCAGTGTGAATATTCCTAATAATGTAATATATCTCGGGGATGGTGCGTTCTCCCATAATAAGCTGATTAGTGTAACTATTCCTAACAGTGTTACAACCATTGGGAATCTTGCGTTTTATGCCAATCAACTGACTAGTGTAACTATTCCCAACAGTGTTACAACCATTGGGGATTCTGCGTTTTATGTCAATCAACTGACTAGTGTAACTATTCCCAACAGTGTTACAACCATTGGGAATTCTGCGTTCGCTAACAATCAACTGACCAGTGTGAATATTCCCAACAGTGTTACAACCATTGGGAATTCTGCGTTCGCTAACAATCAACTGACCAGTGTGAATATTCCCAACAGTGTTACAACCATTGGGGATTCTGCGTTTTCTCGTAATCAACTGACCAGTGTGAATATTCCCAACAGCGTTACATCCATTGGGAGTAGGGCATTCTATTATAACAATCAGCTTACCATCGTCACTTTCGAAGGAAACAATGTATCAACCTTTGGCACGGCTCCTTTTGATTATGGAAACCTGCCAGCCGCCTACACGCTCAACGGCGCGGAAACCTACACCTGGGACGGGAGTGCCTGGATTTGGGTCCCCAGTACTAATTTGGGCGCAATTGCGTCTTATTTACTCGCCCAAAGCGGCGGAACTACCATTCAAACCGCTATTGATTTATCTTTGAATCTACAATTAACTGCGATCATTTGGAAAGGTATACTTACTGATATTGGCAGTGTCGGTAAATATGTAAACCTGGACCTGTCTGCTTGTACCCGTTCCGGCGATGATTTAAATTCTGGCGGGCTGCTGATAGATGGGACTTTTGATCCCCGTACTACTACTACCGCTGGAATGGACAAAATTGTGTCGCTTGTCCTGCCTGATGCTGCTGTTAGTATAGCGGCGGATTATACATATAACGGTACCTTCATTAACTTCATTAATCTGAGAACTTTAAACACCGGTAATGGTATTACTACCATAGGGGATTATGCGTTCTATGGTTGTAATCAATTAACCAATGTTATAATTGGAAGAGACAATGTTGCGGTTTATACTAATGCTTTTAATAGTTACCTTTATAGTTACGGAGCCGGAACTTATTTCTGGGATGGTAACGATTGGCGATTAGTTTTTAATGATATAATATCTTATCTTACTGCGCAAAGTGGCGGAAACACAATTGAAACCGCTGTTGATCTATCAGTGAGTCCTCAGTTAACAGGAATAGATATATATGCCGTCTTTAATTCTATTGGTGTTGTTGGTAAATATGTAAACTTGGACCTATCCGCCTGTGCTCGTTCCGATAATGGATATTATAATTTACCTTCCTTCTTGTTACCGAATGGTACTATACAAGGAGTAACATCTGATATCGGTATGGATAAAATTGTTTCTCTGGTTCTACCTGGTGCCGCGGATAGTATATCTGACGATTATTGGCGTTACTTCCAATATTATTTTACCAATCTGCGCAAGCTCAATACCGGTAATGGCATAACTACAATTGGAAGTTATGCGTTTTATGACTGCCAACTTACCGACCTCATTATCGGCAATAATGTTACGACTATTGGGGATTCAGCATTTTATGGAAACCAACTGACCAGCCTTACTCTCGGTAATAATGTAAAAATTATTGGAGATTCAGCGTTCTGCGGGAATCAACTGACAAGTGTTTCTATTCCCAACAATGTTACAAACATTGGGTATTGTGCGTTCAATAGTAATCAGTTAACCAACCTAATTATCGGCAATAGCGTCGTTTCAATTGGAGATAGTGCTTTCGGAGGCAATCTACTGACAAGTGTGGTTATTACAAACAGTGTTAATTCAATTGGAATTGGTGCTTTCAATTATAATCAGTTAATCACCTTGTCCATACCAAGCAATGTTAAATCAATTGGAGATAGTGCTTTTGATGGTAATCCTCTAACTAGTATTATTTTTGAAGGAAATGATATTAAAATAGGGTCGAATGCTTTTAACAAAGACTTCTATTATGGATTTAATGGTGCAGGAACTAATAACTGGGAAAATGGTAATTGGCATTATATTTTTAGTGACATTATTTCCTATCTAGCCGCGCAAAGTGGAGGTAATACAATCGCAACTGCAATTAATCTACCTGTAAGTTATCAATTAACTGAAGCTAACTGGGATAGTATACTTAACACAATTGGTACTGCCGGGAAATTTGTTAACCTGGACCTGTCTGCATGTACCCGCTCTACTAATGTGACAGAGAAAATTGGGCTGTTACCTAATGGTACATTTAATTTAAACTATTTAATCACTGGTGGAATGGATAAAATTGTGTCGTTGAATCTTCCGGAGGCAGCAGATAATTTACCTGATGATCAAAGCGGTTTCATCCATTACTACTACACAAATCTTCGTAAACTCAACACTAGTAATGGCATTAAAACTATTGGCAGTTATGTGTTCTACGGCTGTCAACTTACAGACTTAATTATTGGCAATAGTGTTGTATCTATTGGAGACTTTGCATTCGAAAATAATCAATTAACAAATCTTATTCTAGGAAATAATGTTCTATCAATTGGGAGTGCTACATTTTATAATAATCAATTGAGCGATCTGGCCATTCCAAATAGTGTTGTAACAATTGGAAATTCTGCTTTTACTGGTAATCCACTAACCAGTATTATATTTGAAGGGAATAATGCAAAACAGACATATGCTTTTGACTATGATTTCGATTATAAATATAATGGTGTAGGGACATATATCTTAGATAATGGTCAATGGCATTGTATTTTTAGTGATATTATTTCTGACTTAACATCGCAAAGCAGCGGTAATACTATCGAAAGTGCATTAAATTTATCTGTTAATCAACAGCTAAATGGAGCGGCATGGGATGGTATACTTTATGCGATTAATATTGCTGATAAATATGTAAACTTAGACCTGTCTGCTTGTACACGTTCAACTAACGCAACAGATATTTTTGGATTATTATTGAATGGGACTATTAACTTAAATAATTTTGATTTGTATGGTATGGACAAAATTGTATCGCTGGTCCTGCCCGATGCTGCAGATAGTATACCGGCAAATAATTCTGGAGCTGGAAATTTTTATAATTTCATTAATCTACATAAACTCAATACCAGTAATGGTATAACTACCATTGGCGGATATGCGTTCTATAACTGCCAACTTACTGACCTCATTATCGGGAATAATGTTACAACCATTGGTAGTCTTTCATTTTATGGTAACCAATTAACCAATCTTACTCTCGGTAACAATGTCCAAACTATTGGTGATTGGGCTTTCATTGGTAACCAACTTACAAGTCTTACTATCAGTAATAGTGTTATTACAATTAGAGATTTAGCGTTCCAAAACAATCCACTGACCAGTGTTACCTTCGAGGGAGACGGCGTAACCATTGGTTCAAGTGTTTTTGATTATGGTGATTTACCGACCGCATATGCAGCCTACGGCGCCGGAACCTACACATGGGACGGCAGCAACTGGAACTGGACACCGTAACCATAGCCAAGCGATCAGTTATCTTTTGTTCGTGTTGGTTCGTGATGTTCGTGGTAGAAATTTCTTGAATATTTTAAGGAGCAATGACCAGTGCAAATTGATCAAAAAGGCCTAATAAAAATCAGAATGAGACCCAGTACGGTAATAAACCACGCGTTTGTTAGATTTCTCGACCCGGTAAATAAGCAGCCAATCCGTTTCCACATGCCATTCCATATTCAGCATAACTTAGTCATCCGAATCCAAATCTACAAGCATTTCTTCAAGGGAATTATACCACTTTGCCGGCTTCTTCCCCGTAATCATGTCCTCAACTTCCTGCATTCCCGCGATAGTTTCGGCGTTAAAAAGCTCCTGGCCCGTCTTGGGATCGCGGTGTTTGGCACAAATAGGACATTCTTCTCCCTTTTCAAACCAGGAGGTATCGGCGGCTTCATCATTACTATTATTTTTGATGGATTTTACAAATTCCATTACTTTCGCCACACAATCCGCAGGCAGGGTTTTGATTTCCTCAATAAGCATTTCAGTATCCGACATCTCCGCCCTCCTCTCAGCTTTAATATAATTCTAAATCCCTATGAGGTAATAATACCATGAATAGAGGCAAAATTACAGTAACCATTTCATATCTAATTTTTACTTTTTCCTTTTTAATTTTCTCCTTCCCCCTTTCCGCCCAAACCGCCGGCGAACTCGACACGCTGCTGGGAACAAACGCCGTCAGCGTCGCCGCCGCGGCCCGCTTCGTTCTTGGCGCCGCGGATCTGCTGCCGCCCGATCTTTCAGGCGCGGCCGCGGAAAAAGCTGCCTACGATTTGGCTTTTTCAAAAGGCTGGGTAAATAAAGATGCCGCCGGGACTGCCACCTTTAAAGACACCGCCTTCCTCATTATGCGCGCTTTTGATTTTAAGGGCGGCCTCCTGTATTCGCTGTTTCAAAATCCCCGTTACGCGTACCGCGAAATGATCTACAACAAGATTATCCAGGGGCGTTCCGATCCGGATATGGAAGTTTCCGGTACAAGGCTTTTACAGATCCTGGGCAGCGCCCTTACATATTCAGGGGAGGATGATACCGTGCTCCTTAATACCGGAGGCGCCAATTGAGACGCATCTTCCCTTTTGCTGTACTTTTTATGGTGTGCTTTTCGCCGCTTGTGTTTGCTGTTGATTACGGCGGTTTAATAAGCGGACAATTAAATGCTGATAACTCCGGGACAGATACCATGCTGTCCGGCGATCAGGGGAGTGTATATGGCAAAACGATCATTGCGCCATGGGTTTCCCTTCCTATTGGCGGGGTTGATTTTTACTTGTCGGCAGGTATACATGGTGATTTTGTTGACAGGTTTAATGTAATACCTGATCTGTTCCGTATGGAGTTTTCTTTTAAGCCTGTTAATCAGCTTTCAATCAGACTCGGACGTTTTAGTTGGCAGGATCCTTCCGGTTTTATAGCGAAGGGTAATTTTGACGGAGCCGATGCACTCCTTGATCTGGGAAAAATTCAACTGAACGCGGCCGCCTTGTATACAGGTTTCCTTTACAAAGATTCTTTTGATATTAACGTGAGTCCAACCGATCAAACCGATTATAATAAAACTTTTGAATGGATTGATTTTGGCAATACTTATTTTGCTCCGCGCCGTTTTTTGACCGCTATGTATGGAAATTTTTCCGGTATCCCTTTTGAACGGGGGAACTTCCAGGCCGGCCTTATGGCTCAGTTTGATTTTTCAAATGCAGCAGAAGCTTTTAATACACAGTATCTTGTTTTGCATTATACTTATATTTATAAAAAATTTGATTTTGCGGCATCCGGTGCTGCAGAGCTTGAAAATACCGCAGATGATGGATTCAAAAGCGCTTATATGTTTGCGCTTGAAGCCGGTATGCAGACCGGCTTCCTGAATCTCAAAGACAGACTGGCGGCGGGTCTCAACTGGGCCTCCGGCGCCGGGCCGTATACGGCTGCATTCTTCCCGGTAATCAGAGAGGCTCAGGGCATGGTCCTTAAACCCTGGTTCTCCGGGATGATGACGCTGTGGACGCAGTACAAGGCCCGTATAATACAATCGCTTTCCGCGGATTTGACCGGGCGTTATTTTATCAGAACTGATTCCGCAAGTTTTAGTGATCCCGGCCTTAATGATACCGGTTATCTTTTGGGGCTTGAATTAAGTTCAACACTGCTTTGGGTTCCTTATTCGGATCTGTCGTTTTCGCTGGCCGCGGGTATCTTCCTGCCGCAGACCGGGGATGCCATGAATGGTTCAATGCGCTGGTCTGTTGCAGCCGGTTTAATATTTTCATTCTAGGAGAATAGAACTTGAAAAATATTCCAAAAGTTTTATTGATCTTTTTTCTTGTTGTACCGTATGTTACTGCCCAGAAAACAACTCAGCAGGCAACGATTCGGGAATTGGTAGGAACTGTTGAATATAAAACAAATAATAATGCCGCATGGGAAAAGGCAAAAGCAGGCATTATTCTCAACGGAGACACTATTATTTCTACAGGTTTCAAAAGCATAGCTGTTCTTGCCGTAGGAAACTCCCTTGTCACAGTAAAACCCCTTACCCGGCTGAGCATTACGGAGCTCTCGCGGGTTCAGGATGCCGAAACTGTTGAACTTAACCTTACCGCCGGCCGTATTCATGCTGAAGTTCAGCCTCCGGCCGGAGGAAAAACCGATTTTACCGTCCACAGTTCCTCGGCAACCGCTTCTGTCCGCGGTACAGTTTTTGATTTTGATACTCTTAACCTGATGGTAGCAGAAGGGACAGTTAATTTTACAGGCGCTTCCGGCGTACCGGTTGTAATTGATGCCGGGCGGGCCAGTTTTGTCAACGAGAGTTCCGGACGCGCCGCTCCGCCGGAAGAAACCGCCGCTGTTGACCTGGCGCCTCCGCTTCCCACCACTACAACAGATGTCTTGCCCCCGGTCTTTACTCAGCCTGCGGCTGCGGGAAAAACTGTTGATTTATCTATTATAGTTAAGTTCTAACCGCAATGAAAAAATTCCGCCAGGGCGCTTTAATCGGCATAATATCGGCCTTGCTCTTTGCGCTGCTCGGGTTAACCGGAATTTTTTCTTCTCTGGAAAGCCAGCTCTACGATTTTTGCCTTGGATACAGGCCCAAACGGGAACGTTCGGACAAAATAGTTTTTTTGGATGTTGATAACGAAGCGATAGCCCTCAACGGCGTTTTTCCCTGGCCCCGCTCGATAATGGCGGACGGTCTTTTGCGGCTCAAGGAGTTCGGCGCGGGCAGGGTTATCTTCGATATTGAATATGTTGATAAAGGCCCCCAGGGAGTTGATCCGGTTTCCCTTGGGTATCTGCCCGACGATTTTTCAAAAACTTTCACGGATATTGACAGCAGTATGGAGGACCTAATAAATGCCCTGCAAAGCGGTCAATTCAGCATATCTGAGGTGTCGCAGTCCCTGTCCGATTACATTAACAATGAGCGGGAAGATCTCCTTAACAGGGCGCTGGGCATAGCCAGAAATAATGATGAATATCTGGCGCAGGCGTCTTCATTGTACGGCAACTCCTGGGTAACCCTGAACATACGGAATAATCCGCTTGAGGGCGAACAGGCGTCCCGCCGGACAATGGCCCAGGATCTTTTTTCGTACCCGGTCAAGGCCGCAGCCAATGTTTACAAAGAACCTGTTGTTGATATACTTCCGCCCATTCCTTCTTTTGCCAAAGCGGCCAGGGGCGCCGGGTTTACACGCGCTTTTGTGGATAAGGACGGAGTAAGGCGGCGGATTGATTTAGCCAGGGAATTCAACGGCTACTGGTACCTTCAGGTTGCATTTGCGCCATTAGTAAATTACCTGGGTAATCCCGGGTTGGAACTCGATAAAAATAAACTTGTTATGCACGGCGCTGTGTTTCCGTCTGATAAAGAAAATTCAGACAGTGAGAAACCCAAAGATATTACAATTCCGCTTGACAATAACAGCCGTATGCTCCTTGATTGGCCTGCCGCCGATTTCAAGGATAGTTTTACCCATTTTTCTTTTGCGGCTTTTTCCAATCTGGAATTGCTGCAGGCCGGTATCGGACGTTATGTGTCGGATTTGTGTTCATCCGGAAGTTTGCTTGAGTTTACTTCCAGAGACAAAACCCTGGAAGAAGCGCCAAGCCTCCTTTACCGGATCGATGAACAGCTTACCGCCGCCAATGAACAGCGGGAGCTTGCCGTTGCCCAAAATTCCGACGAAGCTTTTGCGCAATATTTGTCTCTGCGCAGCGAAGGCTGGAGACTCCTGCACCAGTTCAAGGATTTGGATTTTTCTTCGAAAGTAAGCGCGTTAAATGACTCGCTGATCCGCCGTTTCCCCGATCAGGCTGCCCAGATTCGCAGTGAAAGCGCTTACCTAAGGGACATCTGTGATATCCTGATAAAATCCCTGGATAATTTTGATTCAATCCAGAATAGTCTGAGCAGCGCGGTTAACGGCAAATTCTGCATAGTTGGTCAGACCGACGCCGGTACTACCGATATCGGGGTAAACCCTTTCCATAACGAATACGTCAATGTCGGGACAGAAGGCGTTGTGCTGGATACAATTCTTTCGCAATCTTTTATTACATGGCTGTCTTCCTGGTGGAGCGCTTTTTTTTGCTTAATCGTGCCCGTTTTGATTTTTGCTTTTACGCCCTTCGCGCCGGGCCTTAGAACTTTTTTTGGTTTGCTTGCGGGTCTGCTTCTGCTTACAGGCGCCTTCCTCCTGTTCCGCTTTTTGGGTGTTTTTATTAACCCGATCCCGGCTGTTTTTTCCCTTGCCGCCGCTATTGCGGCGCGCGAAATTATCGCCTATATTGATTCGGATCGGGAAAGACAGTTTGTCCGCAAAGCTTTTACAACTTATGTATCCGGCGACGTGGTTGAGCAGATAATCAGCAATCCTTCAAGTCTCCACCTTGGCGGCATCCAGCGGCACATGAGCGTTATGTTTACCGACATACGCAATTTTTCCACCATCGCCGAACGCCTGGACCCCGAGGCTTTGGTTCTTTTGCTCAACCGTTATCTTACAACGATGAGCGATCTCATCCTCAATGAAAAAGGGACTATCGATAAATACGTGGGAGACGCCATTGTCGCGTTTTTTGGAGCGCCCCTTGAATTACCCGACCACGCCAGCCGCGCATGTTCTTCTGCAATCGCCATCAAACGAGCGGAAACAGAACTCAATAAAAAGCTGATGGAACAAAACCTTGCTTTTGCCCCGTTATTGACCCGGATTGGAGTCAATACCGGCAGTATGGCCGCAGGCAACATGGGTACCGAAAATAAAATGAACTATACGATAATGGGGAATTCCGTAAATATCGCCGCGCGGCTGGAAGGCGTAAACAAATATTACGGGACATGGGTACTTACGACACAAGAGACACTTGCAGAAACAGGCAATAAATTTTTATCCCGCAGGCTCGACAAAGTCCGTGTAGTAGGCATCAATGAACCCATACAGCTCTACGAACTGCTTGAAACCAGGGAAGCCGCCGCCGATTGGCAAAAAGAAACAGTCAGTTGTTTTGAAATAGCCCTTAATTTTTTTATAAAACAGGATTGGATAAACGCCTCCGAAGCTTTTCAGTCCATACTTGATTTTAACCCAAATGACGGACCTTCCCGTCTCTACCTTGAACGCAGCAAAGAATATTTAAAAACACCGCCCTCTTATAAGTGGGACGGTATTATTAACCTGGAAAGTAAATAGCGTTCATTTTTGAAAAACCGTGTAAATGGAAAAATTTATCCGATTTATTCTTGATACTTTTCAATTTTTTCGATATATTTATTAATATTAAGTTATTTTTTATAAAGTCATTTAAAACTCATCAATTTTAAAAAATAAAAAATTATATATTTAATATTTATACTATAAGGAGAAAATAGTGGGTTCCAGCTCTCTTACGCCTGTTATACGTATTGATGAAGATAAATGTACCAATTGCTACACCTGTATCAGCGCCTGTCCCGTAAAATTCTGTATGGATGGTTCCGGAGAAAAGCTGACGATAAATCCCAATCTCTGCATAGGCTGCGGTAACTGTATCGCTGCATGTACGCACGAGGCAAGGCTTCCCATGGATGATACACAGCGTTTTTTTGAAGACCTGGACAGGGGAGAGAAAATGATCGCCATTGCGGCTCCTGCGGTTGCGTCGGTTTTCCCGGGGAAGTTCCTTAGACTTAACGGCTATTTAAAGTCCATAGGCGTTGAAACTGTATTTGACGTTAGCTTCGGCGCGGAACTTACGGTTCTTTCCTACATCAATTATATTAAAGCAAAAAATCCCCGTACCGTAATCGCCCAGCCTTGTCCTGCCATTGTCACCTTTTTGGAAATCTACTTCCCCGCGTTGCTGCCGTATCTTGCGCCCGCGCAAAGTCCCATGCTTCATGCCGTTAAAATGATCCGTGAGTATTATCCGCAGTATAAAAATTACCGGATCGCGGTCATTTCTCCCTGTGTCGCAAAGCGGCGTGAATTTGACGAGACTGCTCTGGCGGATTATAACGTTACAATGCTTGCCCTTAAAAACCGGCTCGAAGAGAAAAAGATCGATCTCTTAAAGTTTCCGGAACTAAAGTATTCCGGCGGCGAGGCGGAACGGGCGGTTCAGTTTTCATCTCCGGGCGGCCTTCTGGATACTGCCGAGCGTTTTTTGCCGGGTATAAGAAGGCGGACACGCAAAATCGAAGGCGTCCATACCATTTACCCCTACCTTACGGAAGTCAATGAACTGTTAAACAGGCAGGGCATAACGCTGCCCCTGCTGGTGGACTGTCTCAATTGCGAGAAGGGCTGCAACGGAGGCCCAGGAACAGGCAACAATAAAAAGCCTGTCGACGAACTTGAAACACCGATCCAGCGCCGCAGCGCGGAGCTGGAAAAACAATACAATCCCAAACAACTGGAAAGACTGTATGTAAAATACCACAAGGCTTTAAGCCAATACTGGAAGGAAGGTCTTTACCTGCGAAAATACACGGATCTGTCAGATAATAATAAACTAAGACAACCCAATGAAAAAGAAATTACCGGTATCTTTCACAGTATGGGCAAGTACACTCCCGGCGATATATATAATTGTACAAGCTGCGGGTACGGGAGCTGCAATTCAATGGCTTATGCAGTTTACAATAAACTCAACACGCCTCAAAACTGCGCCCACTATAACCTTTCCCAGTTAACAGAAGAAAAAAAGAACACCGCCGATCTCGACCGCAAGCTCAAGGAGCATATTGATTTGGCTTTTGACCTTATAGAAAAGATCAACGGCATTGTCAATAATCTGGATACCCTGGTTAACTCGCAGGCCGACGCCATAGAGGCTTCCTCGATAGTTACAGAAAGAATGGTGAACGCCATAAAAAACACTTCCGCGGTTTCATCCCAAAAGCAGGAATCCATCAGGAATCTGATGGATAACACCGCCAAAAGCAAGGAATCCATGCAGGAAACGATTCAGTCTGTCGAAGGAATTTCCCGGTCAGTGGATGATATTGCCTCGGCAATCAAAATCATCAGCGCCATCGCGGCCAACACCAGGCTCCTTGCAATGAACGCAGCCATTGAGGCTGCTCACGCCGGAGAAGCAGGCAAAGGCTTTGCCGTGGTCGCCGAAGAAATTAGGCGCCTTTCCGAAACAACCCGGACAAATTCCGGCAATATATCCCAGACTTTGTCCAACATTATAAAAGGTATCACAGTAACATCAGGCTGTTCCGGGGAGACCGACAATATGATTGCCGGCATGGCCGATGAGATCCATAGTTTTGCCGAAACCATGTCAAACCTTATCGATACCTTTGCCGAACTTTCAAAAGAAAGCTCCAATATTACAGGTTCTCTGGGAAGCCTGCGTGAATGCAGCAGCGCCGTCAAAACAGGGTATACAGAAATGTTTTCCATGACAGACAAACTCCGGACAGCCATGGAAGCTTTGTCCCAGGCTTCGGAGGAAACGGTAAAATAAGGCCTAAACCTTTGCCGCCCTGTTAAGCAGAATCATATCCGCCAGTACCAGCGCTGCCATTGCTTCAACCACCGGCACCGCGCGGCCTGCCAGACAGACATCGTGGCGGCCCCGGATTATCAGTTCCTGCAGGTCACCGTTGATATCACAGGTTGTCTGTGTTTTTGATATTGAAGGTATCGGCTTAAAAGCCGCGCTGAATTCCAGGGGCATGCTGTTGGACATTCCTCCAAGGATTCCTCCGCTGCGGTTAGCCGCAAAAGCCGGCCCGTTTTGTGCGCCGGGAGCAGCAGCCGCGCTGCCGCCTGGAACCGCGTCGCCTGGAACCGCGCCGCCTGGAACCGCGCCGCCTGGAACTGCGCCGCCTGGAACTGCGCTGATTACCGCAGACGCGCCGCGGACCGGGCTGTCGTTCTGCAGAGAACCCAGGCTCTGTGCCGCGGCGAAACCGCTGCCGAACTCTATCCCTTTGACCGCTCCCAGCGACATTATGGCCGCTGCCATACGGGCGTCCAGTTTATCAAAGACCGGTTCGCCCAGACCCGCAGGCATTCCGGTTACCCTGCACGATATTACGCAGCCGGCGCTGTCGCCGTCCAGTTTTATTTTTTCCAGCTTTTCCAGGGCCTGTTCCGCCTGCGCCCTGTTGGGGATCCTTAACGGGTTTTTTTCAATTTCGTCCCGGTCAAATCCGGCTTCATCCGGGCGGCTAAAAACCAGCCCTGCCGCCGCCGATGTCCAGGCGTTTATTTCAATGCCGTATTCACGCAAAAAAACTTGGGCGACAGCGCCTGCCGCCACACGGCCCACAGTTTCCCTGCCGGAGCTGCGGCCGCCGCCTCTGTGATCCCGGATGCCGTACTTGGCTTCCCAGGTCCAATCCGCGTGCCCTGGTCTGTAAAGGTCTCTTAAATTTTCGTAGTCGCCGGATTTTTGGTCTGTATTGCGTACAAGAATTGCGATGGGAGTTCCCAGGGTTTTGCCTTCAAAAACACCGGACAGGATTTCCGGTTCATCTGCTTCGCTGCGGCTTGTCGATACTGTTGAATTCGGGTTAGGGCGGCGTCTGCCCAGTTCTTTTCGTATGTCTTCAATATCCAGCCGCAGACCCGCCGGACAGCCGTCAACCACACAGCCGCAGGCGGGTCCGTGGGATTCGCCGAAAGTTGTTATTCTGAATAATTCACCAAAACTGCTGCCGGCCATTATAACTGTTTATTTCTTTTTGGCTGGCTGAGCCGGTTTCTGCGTTTTTTCTGAGGTTGGTTTTTTATTAACTTTTTTTTCCTGCGGCTTTGTTGTTGGCTTTACGGCAGGTTTTGCGGCAGCAGGTTTCGCTGCGGCAGGTTTTGCTGCTGGTTTTGCTGCTGGTTTTGCTGCTGGTTTTGCTGCTGGTTTTGCTGCTGGTTTTACCGCGGCAGCCGGCCTGGGCTTTAACGCCTGTATTTCCCTAAGTGTGGGCGGATCCGCGCCCTGGCGGGTACAGACAATGGATGCCGCCTTGTTCGCAAAGAATAACGCGTCGTACAGTTCGGTATCTGTCAGCGCGGCCAGGCTTGTGCGGGACATTTTCTCGTGCATCTCCAGCCAGGCCAAAAAAGCTCCGTGGAAGGTGTCGCCCGCGCCTATAGTATCAACCACCGGCAGATTAATAACGGGCGCCTCGGCCCTTGTTATGCTGCCGTCATTCCGGCGCAGCAGGGCAAGCGCGCCCCTGGAACCGTAAGTGGCTATTGCAAGACGAGGCCCCATGGTCAGAATTTTCTGAAGCGCTTTCTCCGGCTCCAGCCCGGGATAAATAAACGAAAAATCTTCTGCAGAAATTTTTGTAATTGTAGACTGTGAAATCCATTTCTCCATGCGGATCACATAGGATTTTTTATCCTTGATCATAAATGGCCTGATATTCGGATCAAAAGAAATAACCGGCGCCGGTTTCCCCTGGCTTAAAAGCGCGTGTTCACGCAATACCAGGGTCTCAATTGCCGTTGCCATTGGTTCCATGGTCATTGCAATGGAACCAAAACAGATACATCTGGCGTCAGCAGGCATTTTTTGGGGAATATCGTCGATATTTAGCGAGCGGTCAGCTGTTCCTTCGGTATAAAAAATATACTGGGGGTCTTTTTTCTTTTCCAGTTTTACAAAAGCCAGTGTTGTATTCTGTTCTGCGGGTATTATTAAATCTTCCTTTACGCGGTTATCCCGCAGGCGTTTAAGCAGCGTTTCGCCGAAAAAATCCCTGGAGAATCTTCCCCAAAACGATACGGGAACACCCAGTCTGCCGATGGCAATTGCCGTATTAAACGGACTTCCGCCCGGAAACGGGATAAAACATTCAGAATGGCCCGGTAAACTTGTACGGACCATGTCGATCAAGACCTCTCCGCAGCATACAATCATGATCTACTCCTCGAACGGTTTTCGATCTGGTAATTAGCTTGCCTGTGGTATTAATAATAAGGTACAATGCTTTTAATGACAAGTTAGGAGCGGGATATGCAGGGAATGATGAAAGTTGCCTTAATGACAGGTATCGGCAGGATGGAATTTACCGAAAGACCGGTTCCGCAGCCAAAACCGGACGAAGTTTTGGTTCGTTTGGAGTACGTCGGGGTCTGCGGATCCGATCTTCATTATTTTGAGAACGGCAGAATAGGCGATTTTATCGTAAAACCGCCTTTTGTACTGGGTCATGAGGCCGCAGGGGAGGTAGTTGAGACCGGATCCGGCGTTACTCACCTAAAAAAAGGTGATAAAGTCGCTCTGGAGCCGGGAAAAACCTGCGGGCATTGCGAATTTTGCCGTACAGGCCGTTATAATCTCTGTCCTGATGTGGTTTTTTTCGCAACTCCGCCGGTAGACGGCGTTTTCCAGGAATATGTCGCCCACGAAGCAGCCCTCTGTTTCAAATTACCGCAAAAAATGAGCGCCATGGAAGGCGCCCTTATTGAACCTTTGGCCGTAGGTTTCCACGCCGCAATCACCGGCGGCGCCAAATTCGGCCAAACCGCCCTGGTAACCGGTTCCGGCTGTATCGGTCTGGTTTCGATGATGGCTCTCAAGGCTCTGGGCCTTTCCCGGGTTTATATAAGCGACGTTGTTGACAAACGCCTGGAAAAAGCCAAATCTCTGGGCGCCGACGGTATAATCAACAGCACTCAAAAAAACGTCACAGAAACCGTACGATGCTTTGAAAATTCGGACGGCCTTGACCTTGTAATAGACACTTCCGGCTCGGAAGCCGCGGTAAAAGAAGGAATCGGCGCTCTCAAAAAAGGCGGAACCCTGGTTTTTGTGGGATATAGCAAAACCGGAATGATGAACCTGCCGATCGGCGCTGCCCTGGACAAGGAACTGACCTTTAAGACCATTTTCCGCTACAGACACATTTACCCGCTTGCAATTGACGCCGTAAACCGCGGCCTGGTGAATATCAGCGATATCGTAACCAATGTTTACGAGTTTAAAGATATCCAGAAGGCTTTTGACGAAAGCATCAACAACAAGGCCGAGATTGTAAAGTCAGTAATCAGGATCAGTTAAAGGCAGTTTTTGCCGCGGTTATTAATTTTCTGCTAATTCTCCGTTTTTAACCCTGATGGTTGCGTTGGTGGAATAGTTTAAGAGTAAATCAAGCAGACTGCCGTTTGCAAACCATTCATTATTATCAATATTACCGTACTCTGCATTATCTTCAGCTCCCAGTACACAAAGTGAAGTCGGTATATTTGCCTGGCCGCCGGCTTTTATGCCGTATATAACCCCTCCGCTTATATGCAGATACGCGCCGCCTGCATCGTTTCCGTTCATACATACGCCTCCGCCGAATCCATCCGTACTTGTCAGTTGATTGCCGGAGATTTCTGCGTTTTCGTTCATGGTAACAATGCTGGTCTTGATATATATGCCGCCGCCCCAGTTTGCTGTATTCCCTGTAATTACGCTGTTTCCTTCCAGCGAAGCCTGGCCCATGGAGTAAAGACCGCCGCCCT
Source organism: Treponema sp. (assembly GCA_009780855.1). Classification (GTDB taxonomy): domain Bacteria; phylum Spirochaetota; class Spirochaetia; order Treponematales; family Breznakiellaceae; genus WQZG01. The sequence goes on from WQZG01000002.1 coordinate 95,415, forward strand.
GGAAGCTGTTATTGCCCGTTATTGCAGCGTTCCCGGTCAAAAGCAAAGAGCAGTCTGAATTAAGATAGATGCCGCCGCCCAATGTTTTAGCGGTATTGTTTTTTATACTGCCGCCCGGCATTTGTATAATCATACTGTCCGCAAAAATACCGCCGCCGGACGTGGCCTGGTTAAGACTTACAGTTGATGAATCATTAATAACCAGATTGCTTGCGTTGATACCGTAAATACCGCCTCCGCTGTATGAGGCTGTGTTCCGGCTGATACCTGATGAATTGTTCATAAACAGATAACTGTTATTATCCAAATATACGCCGCCGCCGCTATTGGATGCGGCATTATCAATAATGCTTCCGCCGTACATATTGAGGTTCGATTGACTCATATATATGCCTGCTCCGCATTCCGCAGAATTACCCCTGATTTCTCCGCCGTTAATTTCAATATAACTGTTTATGGCGTATATTGCTCCGCCGTAACCGCTTTGATCACCGGTAATGCCGTTATAGGTCTTGCGGTTATTGGTCAGTATTACTCCGTCATACATTACCAATGTACCGGCTCCCAGGGATTCATCTCCGATGTTAAAAAGCGCGCCCCTGGTGCTTTCGCTGTTGCCGCCGTCAATGATCAGTTTGGCTTTCATACCCTTTCTACCCAAAAATATGGCAGTTCCGTTGTTTGCTTCAAACAGGGCATTTGTGTTATCCGGATTTTCGGTATCACGTTTAAGCGTCACATCTTTCTCGGCAATAAGGTTCGCGATGTTAACCGCGCTGAGGGTATGTTCGATTGTAATATTATTTTCTATCATAATATATTCGTTTGTATTCACATTCTGCATCGCGAATTCCAGCTGCTTAAAATTAAAGACCTCTGTAGCGGTAACCATATTTATTTTTACCGGACTTATCTTGCCGGCTTCAATTGTTGTGTTGGCAAATCCGATTGCTTTAAGCATTACAGCCGGAAAATCCAGAGATTCATAATCAATAATACCTTCCTGAGCCAGCGGATCGGTTTTTGGCCTCACGCCAGTCGCCCTTACGGTTACATCCCAGTCTCCCGGTAAAAGTTTTATCGAAACGCTGGTCACCCCTTTCGCAATTTTTTGAGAGATTCTGCCGCCGGGTCCGTCAAGGATTATTTCCTGATCATAATTGGGATTTTCATCCTGAATAAACCATCCTGCCCTTGCTGTCCCGCTGCCCAGATTAATATTTAAATACCCCTCTCCGCCTTTCCAGGGGCTAAAACATCCGGTAAACGCAAATAATAATATCGCTCCTGTTAAGAAAGCTCCGCTAAAACATGCTGATGAAAAACGTTTTTTATTTTTTAACATTGAATTTTCCTATTTTTAAATCATTAATCCGGAATGGAAAATAACTGCGGTTCGATCAATTTACCGTCTATTGCCCTGATGGTCGCATTGGTAGACCTGTCCATTAAAAGTTGAGTTAAATCACTGTAGATGTAGTCCGGCAGCGTATCATTTTCTGCGAATTTGCCGCATGTCGCTGTTCCGATAAAATCCTCCGTAACAGTCAAAGATGTTGGATCGTTTGGCAGGCTGCCTCCTGCTTTGATTCCGTAAATGGTTCCCCCTGTTATTTGGAGATTGGCATAATAACCCAGGTAAATGCCGCCGCCTTCTCCGCCAATGACTTCTTCACCATCAACTACCACGCCGGTTAAAATTTTATTACCGGATATTATTGAATTATCAAGCATTGAAAATATCCCGTTTTCAACATACACCCCGCCGCCGCTGTATGGAGCGCCATTACCGGAAACTGCACTGTTATCGGACATAATAAAAGTTCCAGAACTTGCAACATATACACCGCCGCCGTTATTGCCTGTATTTCCGGAAATCGCCGCGCTGCCTTTCATTGTAAATGTGGTGGCATCTCCTGATAATGATGTGTAATATCCTGTTAAATAAACTCCGCCGCCGCAATCTGATGCATTATTTTGTGATATTATACCGCCGTTCATGGTACAGCTTTTTCCGGAAAAATTAATTCCTCCTCCGTTGATTGAAGTATTGTTAATAATTTTTCCGCCGTTAATAATAACATCTCCGTATGCACTTATTGCTCCGCCCTGATCATCAGCATTGATATTATTATTATTGGTTAAAATTATTCCGTCATTAATAACCAATACAACATCGGGATCAGTCCTGATAATAGAGCTGTATACCTCAACACCGCCCCCGTCAATGGTAATTTGCCCCCTCATGCCTTTAATACCCAAATCGAATTCCGCATTGCCATTAATGGAGAACATGTGGCCATCTGAATTTTGAGGATCGGATATATCGCGTGTTATTTTTACATCTTTATCGGCTACCAGGGTTAATTTTTTTGTATCACCAGTTTCCACATAAAAAGAAAGACTGCTTTCAGTCTTTATATTATCTGCTATTAATATATATTCCTCAGAAGCTGATGCTTGCCTGAATGCATAATTAAGCTGGTCCCAGTTAAAGACTTCTGTAGCAGCTGCCATACTAATTTTTACAGGACTGGTTTTACCGGCTTCTATTTTAACTGTTCCATAACCCAGAGCCTTAAGCATTACAGCCGGGAAACCCAAAGATTCATAACTATCAGCGCCCGGCTGAAGTTCCGATTCAGCCTCCGGCCTTGCGCCCGTTGCCCTGACCATTACATTCCAATCGCCGGGAATCAACTTAATCGATGCTGCAGTAACTCCTTTCGCAATTTTTTGGGAGATTCTGCCGCCGGGTCCGTCAAGGATTATTTCCTGATCATAATTCTGGTTTTCATCGTCAATATTCCATCCCGCTCTTGACGTCCCGCTGCCCAGACTTATTGTTAAATACCCCTCGTCGCCTTTCCAGGGGCTAAAACATCCTGCCAGCGCGAGTATTAATATCGTTCCGGTTAAGATTGTTGCCGCGGTAAATATGTGTTTTAAATTGAATTTTTTTCCTGACATTAAATTCTCCCTGCCATATTTTTTCATTTCAGTATCTGTCGTTAAGTTACCGACTTTTCGGACAGACACTATATTATCATATAATTAAATGGATCTGAATATCTTTTTACACCTATATATCTTTTTTCCATGTTCGCAGAAAAAATTTGACCAGGCCGGGAACCGCCCTGATCCTTTTTATAATGCCTGGTCCGCCTGCAAAATCTCCCAGCGCATTAAGTCCGCTGTACACTTCCGGCGAATACGGCTGCCACCACGGATCCCGTACAGCTCCGGGCAGTGTCTCGTCAACTACAACTTTTGTCCTTAGCATCTCCCGGAATCCTGCTTCGCCGTGAGTTTTACCGAATCCCGATTCTCCGAATCCTCCCCATGGTGTCTGCGCAAGTCCGTGTGACATTAGGTGGTCATTTATGGTTACGGCTCCGGTGTTAATCTTCGCTGCCATTTTTTTAGCCGCGCCGCGATCCCTTGACCAGACAGAAGCTGTCAGGCCGTAGCTGCTGTTGTTCGCGGCTGCAACTGCTTCACTGTCACCGTCGACCGGCATAACGCCAATCACCGGCCCGAATATTTCTTCATTCATTACCGGCATGCTGGCTTTTATATCTGTCAATACTGTTGCCGGATAAAAAAGGCTGCTGCCTTCAGGATTGCTGCCTTCGCGGCTTTGCGCCGCGATTTTTGCGCCAAGCGCCAGGCATTGGTTTACCTGGTTTTTTACTTCTTCTTTTTGTTTTAACGATATCATCGGGCCCAACCCGGCGAAAAAATTTTGCTGGCTTACCGCAGAATTAGCCCTGTTAACAAAAGAATCTCCCGGTATACTACTGCCTGGTTCCAGGGTTTCTACGCATTGTTTTAATTTAGCTAAAAATTCTTCATATATTTCCCTGCGGACAAAAACCCGCTGTACCCCGCCGCAGGACTGGCCCGCGTTTGAAAAGCCAGCCCAGATAATTCCCCAAACCGCCCTGTCTATGTCTGCGTCACACCTGACTATCGCCGCGTCGGCGCCGCCAAGTTCCAGGCACAGCGGAAGCAGCCTTGCGGCTGCCAGGGACATGAGTTCTTTGCCTGTCTTTGCAGAGCCTGTAAAAAAAAGCTTGTCAACACCGCTGTTAATTAAAGCGGGGCCGGCCTCCGCTCCGGGCATTTCGATAACTGTAAAAAGTCCGGCAGGCAAATCTGCGGCTTCCATTACCGCCCCAATCATCCTGCCGCAGCCGGGCGTAACAGAGGCTGTTTTTAATATCACGCTGTTGCCGGCAAGGAGCGCCGTGACTGTCTCTGAAAGCGGAATTGCAAACGGGTAATTCCACGGCGTAATAATTGCGGTCACTCCCCACGGTTCGTAGACCAGTGTGCTTTTTTTGTTGAACAATAACGGATTGCCGCCGTGTATTTTCCGCGGTTTTATAATACGGCGTCCCGCTTTTATATAGTACGGAAACGCCATTATTGCCGGTATTATTTCGGCCGCCAGAGCGTCAATGGCCAGTTTACTGGTCTCACGGCAGATTGTCTGTGCGATTTCTTCCTTCATCGCGGCCATGGCACGGTAAGCGTTTTTTAACCGCCCGGCCCTTTGCTTATAAGGCAGCAGGGCCCATTCAGCCTGGGCTCTCCTTGATTTTTCGATAATATCTTTTATATTTTCCATTAATTACCTTTAATAAACACCATTAATGCAATTTTATTTTTTCTTCAACCCTATTGCCATTAAGTCTATACAGGCGTATAGTTAAATTTCATCATGGGTAATTTTGAAGATATCCAGGAGAAACTCGAACTATTGTCAAGTTCGGCCAAATACGACGCTTCCTGCGCATCTTCCGGCAGCGGCAAAGAACCTAATGCAGCTCCCCGCGGGAAATCCGGCGCAAAGAACTTTGGCAGGGCAATGCCCGGCGGTGTCTGCCATAGCTGGACCGAAGACGGCCGCTGCGTAAGCCTGCTCAAAGTCCTTTTTTCCAATGTGTGCAGATTTGATTGCGCTTATTGCGTCAACCGCGTCTCCGCCGATTTTAAGCGCTCAAGTTTTACAGTTAACGAGCTGGTAGAGCTTACTGCCCAGTTTTACCGCCGCAATTATATTGAAGGACTTTTTCTATCCTCCGGAATCTTCGCCGATCCGGATATCGTTATGGAAAAATTAATTGAGACCGCCAGGACCCTGCGGGAGACCGGCTTTAACGGTTATATTCATTTAAAAATAATTCCGGGCGCCGGCGAAAAATTGATACGGGAAGCCGGACTTTGGGCGGACAGGCTCAGCGCCAACATCGAACTGCCCACGGACAAAAGCCTGCAGAATCTCGCCCCCCAAAAAACCGGCCAGGTGATCTTCCGGTCAATGAAGGAAACCTTTAACGCGGTCAGCGAAAACACCGAGGACAAAAAACGGATTCGCACAACTCCGGTTTTCGCGCCGGCCGGCCAAAGCACTCAGCTCATAGTCGGAGCCAGTCCGGAGGACGACAAAACAATTATCAATTTATCCAGCGCCCTCTACCGCAGATACGCCCTGCGCCGGGTTTATTATTCCGCTTTTATTCCGGTAGGCGTTCCCGGCAGGGGAGGGATCCCCGACCCGCGCCTGCCCGACATAGCCGGTCCGCCTCTTGTCCGTGAGCACCGTCTCTACCAGGCTGACTGGCTGCTGCGTTTTTACCACTTCGCTCCCGGAGAAATCCTTGAGGACGAAAACCCCTTTCTCGAAAGCAGCCTCGACCCAAAAACTTCCTGGGCCCTGCGCCACCTGGATTTTTTCCCCGTGGATGTAAACCATGCCGACTACGAAGTCTTGCTGCGTGTCCCCGGCATCGGCGCCAAAACCGGCCGCCGCATAATCGAAACCCGCCGTTCCCGCAGCCTCACCTTCGACAATCTCCTCCGCCTGGGCGTCGTGATGAAGCGCGCCCGTTACTTTGTCACAGCCTCCGGCGCCTTTATCGACCGGCCGGAGAACCCGCGCCGCATAAGGCGGCTTCTGTCAGATACGGACGGCGCCGGGCTGCAGATTCCGCTGTTTGAGTTTTAAGGTATTTTGATCTTTCTCCCTGTTTCCGGATTATTTGATATAATAAACCCACCTTATGCGCAGCCGCTTCCAAATTACCTTTTTCCTCCTGATGTTATCTGCCGCGGTGGCATATAGCGCCGATACTTCCGCAGGCATTCATACAGTTACAGGCGATGATTTTTCCAAAGGCCCCCTCTATGGTAAAAACCTATACATTCCTTTTCTTATCCATTACAACTTTCCTTCGTTACCTGCCAGGTCCGGGGCAGCCGGCGATTTACAATGGCATACATCTATTTACTACTCGCAGGATTCCAGATTCAGGGAAGACCTGCTGCCGGGTAATATAGATCAGCAAGATTCCGGCGGCCGCCGGTATGATAAAGCACTTGTCGTAAGGGATTACGAGAGCTGTGTGGCCGAACTGGGATTCGCCTATAATCCGGCGCGCAATTTCCAGGCCGGCCTTGATACGCGCATCATTTCCTATTACGGAGGTTTTTTGGATAGTTTTGTCGAAGGCTTCCACGGTTTTTTTGGCTTCCCCAACGCGAAGCGCGAGGCATTTCTGCAAAATCAGCTTTATATTAATATACCCAATGACAACGGCGTCCCGCTTTTTTTGGATAAGGCCGCGGTTTCGCCCGGAGATGTTGATCTCTGGTGCAAGTGGACTTTTTTGGAAAACAACAGGTTTTCTCTGGCCGCTCTTGCCGCATTTAAACTGCCGGCCGGCAGCCTCAAATTGCTCAGCGGCTCAGGCTCCCCGGACGCTGCCGCCGGCCTGCTCGCAGATATAAGGGCTTCCCGTATTTTTACCTTTTATACCCAGGCCGGAATCGTAGCGCCCTTTGACGGAAAATCGTATCCCATGTTCAACGGCCTGCTTGGCCTGGAAATCCACCCGTGGAATTTTTTGTCTTTTAACGCGCAGATGAACATAAAAACATCGCCCCTGTCAGACCATATTATACCTTTTAGGTGGAACGGATTGTTTGGCACGGATTTTATTCAGCTTAATCTGCCCCAGACCAATGTACTGGCGGGCCTTGTGCTGCAGCTTAATAATACCGGACTCAGGTTTTACAGACTCCAGTTCTATATTGAAGAAGACGCCATCTTTAACCAGGGCACTGATTTTACTTTTGGAATAATGTTCTCACAAACTTTTAATAATATTGTCAATCAAACACATGGCAGCCGGCAATAACAGAAAAAGTTATTAACACCTGGGACAGCAGATAAAAGAACATTATCAGCCAATTGAACTGCCTTTTCCCTGGATACCAAATCGCAGTTACGTATTGAATAGCGATTAAGATGTCAGAAATTATCATGCTGAAAATTCCTGCCGCGTATATCCAGCCGGTTATGGCCATGCCCTGGGGTCTAACCGCGGCAGCAAGTGAAAAACATGAAACCAAAATATAGACCAATACCGCGGCTGCCATGTTTTTGCCGCCGTCCGGTTTTAAAAATTTTTTATATGCGGCGGTAAACGTAATTAAAAATATTACGGCTGTTACCATAAAAATTATTATTGAAAATGCCCTGTTCACCAACAGAATGTATATAATGAAACAAACATGGGCGCATAAAAAAAATAAAATTCCATAGATCAGGGACGTGTTCTTAATTCTTTTTTTTGGACAGGTCTTTGCAGAGTTTTTTGTAAAAGATTTTATCAGCAGATCTCCGCAGGCCGATAATACAAAAGCCGCCGCGATAATCCAGATAAGGCTGCTGCTTTGCGGGACAGCCATCCTGTAAATAACGCAGACTGCGGCGCACGCAATGGTTACAGCCTCTGTAAAAACTGTTCTTTTTTCCATTAGCTAAACTATACCAAAGACTTTAAAATTGATATATTAAATATGCTTTATCCAAGGAGGAAAAAATTGAAAAAGATTGCAGTTTTGTTTTTTTGCCTGCTGGTTGCGTCCGGTGTTCTTTTTGCAGGCGCAGGTCAGCAATCCGGCGGTTCAAAAAATTCGGCCGGAACCGATAATTCGCTGACCAATGTCCTTAACAAGAAAAAATTTATTCTGGGTTTGGACGATTCTTTCCCGCCCATGGGTTTCAGAAACGAAAAGAACGAGATTGTAGGTTATGATATAGACCTTGCCAGGGAAGTTACCCGCCGTATGGGCGTTGATCTGGTTTGCCAGCCCATCGACTGGGCGGCCAAGGAGCAGGAGCTCAATACAGGCGAGATCGATTGTATATGGAACGGTTTTACCATTACCGATGAACGGAAGCAGAACATGCTTTTTTCTCCTCCCTATCTCAAGAACGCTATTGTAATCGTAGTCAAGGGTAACTCATCCTACACAACAATCAACGATTTGGCCGGTAAAATCATCGGAACCCAATCCGGTTCATCTTCGGTTGATGTTATTAATGACACTCCTGAATTCAGGAACAACATAAAACAGCTTGTCGAGTACAAGGACTTTCTTACTGCGTTAATGGATTTGGATATAGGCGGAGTTGACGCGGTAGTTATGGACCTAGTTGTCGCCAATGACAATATAAACCGGTCCGGCAGGAATTTCCGCATTTTGAGTGACCGGCTGGAAGAAGAAGAATACGGCATCGGCTTCCGTAAAAACGACAATGCTCTGGCGGACAGAGTTTGGGCAATCCTGCTTGACATGGCAAAGGACGGCACTGCCGCCAAAATTACTACCCAATGGATGGGCGCCGATATTTCTGTAATAGGAAAATAACTTATGATCGCGCTCGCAGGCGTAATGCTGACAGGCGCCTTAACATCGGTTCAGGTTTTTTTCCTGACCCTTATTTTTTCCGCGCCGCTGGCATTGCTTGTTACATTCGGGCGGATGTCCAAAAACATAGTCGTTAGCGGAATAATAAAATTTTACATACTGATAATGCGCGGCACGCCCCTGATCCTGCAGCTGATTTTTATTTACTTCGCGCCCAAGTATTTGTACGCTTTTTTGAACACAGCTTTTTCAGGATTTATAACGTCGCCGAATTTTTGGGCGGCCATAAAGTTCCTGCTGTCATATAACAGGTTTACCGCGGTTATCATTGCTTTTGCGCTCAATTACGCCGCCTATTTTGCGGAGATTTACCGCGGCGGAATCGAATCGATTTCTGCGGGCCAGTACGAAGCGGCAAAGGTACTGGGCTTTACCGGCAGCCAGACTTTCGGCCGCATAGTTCTTCCCCAGGTGATTAAGCGTATACTGCCGGCAATGGGCAACGAGGTTATCACCCTGGTCAAAGATACAGCCCTGGCGCAGGTTATTGGCGTCGCCGAACTTTTCCACGCTGCCCAGACAGCGGCCGCCAGGGAATTTTCGACCATGCCGATTTTTATGGCGGGTCTTTTTTATTTAATAATGAACTGGGCGGTCACCGCGGCTTTTGCCTATACAGAAAAAAGGCTTTCCTATTATGTCTGAAAACCTTAATACTGATACCTCAGCCGGAAATTTATTTAATCCCGTAATTAATGTAAGCAGCGTTTCAAAGTCCTACGGTAATCTTGAAGTTTTAAAAAATATTTCATTTATGGTAAACCGCGGCGAAGTCGTCGCAATCATCGGCCCGTCAGGTTCGGGCAAATCAACCCTGCTCCGCTGTATAAACCGGCTGGAAACAGTAAACAGCGGTACCATAAGTTTTACCGGCAAATACCTGATAAAAGACGGTGTTTACGCAGCCCCCGATATACAGCGCGAAATAAGTCTGCGTATGGGCATGGTCTTCCAGAATTTTAACCTGTTCCCGCATTTTTCAGTGGAGCGCAACATTACCGAGGCCCAGGTCTGTGTCCTTAAAAGAAAAAAAGAAACCGCCCGCCAAAGAGCAGCCCTGCTGCTGGAAAAAATGGGCCTCTCCGATAAAATAAATTCATATCCCTTTGAACTGTCCGGCGGCCAGCAGCAGCGTGTATCCATAGCCCGTGCCCTCGCCCTTGATCCGGAAGTCCTGTTCTTTGACGAACCGACCAGTGCCCTTGATCCCGAACTGACCGGTGACATCCTAAGGGTAATCCGCGGTCTGGCCGCCGAAAAAATGACCATGGTTATTGTCACCCACGAAATACCCTTCGCCCGCGAAGTAGCCGACCGCGTACTTTTTATGGACTCAGGTTCCTTTATTGAAGAAGGCCCAGCCGCCAGCCTTATTGACAATCCCAGGCTTGAACGTACAAAAGCGTTCCTGACCAAGTTATCCGGAAGAAGCTAATATAAATGAGAAATTAGTAAGGAGAAATGAGAAATGAAATCGAAAATATGCGAGCATAGCAGACTCAGATTCCAAATAACGACTTGCAAATAACGACTTGACCTCTATTCAATCTTCTTTACTTTCTACTTTCTACTTTCTACTTTTCTTTACATTGTTTTATTACCCCTCCTATGATATATTTTCTATTGGATGCTCTAATGTTAAAAAAATTCGACAACCTTCCGGACTGTTCACCGATACTAAAAGCCGATTTATTTTCAGCGCTTCCGGCGGGTGACCGGGAAATAATTGCAGCGCATTCAGGTTTTTTACAGCTCCGCAAAGATAGCATTCTATTTTCACCCGGCGAGCAGGCCAAACATTTTTTCTATCTGGTTGAAGGATGTGTCAGGGTAATAAAAAACGGTCCGGACGAAAAAGAAGATGTGGTTGCCAGGTTCGCTCCCGGGGATGTAATCGGCGATTTCGATTTTGCGCGCAGCGCCGCCTATGATGCCTGCGCCGTGGCGGAAGAAGATTCTGCCCTGATAATGTTTCCTTCATATGGCTGCACAATGGAACAATTGACCCTGGAGATTCCGCATACTGTTTCAAAAATCCTGCTCAGCGCCATTCAAATGATAACCGTAAGAATCAAATCCACGCGGATGATCCTTATGGAAAATCTGTCATGGATGCAGGAGCTTCACCGCAAGGCTTATGAAGATCCGGGAACCGGTTTATGGAAGCAATCTTTTTTATCGGACGAAATCAACAGAATTCTTGAAGAACCTACGGCCCTGATCCTGCTTAAGCCGGACAGGTTTAAAGACCTGGTCGATTCCAGGGGGCACAGCGCCGGCGACGAGGCAATGGTTCATATCGCGCTTATTTTAAAAAATATGGCCCGCTGGCTTGGACGCGGCTGGCCCCTGCGGTTTAAGAGCAATGAGACCGGACTCCTTATCAATAAATGCAATTCTTCGGAGGCTCTGGTCCTTGCTCAGGCCTTGCATGAATCTGTTGCCGGAATTAATCCTGTTCCGGCGGCTGACAATGCAGCCGAGTTTCATTTTACCGGTACTGTTATTTGGGGAGTCTGGCCCGCTGACGAAAAAACCTGGGATGATTTCCTTGACGGTTCTTCCACACTTCTGCTTGAAAGCTGGAAGGCAGGAGGCGACAGGGTAGTTCACTATACCGGAGGGACGGATTGTTCGATAAAATGAACGATAAAATGAATGACGGATCATACGATGAATTGAACGATGAATTGAATGGCAGTCTGGTTCATTCGCCGTTATTTGCGGGTATGAGCGATCCTGAATTCCGCACTGTCCTGGCTTTCCTGGAACGCCGCTGTATCAATAAGGGAGATGCGGTATTCAGGGAAGGCGACTGCGGCGATCGCCTTTATATCCTGCTTTCCGGTAAATTTAACGCGTATGTCAGCCAGCAGGACGGCACCCAGCGCCGTATGTTCGAGATCAGGCCGGGAGATTTCTTCGGCGAAATGTCAATCATAGCCAGCGAACCCAGATCCGCAACACTGACAGCCGCAGAAGATACTGAAGTCATGGCCCTTCCGGGTGCGGATTTTTTCCGGATCATCTCTGAACATCCCATGATTGGGGTTAAGATGCTTAAGGCGATAAGCACAGTTCAGAATAGCTGGCTGGACCAAACCTCCCAAAACCTGTCCGATCTGATCCGCTGGGGAGAGGCCGCCCGCCGCAGGGCCATAACTGACGAAATGACCGGTCTTTATAACCGCCGTTTTCTGGACGATTCCATTAATGACAGGTTTGACCAGGGTTCTGTTGGGATCAGGACTATGTCCCTTTTGGTGCTTGATTTGGACAGGATACATTATGTAAACGAACACCACGGGCCTGCAGCCGGGGATCATGTTTTCACAGTTGTCGCCGATATACTTTTATCCTGTACCCGCGCAGGCGATATCTGTACCCGGTTTGCCGGTGATGAATTTGCTGTCCTGCTCCCCGATACCGGTCCGGAAGAAGCCAAAAGCATTGCGGAGAGAATCCGCGAGACAATTGCGGCCAAAACGATCATGGTTTCCAAAACCCCGGAAGTTACGCAAAAAGTTCCGATTAATGTAGCGACAAGCATCGGTATTGCAATTGCTCCGATTCACGCAAAAAGCCGCGAAATTCTTCTGCTGGCTGCGGATAATGCCCTTAAAAAAGCAAAAGAACAGGGCCGCAACAGGGTGAATTTTCCGGATTAGAACATGCGGTTCCCTGGCATGGCTCAAAGACCAGGCACAGGATTGGGTAAAGGGCCTCAAAACCGGCGCCTGGTATCAAAAAAATACATAAAAATGAATTTTTTATTCATCTACCCCTTGACCTTTTTTTATCTTCCTGTTAAGTTTAATTTCCCTGTCTTGGGAAAAATCCCAGGGGGATTCAAATTCCCGGGGGATTTTTTTGGCTTAATAACCCAAAGATTATAAGTTAATGTTTTAAGGGAGTTTTTTGTTCATGCCAACTATCAATCAGCTCGTTCGTTTTGGGCGCCAGCAGGTTACATCCAAGACGAAGTCGCCTGCTCTTCATTCCTGTCCCCAGAAGCGGGGCGTTTGTACCAGGGTTATGACAATGACCCCCAAGAAACCCAATTCCGCTCTCCGCAAAATCGCCAGGGTGCGGTTGTCTCATGGCACCGAAGTAACCGCTTATATTCCCGGCATCGGCCATAATTTACAGGAACACTCTGTTGTTCTGGTCCGCGGCGGCCGTGTAAAGGATCTTCCCGGTGTTCGTTATCATATTATCAGGGGAACCAAAGATACCCTGGGTGTTGAAGATCGCAAGAGGGGCCGGTCAAAATACGGCGCCAAGAGACCAAAGGCCTGATTGGAGTTTTAAATGGGACGCAAAAAGAAGACCATAGACCGGGGAATTCAGCCGGATCCTAAATATAATAGTGTAGTTGTATCAAAATTTGTTAACCGGATGATGTGGCAGGGTAAACGCTCCATCGGATTGCGCATTGTCCACGAGGCTTTGGGGATTTTACAGCAAAAACAGCAGGATAAACCTCCTCTGGAGGTGTTTATTCAGGCTCTTGATAATGTAAAACCCCTTATCGAAGTAAAATCGCGCCGGGTAGGCGGAGCTACTTACCAGGTGCCGATCGAAATCCGCGAATCCAGGCGGGAAGCGCTGGGAATGCGGTGGATTATAAGCGCGGCCCGGGCCCGTTCGGGACATAGTATGGGCGATCGACTGGCTGCCGAGTTAATGGACGCTTTTAACAATACCGGCACCGCGTTTAAAAAGAAGGAAGATACGCATAAAATGGCCGAGGCCAACAAGGCTTTCGCCCATTACAGGTGGTAAAAATAGCAGAAAGGTCTTCTTTTTGGAAGTTTTATTTCAAAAAACTTCCGGACTGGGGTTTACATTTTTTTTAGTTTTTATTATATTCTAATATAATAAAAACTTTGATGTTGTTCTTTGAATTTTATTCCGGTTTTTTACCGGTGATTACCGCACTGCGGATAATCAGGAGGTGGGTGGCAAGTATTTTATTTTTTTTACACAGGGCCAATCTGCCTGATTGTCTGTGTACGCGGTTTTAACGATTTTTCGGTGATCCAAACCGATCATTAATAAAAAAATAGAAATACAATTTTTATTTTTTTATTTTTTGGATTTAATGAGATAGGTGGAACCGAACGGTTGGTGTTGATGGGTTAAAGTATCCGTCCTATCTTCTGTTCATTCCTATTCTATTTAAATCCTCGTATTAGCAAGAAAATCCGTTATTGTAAGCATTGAGCTTGCGGACGGATTTTATGCCTGCAATGCAGGCTTCTGGTTTGCGGTGCAAACCAATTAGTATTTAGTACCGGATACGGAACTAAAAAGTATATTGAATTTTTAAAAGTGTGCCCAAGAGCAAGGAGGACACGGAATGGCAAAAGATAAGTTTAACCGGACCAAGATTCATATGAACGTCGGTACCATTGGCCATGTGGACCATGGTAAAACCACGCTTTCAGCCGCTATTACCCAGTACTGCGCTAAAAAATACGGCGACAAAGCCATGAAATTTGATGATATTGATAATGCTCCGGAAGAAAAAGCAAGGGGTATTACCATCAACACCAGGCACCTGGAGTATCAGTCTGACCACAGGCATTATGCCCATATCGACTGCCCCGGGCACGCCGACTACATCAAGAACATGATCACCGGCGCCGCTCAGATGGACGGCGCGATTCTGGTCGTTTCGGCGCCGGATTCAGTTATGCCCCAGACCCGTGAGCATATCATCCTGGCAAGGCAGGTAGGCGTCCCCAATATGATCGTCTTCCTTAACAAGGTTGACCTGGTTGATGATCCCGAACTTCTGGAACTCGTTGTTGAAGAAATCAAAGACGTTCTTACGGCCAACGGTTTCCCCGGCGACAAGATCCCCATCATCAAAGGTTCGGCGTTCAAGGCCCTTGAGGATACCCTCGCAGGTAAAGATACAGAAAGCACAAAGTGCATAGTGGAACTTCTTGCGGCTATGGACTCCTATTTCCCGGATCCTGTCCGTGATTCCGATAAACCCTTCCTTATGCCTATTGAAGACGTATTTACAATTTCCGGCCGCGGTACTGTAGTAACCGGTAAGATTGAAAGGGGAGCTGTAAAACTTAACGAAGAGGCCGAAATCGTAGGTATCAAGCCCACCAAAAAAACCGTTGTTACCGGTATTGAAATGTTTAACAAACTGCTGGACGAAGGCCAGGCAGGCGATAACGTCGGTACTCTTCTCCGCGGTATTGATAAAAAAGATGTTGAACGCGGTCAGGTACTTGCGAAACCGGGTTCGATTAATCCGCACAACAAATTCAAGGGCCAGATTTATTGTCTGTCAAAGGAAGAAGGCGGACGCCACAGCCCGTTCTTCAGCGGCTACAGGCCCCAGTTCTATTTCCGTACAACCGATATTACCGGTACGGTAAATCTCCCGGCAGGAAAAGAAATGATAATGCCCGGAGACAACTCAGAAATTATCGGCGAACTGATCCATCCCATTGCCATGGAAAAAGGGCTCAGGTTCGCCATCCGTGAAGGCGGCAAAACAATCGCTTCCGGACAGGTCACAGAAATAATAGAGTAGTTTAGATTTAGAGCTTAATTCCGGGAGACGGAATTAAGCTCTTGTTATTTATGTTAACCGTATAAACGGTTAGCCGGAGGAATAATGACTAATGAACGAATTCGCGTGAGGCTGCGCGGTTTCGATGTGGAATTAATTGATCAGAGCGCGAAATCTATCGTTCAAACCGTTCAAAAAGCGGGCGCCAAAGTTACGGGGCCAATACCCCTGCCGACCCGTATTAACAAGATAACGGTCCTGCGTTCACCTCATGTCAATAAGAAGTCGAGGGAACAATTTGAAATGCGCACTCATAAGCGGTTAATCGATATTATAAGTCCTTCGCCGGAAGTAATGGATTCATTAATGAAGCTTGAACTTCCCGCCGGCGTGGACGTTGAAATTAAGCAATAAATTCGGAGTATACGATGTTGGGTCTTATGGCCAGAAAAGTAGGGATGACGCAGGTTTTTGACGAAGTGGGCAATCTTGTCCCTGTGACTGTCATGCGTGTCGATCCCAATGTAGTTATTTCCCAAAAAACCAAAGAAAAAGACGGTTATGCCGCTTTGGTTATGGGGATTGATGACGTTAAAACCGGAAAATCAAGCAAACCTTATGCCGGACAGTTTTCAGAAAATATAACTCCCAAAAAGACTGTAAAGGAATTCAGGGATTATGATAAAGAAGCTGCGCCCGGAGACAAGCTGGGTATCGAGGTTTTTGAGGGCGTCCGTTATGTTGATGTCAGCGGGATGTCCAAGGGGAAAGGCTTCCAGGGCGTTATGAAGCGGTGGGGTTTCCACGGCGGGCGGGCTGCCCACGGTTCAAAGTTTCACCGTGAACCCGGTTCAACCGGACAGTGTACATCTCCAGGCCATTCATTCAAAAATATTAAACTCCCCGGACGTATGGGACGCGAAAATATTACAACACTGAGCCTGCGGGTTGTAAAAATAGATTCCGAAAAAGGTCTGATCATGGTCAAGGGCGCTGTGCCCGGACTTAACCAGGGCCTTGTGACGGTCAGGGCAGCGGTAAAGAGGTAACGGGGAAAACGATGAATTGCAGCGTGTATTCCATTGATGGCAAGGAAGTCCGAACCATCGAACTGGCGGATGCCGTTTTTGGCCTGCCTGTTAACGAAGATGTTATCTGGTATGCCATTAATAATGAGCTTGCCAATAAAAGACAGGGAACCGTAAATACCAGAGACCGCGGTGAGGTCAACGGTTCCAATACCAAACCTTATAAACAAAAGGGAACCGGCCATGCACGCCGCGGTGATAAGAAATCGCCCATTTTGGTTGGCGGCGGTGTTGTCTTTGGACCCAAACCCAGGGATTATTCCTATGCCATGCCAAAAAAAGCAAAAAGGCTGGCAATTAAAAGTATCCTAAGTCTTAAGGCCCAGGGTCAGAATTTTAAAATAATCGAAGATTTTTCGATTGATTCCGGCAAGACAAAAGATTTAGCAAAAACGCTTGCGAACTTCGGGGACCCGGAGCGGACAGTAATAATATTAAACGATCTAAGGGAAATCAAAGATTCTGATTTCGCTGCCTGGGAAGCCCTCCATAATAAAAATAATATTACCAAAAGAGCGGGCGCCAATATTCCCTGGCTTTACTTCCTTTCGTATAACAGCCTCAGGGCACATGATCTGTTTTACGGCCGCCGTATCCTGGTTCTGGAAAGCGCTGCCAAAAACCTCAGCAAGTTTTACAGCGACGGACAGAACGTAAAAGAGGAGGCCGCCGGATGATCGAATATGACAATGTATTAATTGAACCGGTCCTTTCAGAAAAAGCAAACATACTCCGTGATGACGCAAAGTATGTTTTTAAAGTAGATCCAAGAGCTACCAAATTACAGATAAAAGAAGCTGTACGCAGACTTTATAATGTACATCCGGTTTCATGTACGGTGATGAATGTCGCTCCCAAACCTAAGAGACAGCGCAATCGTTCGGGGTATACTTCAACCTGGAAAAAAGCGATAGTCCGTCTTCCCAAGAACGAGAAGATTACGATCTTCGAAGGCGTGTAAGGAATTCAACATGGGTATTAAAACATACAAGCCGGTAACACCGGGCATGAGGGCCTGGCAAAGCCTTGATTTTTCGGACCTTACCAAAAACACAAGACCCGAGAAAACCCTTACGGCCGGACGCAAGCAAAGAGCCGGCAGGGATGCCAACGGAAGAATCAGCACGCGCCACAAGGGCGGCGGACATAAAAAACTTTACAGGATTGTTGACTTTAAACGCGATAAATTCGGGATTCCCGGTATTGTCGCTACTATCGAATATGATCCGTACAGAAGTGCCAACATAGCCCTCATCAATTATGTGGACGGAGAAAAACGTTATATACTGGCGCCGGACGGACTAAAAGTTAAATCAAAAATTCTAAGCGGTCCGGACGCTCCCATTGAAGACGGAAACGCTCTCCCGCTGGAAAATATCCCGCTGGGATTTACGGTTCATAATATCGAACTCACCCTGGGCAGGGGAGGCCAGATGGTAAGGTCTGCCGGAGCCGGCGCCCTTATCGCGGCCAAAGAAGGCGACTATGTAACAATCAGGCTGCCTTCCGGCGAAATGAGAAT
>WQZG01000003.1 GCA_009780855.1 Treponema sp.
ATAGAACTTGTTGACCCCGCGGCGTTCGGCGTTCTTCATTCCGTAGAAGTTGAGATCGCCCATCGCGTAAACAGTCTCCGGCCTGCTTCCAATCCAGAAGTTGACCAAATCAAAATGATGGGTCGCCTTGTGCACCAAAAGTCCTCCGGAATTGTACTTATTCCGATGCCATCGGCGGAAATAATCCGCTCCGTGCTGGGTATTGAGCAGCCATTCAAAATGGATTGAAAATATTTCTCCGATGGTTCCGTCCATTAGTATTTCACGTATCTTGGTATGATGGGGTACATAACGGCTATTGAAAGTTACACGCAGGTTTCTGCCGGTTCTTTTTATACAGTCAAAAATCGTCTGGGCCTTTTTTTCGTCAATGGTCATTGGTTTTTCCGAGATTACGTCGTAGCCTTTTTCCATGGCCCGGATTATGTAGTCGTGGTGGGTCCGGTCAACGCTGGTTACGATTACCGCGTCAGGTTTATTTTCGTCCAGCATTTTTTCAAAATCCGTGTAATAGTAAGTCTTTGCCGCAGGGACATGATATTTTTCCGTAAGTAATTTATTCGCGTAATTCATGCGCGTGGGAGACAGATCGCAGAACCCAACCATTTCCGCAGTGTCTTTATAAGTTGTGGAAATGGCTTCATAATACATCCTAGCTCTATCGCCGGTACCGACCTGAACATACTTTTTTTTTGCCATACGACTCTCCTTGTACTGCGGTCAATAAACCGCATAAATTTTAACTCCAGCCAATTTTTTTCGTTCGAATTTAATTATTATATTTTCTTGGCTATATTTAAATAATAACAGTAATTGTCCAGTGGGGTTATGTTGGGAATCCAGTGATCCAAACCAATAAGATTTATATAAGGATTGAACCGATCTGAAAATCATATATAGCATGATAATGTTATAATGTTAAAAAATAAAGACGATCAAACAGAACATATTATGAAACAAATTAATTTTTTCCCTCCCTCATCTTGAATTCCATCATAAAAATCCGGTATACTCTCGATAAATGAAAGCTGCAATATTTTTCGGTTCGCTTTCCGATAAAGCAATGATGCAGAAAGCGGCCGATGTGTTTAAGGAAATGGGCGTGGAGTATTCTGCCCATGTGATCTCGGCCCACCGCGCGCCGGAACTTCTTTCGAAAACTTTGGCGGAACTTGAAAAGTGCGGTACAGAAGTGATCATTGCCGGCGCGGGGCTGGCTGCCCATCTGCCCGGCGTTATCGCTAGCCAGACTTTGATTCCTGTAATAGGAATACCGATTAATTCCGGCGGCCTGGGCGGACTTGACGCCCTGCTCTCGATTGTGCAGATGCCAAAACCGATCCCGGTGGCCGCGGTCGGCATAGACAACGCGGCCAATGCCGCCAACTTTGCGTGTCAGATTCTCGCGGTAAAGTATCCTGCGTTAAAAGAAAAACTTGCTGTCTCCAGGGCAAAAATAAAAGCCGAGATGGCCAAAGCCGAAGAAGATTTGGAATTTTAAAAATTATGAATATTACAAAACAATTTTCCCCTTCTGTTAATAACAATGATAAATTTCAATATGAAACTTTTCATGATGATGAAAAGTTTCATGACGCCTGCGGTGTATTCGGAATTTACCTGAACGATTGTGATAAGGACGCCGCGCCCCTGATTTATTACGGTCTGCTGTCGCTCCAGCACAGGGGCCAGGAATGCGCCGGTATGGCGGCAGTTAAAGACGGAACAATGGAATGCCGCAAGGGCCTTGGGCTGGTCAGTGAGGTTTTTACTCCGCAGGTAATCGATCAAATCAAGGGGCCGGCGGCTGTCGGCCATGTTCTGTATTCAACTGCCGGCACAAATATAATTGAAAACGCCGAGCCTTTTGTAAGCCGTTTCAAGCTTGGTTCCGTTGCCGTGGCCCACAACGGTTCGCTGACCAACGCCGATGTTGTGCGGGAACTGCTGGAGGACGCGGGCGTAGGTTTTGCTTCTACAAATGACGGCGAAGTTATAGTCAATCTTATTTCCAGGAATTATAAAAAAGGGCTCGAAAGGGCGCTTATTGATACAATTCAGTCCATTAAAGGTTCTTACGCGCTGGCTGTTCTGACAGAAAGCGCTCTTGTCGGCGCAAGAGATCCAAACGGTATAAGACCGCTTTGTCTTGGGCAGCTTGACGGCGGCTGGATTCTCGCAAGCGAATCCTGCGCTTTTGGCGCGGTGGGCGGAAAATTTGTCAGGGACATTGAACCCGGCGAAGTGGTTATCATTAACCGGGACGGAGTAAAATCGTTCAGCCTCGGCGAAAAAATCCGGCGGGCGGTCTGCACTTTTGAGTATGTTTATTTCGCGAGGGCCGACAGCATAATCGACAATGTTGACGTATACGGCGCGCGTATAAGGGCGGGCGAGATTCTTGCGCGCGAATCCGGTGTTGAAGCAGATCTTGTAATCGGGATTCCGGATTCCGGAGTTCCTGCGGCAATCGGCTACGGCCGGGCCGCCAATATTCCCTTTGGCCTTGGAATCGTAAAAAGCAAATACATCGCGCGTACTTTTATCGCTCCCGGCCAGATTCAGCGGGAAAAAGCGGTGTCCGTCAAGCACAGCGTCATAACCAGCGAAGTCCGGGGCAAACGTGTTGTCATTATCGACGATTCCATAGTCCGCGGTACAACCATGAAACGCCTGGTAGAAATCATCAGGGCGGCGGACGCCAAAGAAGTTCATATCCGGATCGTTTCCCCGCCGGTGCTCTGCCCCTGTTACTTCGGCGTTGATACTCCGCACCGCAAGGACCTGATAAGCAACGGCAACAGCGTTCCCGATCTTTGCAAGTCGCTGGGCGCGGACAGCCTGGCCTTTATTTCCGTTGACGGTCTGTTGGAATCGCTGGCTCCTTCCGGTTCATCTAAAACACATGGCTATTGCCTTGGATGTTTTTCCGGCGTGTACCCGATTCCTGTTCCGCAGAAGTTTAACGGTTAATAAAACGGCTAAGTTAAACGGCCAATAAAATATTTAAGTTCTGTCCCTTATAACATTACGCTGAATTTTGCCGCTTATGGTTTTGGGCAGTTCATTTACAAAATCGATAATCCTGGGATATTTGTATGGGGCGGTTACCTTCTTGACGTGATTCTGAAGTTCCTTTTTTAATTCTTCCGACGGCGTATAACCGCGGGCCAGTACTATAGTTGCCTTGACAACCTGGCCGCGCATCGGATCCGGGGCCGCTGTTACCGCGCACTCCAGAACCGAAGGATGCTCCATAAGGGCGCTTTCTACTTCAAACGGACCGATTCTGTAGCCCGAGCATTTGATCACGTCATCGTTGCGGCCAATAAACCAGAAGTAACCGTCATCGTCTTTCCAGGCCATGTCTCCGGTGCGGTAAACACCATTGTGCCAGCTCCGGTTGGTTATTTCTTCATCCTTCCAGTATCCGGTAAAAAGACCGGGCATTACCGATGCGCCTTCCTGCGAGTAGATGTTGTTTCCCGCCGCTGTAATGCTGATGTTTCCCACGATGCCGCTGTCACACGGGCGGCCGCTCTCGTCAAGAATGTCCAGGCCGAATAACGGCGCTGGCTTGCCCATTGAGCCGGGTTTAACCGGCAGCCATTTAAAGGCAGCGGCCATTACCGATGTTTCTGACTGGCCGAATCCTTCCCGGATTTCCATTCCGGTCATTTCCTTAATCCGGTGGTAGACTTCCGGGCTCAGCGGTTCTCCCGCGACGGTCGTGTGTTCAATAAATGAAAAGTCGTATTTGGAAAGATCTTCCTTTATTAGGTAGCGGAACACAGTTGCCGGAGCGCAGAAAGTGGCGGGCCTGATTCTGTCCAGGGCTCCAAGAATTCCTGCGGGGCTGAATTTATCCGTATCGTAGGCGCCGACAGCTGCGCCGCAGATCCACTGGCCGTAGATTTTGCCCCACGCGAATTTGGCCCAGCCTGAATCGGTCTGGGTCATGTGAATTTTGTTGTCCTGTACGCATTGCCAGTATTTTGCCGTTACAATGTGGCCCAATGCAAGCGTATGATTATGCAGAACCATTTTGGGCATTCCGGTAGTTCCGGAAGAAAAATAGATCAGCATCGGTTCATTTATTTTTGTGCCGCCGTCTCCGGTTGGCCGTGTAAATGACGCAGCGGCATTATCAATGGCTTTACGTATATCAATGTAATCGGAAGGGATGTTATTGCCGGCCGCGGCCCTGACAACAAGTCCGGAGCAATGCTTTGCGGCTCCCCGTATATTTTCCAGCAGGTCTGCGTCATCGGTGCTGACAAGCATTTTAACTTCTGCGATATTACAGCGGTAAATAATGTCTTTCTGCGTGAGCTGGTAAGTAGCGGGAATGCAGACCGCGCCGATTTTTTCCAGCGCCGTCATAAGTATCCAGATGTCCGGCCGCTGCTTGAGGATGAGCATAACCACATCGCCCTTTTTTATTCCAAGGCCAAGCAGTACATTTGCCGCTTTGTCAGACAGCAGCTTTATTTCTCCAAAGCTTAGTTTTTGCATAACCCCGGAATCATCGGTTCTTACAAGGGCTGTTTTTTGCGGAGAAATACGGGCCCATTCGTCTGTTACATCGTATGCAAAATTAAAATTTGGCGGAACATTGCATTTATAGTTATTAAAAAAATCCTCATAGCTTTCGAAATCAATACACGGGCAAAACCGGGACAGTATCTCGTTCATTATTATAATTCCTGTATGATTGTCAAAAAACGGGCAGGCCCTTCGGCTGCGCTTTGGGCATGCGGGAGATCGGCGTTAAAATAAATGGAATCTCCGGCGTCCAGGATGTATTCTTTTTTACCGACGCTGATCTTTATTTTGCCTTCCACAACATAATTGAATTCCTGGCCTGAATGCGTGACCGGTCCGGAAGCTTTCTTTGACGGGTCCAGATATACCATCAGCGGTTCAATAGTCCTGCCCTTAAAATTATACGCAAGACTGGTAAATTCGTATCCGGGGTATCTTTCGATCTTAACACCCCTGCCCGCGCGGCATACGCTTGCTGTGTCCATCCTGGGATCTTCACCGGTCAAAAGGACTGTAGCGTCAACTCCCAATTTTGCCGAAATTTTGTAAAGTACGCTTATGGGTATGTCCAGCCCGCCGGATTCATACTGATTATATGTTTCCAGAGTTATATTCATTTCTTTGGCCATATCAAGAGCGCTGACTTCCATAATATTACGGAGTTCTTTTATGCGGCCCGGAATTTTGGCGAGATTTTCATCTTCCATGGCGTCTCCCTGTCCGGAAAATATTTTTTAATAACCGTCTGACATTGAACGGTTAACATCCCTCTGATAAAGCTCCTGGTAAACGGTGCTGCGGTTTTTAAGTTTTTCTTTTACGGCCTTTGAGAACGGAATATGTCTCCAGAAAATTCCGCGCAGTTCCTTGTCCAGTTTTTGGGTTCCGTCGCTTTCCTTTGTTATCCATGTAATGTAATCGTTAATAAAATATTCCTTGACATCGCCCCTGATCTTCATCTTCTGGAACCATTGATAATAATTACCGGTTATGCCTTCTTCCATCCAGTAAAAAGAAGCCTTTTCTTTTGCAACCTGCCAGCGGAAATCACCCACCGCGTACAGCATTGCGGCCTGCAAATTTTTTGGGTACATGGGAATTGCGATTCTGCCCCGGCTTGTTGCGCGGTTGAATTTGTCAAAAGGTTCCCAGCAAAGGCCGCTGTCGCCGTAGGTAGGGAGAAGCACTACGTACGGGACAATGCGGTTGAGTCTGTTTTTGTAGGACCGGCAATAAGCCTCCGGATCAATGCTTTCGATCCAGGCCAATATGGAAATGATGTTTTCCCTGTATCCAAGATCAGGGGGAGCGTTATGGTAATATTCGCTGGTCAGTATCGGGAAATGGTTTCCCTGCCTGCCGACAGTCATTTTGGCCATTTGCCTTACCGTGTCAAATTCAGTATCAACGGCCTTGACGTCAACGGTTTCGATGCCTTCTTCTTCCATTTTAACCTGAAGCATCTTTACGTCCTGCTCGGCCTGGTAATAATCCCGCAGGAATATTTCCAGATCATGATCCGATTTTAGAAGGCCTCGCAGAATTTCCTGAATATCGCCGAATATGCGCTTTTGTCCCTCGTTGTAACATGCCGAAACATCCGGCAGACCTTCCACCGGAAAATGTTCGGTAATATGGCCGATTAATTTGTTGAGGTTTTCTTCCAGGTCCTGCCGTTCAACATCCTTTGCCTTTAAAAGCTGTACCGTACCGTCCAGTTTACCCTGGGCTTTTTCCAGAAACTGCTTTATTCGGACAGACTGATTGGTTTTGGAAATTTTTACTTCATCCGTTGTGGACGGCCGGATCATTCCGGTCCCTACAGCCCTGAACCATTCGTCAAGATAATACACGGGCTGGTTCAATACGTTATCGTTTACTATTTTGGCAAAGATCGAGCGGTTTTCCCGATCCAAAAAAGTCGGATGAATAATTCCAAAGCGCAGCAGGAATCTTTTTGGTTCCGCGATTTTGCCCGGCGCCTTGCGGGCGATGCCGATAAAAAATTCCCAGAAGGCCGTTATAAACTGCTGCCTGTATACGCCGCGGTCTTTTGGATCTTTTGAATTTAAAAATTTCTGAAGCAAAGTATGAACTCGCTGCGCTATTTCTCCCTCCCCGGATAGCGCGATCTTGTAATAGTTGGGATCTTCAAACACGGGATTGGGAATTTCTTCAAAACGTTTTGTTACAGGAGGAAAACCGGCAGAGGTCAGATTGACTTCTTCTTCCGGTTCGATATCCTCAATCGGTTCATCGAAAATGGCTGAATAATCCGGTACCGCGGATTCCGCCGGTTTTGCCTTTGCGCCGGTCCCCAATAAAGCGGCGATTTCCGGATCCATTTCTCCCTGAAAAACATTGGCCATATCGATTTTCCTTACCAACCAAGCCCGGCCGTTTCCAGGCTTCGCAGCCATTCTGCGGCGATTATTCCGTGACCAAAAGGCGTCGGATGAACTCCGTCGCCGGCCATGTCTGTATCTTTATAACCCTGCGCGGCATACCTGACAAAAATTCCGTCCATAGGAATAAAGCAGTCTGCGTACTCTTTTGCAAGGCGGCGTACAATCTGAACCTTTGGATCAAGGTCTTCCCTCCAGACTCTGCGTTCCGGAACACTGTCCAGCAGAAACGGCTCCATTATTACGATAATCGCGTCCGGTAAATCCCGTTTTATGTTTTCAAGCAGGGTCCTGTAGCTTTCCCCAAAAATTTCGGAGCTTGTGGGATCATTTTTATCGTACCGTCTCCATGTATCGTTAATTCCTATCAGGATGGAAACCAAATCCGGTTTAAGGGCTTTAAAATCTTTTTCGTACCGCCCAAGCAGGTCAATAACACGGTTTCCCGAGATCCCACGGTTTATAAAACGAACGCCGCAGCCGGGCCTAAGTATTTCGGTTACTGCCGCTATCTTTGCAGGGTAACCCTGCCCCAAATCTGTTGCCGGCTTTGCCGCCGGCTCGTCCTTTTTGCGGCCGCAGTCGGTAATGGAATCTCCCTGGAATAAAATTACCGGGTTTGGTCTTAACAATTTTTTCATTTTCCCCTCTATTAAACTAAACCTAAACTAAACCTGTCAGCCGTATCAAAATCACACTAAAATCATATCATATTTTGAGAATTACTGCGAGAACTTGCCCAGGCCTGCATGGCTATTCCAAAAGCCACCGACACATTAAGCGAACCTTTTGCGCCGTAAACCGGAATGCTGACCCTGCCTCCGCCCGCGTCCGCGGCTGCCAGCGCCTGCGGGCTTACTCCCAGTTCCTCTGACCCTACGATCATTACGCCGTTTTGCGGGAAAGAAAAGTCCCGCAGAAGCTCGCCGCCGGTTTCCAGCGCGAAGCATTTTGTATCAGCCGTAAAAAAATCAGGAGGCAAACCAAAGCCCGGATGTAAAAGGGTTTTTTGTGTAAAAGGGTTATCCCGGGCAAAGATGTTATTCTGCGCGCGGGACCAGGGCAAGATTTCTGTGCAGCCCATGGCGGTTCTTTGGGCCCTTGGGTGTCCGGGATCGGCGCAGAAAGGGGACAGCAGTATTTTTTCCGCGCCAAAGGATTCGGCTGTCCGGAATATGGCCCCTACATTGAATGGAGACCTAATGTCTTCCAGGTAAATTTTAATTCCCTTAAAGACCTTCCGTTTCCCCTGATCCAGTTTTCCTTCTCCGTCAACCGCGTCAAAATCCCATTCCGAAGGAAAGCGGCCTGTTTGATTTAAAAAAATGTATTTGGCGGTATTGAGGCTTCGTCTTGTATTGGCGGCTTCTTCCGGCTTGTTTTGTCCGCCGTTGTTTTGACAATCACCGTTGTTTTGACAATCACTGTCCGTCCGGGCCAAATTCCTGGCCGCAGATTCCAGGGCATTTTTATATTCTGCCGGCAGGATCGCTGCCCAGTAATCCAGGATTTCAGACAGATACGGGATTTCTCTGTCATCAAATGAACCGTTAATAAACGCGCGCTCGGCTTCTTCAAAAATTTTTGCCGTTTTTCTTATGCCCTGGGAATAGGGGAGTTTTTTTATTTTTTGCAGGGTAATCATGTTAAGGTTTATTATAATGAATTTTTTAAAAAAATTTTTTAAAATGCCTGTTTTAATATATCGAAGGCGTTTTCTGAAGCGACCGTGTACGGCGAGAACGAAACAAACTCCAGATCCCTTGCGGCCTCCGCGGCTACAACAGCGCGGTCAAGTACAAGGTTGAATTCCTTGAGCCTTGCGGGAACATTGAGAAGTCCCATGTAGTGGCGGATACTGTCGGTTACCATTGCCGCGGATTCGGCTACTGTGCTGCCTTCCACCGGTTCTCCCATCAGCGCCGCTATTTTTGCCATTTTGTCGGGTCTGGCAGCGGCAAGCCTTTCGAGTATGTACGGCAGAATAACGGTTGAACACCAGGATTTTGCCACCGGGAACTTCGCGTTAAGCGAATAAGCAAGAGCGGTGCCTATGCCGGGCGCGCTTATTGACGAACCCATGGCCATAAGAAAAGCCGCGTTGATAAATAATTCCAAAAAATCAGGCCCAAAACTGTCGGTTTGGGATTTGATCATTTTACTGTAGGAGGCGATTGCCTGTTCAAGAATTCCGTCGGAAAAAAAACTGGATTTTACGGAACAGTACGCTTCCACCGCTGTACAGAATCCGTCAAAAGCCGCTGTTGTCGCGAATTTTCCCGCGAGCGTATTCATGAATAATCCGCCGTCAAGGATTGCGGCTCTGCAGAGTCCTGCCGGAGACTTTATCAGCCTGACCGAACGATCCCGGGGATCTACAGTTACAAAATAGTTTGCAAACATAAAAGGGTCGGGATCTATCGCCGGAACCGCGATATACGGAATAAAAGGCCCGGTATTTTTTTTACCGTCAAGAAGATCAAAAATATTGGTTCCGGAATTGGCGGTCATTGCCGCCATGCGGGAGATTGACTGGGTTCGCAGTCCGCCGAAACCCATAACAACTGTGCAGCGGGCGCCTTTTGCAAGGGTTGAAGCCGTCTGGGCGGCTTCCGCTGTGGACTGGGCCGATATTTCATCAAATAAAATGGCCGAGGTTCCGGCCTGTTCCAGGACTGACATCAGCCGTCCTATAGCGTTGCCCTCGTAGAGGATCTGTTCTGTTATCAGCAGAACCTTGCCGCCCATGGCTGCAGCCAGGCTGCCGGCGCGGCTTATTGAATCCAGGCCGATTATTATTTCCGGATCCAGTCTGTATACCATGTCTGCCATGTTAATCTCCAAAAAAAAACGGAACCCTGACACACCATGATTTATCATGCGGTGTCAGGGTTCCGCTCCTGTAAAGCCTGCCTTGCCATTCAAAACGTTTTTTGGTTATTAACCAAAAAGAGCGTCTATTATTTTATCGGCTGTAGCGTTGATCACATCCTTGTTCAGATAGGCAGGATCGTTGATTTTTGCCCTTAACTCTTCGATTTTCCCGGTCCGGACTTCCGAAGCCGCTGCCGCGATTTCCTTTACACGGTACAGTTCAGCTTTTTCCGCCGCTTCCGAAGAGATGTTTATGGAATCTTTTATGGGTATCTGGTTAACCTGATCCGAGCGTCCGGGTTTTTTACCGGGCTGTATGGGATCTATGGAACCTACCCTGTCAATTGTCATACTCACATCCTACCTGTCCTAATTATCGGCATAAAGGAATGAATAGTAGAGGCTTTTTGAGAACATCGTTCCCAAAAAAGTCCTGCCCGCTTTTATTTTCTCCCGCTTTGGCCCCAAATGTCAAGCCGGCTGCCGGCTGCACGATTCCTGAGCATCCAAATTAAAAGCTCACCCTATTTAAAAATCGGCCATATCCGGCAAAATCTTGATATACCTGTGCCGATAATACATAAAATGGGCCAATATATAGAGGCTTTGCTCCTTACCACAACAGCGGCCGTACTTCTCTGGTTTGGGTATAACCTGTTTTTTGGAAATGGGGTGCATATAACTCCCGGCAGCCATTATTATAGTCATCCCAAAAAACACCGTAAAAACCGGTTTGGCTGGAAATATTCTCCCCAAACCGGCATGCCCGGTGATCCCAGGACCTGTCCTGTCTGCAGCGCCAAACTTGACGAAGGGCTTTTGGTTAAATCACTGGCTTATCCGTCCCTCAACGGCGGCAAAGACCGGATGATGCATATAAAAGGCTGTGTTTATTGTCTGCGCGGGAATCGGGATCGGATCTGTCCTGTCTGCGGCCATGTTCTCCTGGAAAATGAGGTCCTGATCTGCCGGATGTTCGAACGGCCATTTACTTTTTCCAGGCGGCCCCATGTCCATGTTCTTGGCTGCAGCCGGTGCCGCTGAATTTTTCTTTTTATTTGACATCTCCAAATCCGGGTAATATACTTCAATGATACACAATTTTTTCGGAGGTTTTATGCACAGAAACATCTTAAAAAAATTGGCAATTATTACCTTCTGCTTATTATTTACAGGAGCTCTTGTTTTTGCCAGCGGAAGCAGCCAGCAGCAGACTGCAAGCGGGAAACCTACCCTTGAGATAGGAATTCAAACCAATGCCTTTATTCTGGATTTTGTTGACAATTACCTGACTCATTATCTGGAGAACCTGCACAATATCGATCTGACATTCTATTACCTGCCGACCGACGCTACCGAATCAAGAACCAAGGTTTCTTTGCTGGCAGCATCCAATGATCTTCCCGAGACCATTTGGGGCGGCGGCATGACCAGGGAACAGATTCTCGAATACGGCACCAACAACCTTCTGCTTGCATTGAACAAGTATCTGAGCAATCCTTCTGTTACCCCGTATTTCAACGCAATTCCTCAGCCGGATCGGGGCAATATTCTCCGTGATACAAGAAGCGCCGACGGCAACAATTATTCGTTTGCCCGTTTCCAGCCGGAGACCTGGAACTGCACACCCAACCGGCTTTACATCAACCGCACATGGCTTTCCAACCTGGGACTGCAGGAACCCAAATCCACCGATGATTTGCGCAATGTTCTTACCGCATTCCGGGACAAGGATCCCAACGGCAACGGCAGAAAAGATGAAATCGGCGTATTCGGATGGTACAACGGCACCTACGGTGAAAACGTAATTACTTCATTGATTAACGCCTTTGTTTACTATAATCCCGGCCAGCTTGCCCTCGATGCTTCCGGAAACAATGTAGTTGCGTCGTTTACCGATCCGCAGTTCCGTGCGGCATTGCAGTACCTTAACGGCCTTTTCAAGGACGGACTTCTGGACGCGTCCACATTTACGACCGATCAGCAGGGATTCAGGGCCGTTCTTAACGGAACACCCATGGTAGTAGGTTTGACATCAATGGGAAGCGTAGGCAATTTCGCCGGCAATCCTACCCAGGATGATAATGCCAACTACAGGGCAATGGCCCCGATTATGGCGCCGCTCAGCAGCCCCAACTGCCCCGGCTATACCCCGTTCAATGACTATGTAGCCGAGCAGATGACCTTTATTACCAACAAATGCAAAAACGTAGATCTGGCGGTAAAGGTAATGGATTCATTCTATGAGCCGACCCTTTCCATTATCACCAGGTTTGGACAGGAAAATGTTGACTGGACAAGAGATCCCGCGATACTTAAAACTCAGACCAATGCAATGGTTTACATGGGACTGTACCCCGGACTCAGCTCCGCACAGATACATGATATCTGGACGAAACCGGCTGCCCAGCACTGGCAGAATCTGACCCCGAGGTATACTCCTCTGGACGTCGGCAACACCATCGGCAACCTCGAAAGCCCGCTGGATCCGAGCAAACCTTCCACAATGCACAATGCCGTTAACTACCAGCTTCTTATTCCCAGGCATCCGCAGTATGTACTGCCTCAGCTTTACTACAGCGCTGCCGACGGCGCCACCCTTTCGCAGCCCATTACCGACATCAACCAGTATGTGAGCCAGTCCGTTGCCGAATTTATAATCAGCACCCGTGACATAAACAGCGACGCAGCCTGGAACGCTTATTTACAGAATTTGGACGGTATGGGATTGCAGAAATGGATCCCCATTGCCCAGGCGACCTATAACAGGCAGAAATAATAAACCTAAAGCCATTCCGGAACCGGCTGTTTTGGAATGGCTTTTTTTGGAGGCAGCAATATGAGCAAAAAACCTGTACTAAACGCCGGAGACAAAACCCGGGAGAGAACAAAGCTCTGGTTTAACATCCGGGCCCGCTGGCAGATTTATTTACTCCTGCTGCTGCCCCTTGCATATCTTGTTATTTTTTCCTACGGCCCCATGGGAGGACTTGTAATTGCGTTCAAGCATTACAATTTTTCTCTGGGAATTTTTGGAAGCCCCTGGGTCGGGCTGGATAATTTTAAACGTTTTTTTGAGTCTTATAAATTTTTCCAGATACTTGCCAATACATTGACACTTTCCTTTTACAGCCTCCTTGTTACTTTTCCCATTCCAATAGTTTTTGCCCTGCTGCTCAATGCCATGCCTTTGCGCAGGTATCAGAAGGTAATTCAGACTGTTACCTATATTCCCCATTTCTTCTCCACAGTCGTAATGGTAGGACTTATTTTCCAGCTGCTTAACAGCCGCAACGGCTTATACGGCTCCCTGATGCTTTTTCTAACCAATCAAATGCCCCCGGATCTTCTGGCTGTCGGGACCAACTTCAAACACATTTATGTCTGGTCCGCTGTCTGGCAGAGCACCGGATACTCTTCTATAATTTACTTTGCGGCCCTTTCCAATGTTGACCCGACTCTCCACGAAGCCGCCCTTGTGGACGGGGCTACCAGGTTTCAGAGGGTCCTCTACGTTGACATTCCCAGTATCCTTCCCACCGCCAGCATCATGCTTATTCTTGCTGTCGGCAATATTATGAACGTCGCGTTTGAAAAAACACTGCTTATGCAGAATCCCCTAAATATAAATTTCAGTGAGGTAATCTCGACATACGTTTATAAAGTAGGCCTGGCAAGCGGCATAAATGATTTTTCCCTTTCCGCGGCAATCGGAATGTTCAATTCAGTGATTAACTTTTTGCTGTTGATTTTTGCCAACTGGGGAAGCAGAAAACTCTCCGGTTCCGGAATTTTTTAGGGGGAAATCATGGCGAACGGTATGGAAAAATATTCCGCGGGAGACAAACTTTTTTACATTTTAATTTTTATCTTTCTAACGTTGTTTTTTATCATTGTTTTATACCCGTGCATTTTTGTAATCTCGGCGTCATTTTCCGCCGGCTCCGCTGTCCAGTCCGGGCAGGTTGTACTGTGGCCTGTGCGCCCCAGCGTCCAGGGTTACATTACCGTCTTTAATACCGCTTCTGTCTGGATGGGATTCAGAAATTCCCTCTTTTATACTGTAGCCGGAACCTGCATTAATATCATAATGACAATGACGGCGGCTTACTGCCTTTCCCGCAGCGATGTGCCGGGAAGAAATTTTATCATGCTCCTTTTTACTTTTACCATGTTTTTTAACGGCGGCATGATCCCCGCATATATGCTTATCAGAAACCTTAAAATGCTTAATACTCCCTGGGCGCTGATCGTTCCCGGCGCAATAGGGGTTTATAATATGATAATCGCCAAGACATTTATCCAGAACAGCATTCCGTCGGAAATGCTTGACGCCGCAAAAATCGACGGCTGCGGCGACGCTTATTATTACGTCCGCATTGTAGTCCCGCTTTCCAAAGCCATTATAGCGGTTCTTGTCCTGTTCTACGGGGTAGGCCACTGGAACGCGTACTTTAACGCGATGATCTACCTGCACAATAAAAATCTGTACCCGCTTACAATAGTACTGCGGGAAATACTTATGGCTTCCCAGATAGATCCGTCCACCGTTTCCGATCCCGAGCTGCAGATGCGTCTTGCCGAGGCTGCCGCCGTAATAAAGTACGCGCTTATAGTTGTTACCGCGGTCCCGGTAATCCTTATTTATCCTTTTGTGCAGAAGTATTTTGTAAAAGGCGTAATGATAGGTTCGATTAAAGGTTAAATCTATTTGTAAATAATTAAGAAACTAATGTTTTTGGGCAGCTTTATTAAAAAGAGGTTATTATGATCAAGGAAATCAAACTTCCCCAAATTCCATTCCGTCCGTTCCCGCTTTACACCGACAGGGCAAAGTGGACTTCGCTTCCATCGGATATTAAAAATTTTTACCATACCGAGGCTGCCAAACGCAAAGGCCAAAAATGGCCGGCCCTTCCTGCCTCCGTTTATCTTGAATTTTACCGCGACGGCAACCGTTCCAATTACGAGAAGCTTTATTTTGACAGGCGTTTTGATTTGCAGGTTTTAACGATTGCCGAATGTATCGAAGGCAGGGGCGAGTATCTCGATGATATCATTAACGGGATCTGGCTCATCTGCGAGGAAACTACCTGGGTAATACCCGCGCACCTCAATCACGGCCGCCCTTCCAAAGGCAGCTTTTATCACCGTCCGCAAACCGGAGAAAAAACAGCCTATCCTGAACCAAGGAGGCTCCATGATCCGCAGGACGATGTTTACATCGATCTTTTTTCCGCGGAAACCGGCTCGCTTGTTTCCTGGGTTTATTATTTCCTTGGCGACGCGATCGCCGGTCCTGCCCCGGAAGTAAAGCGCCGCATGGAAGAGGAAGTAACGCGGCGTATCCTGGTTCCGTTTGCCGAAGCCGATTATTTTCCGTGGATGGGACTTTCCCACGATGATCCGGTAAATAACTGGAATCCCTGGATCAATTCTAATGTCCTCGCTGCTTTCCTGATCTTTGCCCCGGTTTTTGACCGCGCCGAACAGGGCGTCAACAAGTCCATTAAAAGCATAAACCGATTTCTACATTTTTATTCCGATGACGGCGGCTGTGACGAAGGCCCAAGCTATTTTGGAGTTGCCGGCGCTTCCCTTCTGGATTTTATCGAGGAACTGGGCCATGTAACCGATGTCTCCTACCTCTACAGCGATAAAAAAATTCAGAATATGGTTTCCTATATTTACAAGGTCTATATAGGAAATGAATATTATGTGAATTACGCTGATGCCCCTCCCAGGGTTTTTGTTCCTGTCGGTGTTCTGGAAAGGGCCGGCGCTAACATGGGTAATGATATGCTTGCTTCTTTTTCTTCTTACCTGCGGTCCAATAAATTTTGCAATACCGATACTGTCTCCGACAGGGCCTTTGAAGAGTACCGTCTTTTTGCCGGTATTTTTAGTGCAGGCGGGGGCGGTAAACCAGGCGTGAGCAGTCAACCGGGCAGTGGCAGTCAACCGACGGGATTCAAGGCGCCGTCCCTGGCCTGGTTCCCCGGCATCCAGGTAGTTACAGCCCGCGAAAGCGAAGACAGCCGGCAGGGTTTATTCTTTTCCGCCAAAGGCGGCAACAACAGCGAAAGCCACAATCACAATGATGTGGGCACTTTTGTTCTTTACTGCGGCGGCGTTCCTGTTCTTGTTGACGCCGGTGTTGAGACCTATACCAAATTCACCTTCAGCGACATACGTTATACGCTGTGGACTATGCAGTCCGGTTATCACAACCTGCCGTCGATAAACGGCGCTGACCAGGCGCCCGGGAAGGAATTCGCCGCCCGTGATGTAAAACTGGCCGGCGTTAACGGAGAAGCCCCGGATTCTGTCTGCCCTGCCTCCGGAATTAGGTTTTCCATGGACATTGCCGGCGCGTATCCGGATTCTGCCGGCGTTAAAAGTTATAAACGGGTATATATTTTTGTTCCCGGCACAAAGGTGTCCGGCGAAAAGATGTCCGGCGATAAGGCGCCCGGCGCCGGTTTCCTGGAAGTGACCGATACCTGGACGCTTAATGAATGTAAATCGCCGCTTATACTAAACCTGCTCTGTTTTGACAGGCCCGTTATCACAGGCGGCAAGGCCCAGTTGGGCGGCAGAGTCAATCTGGATTTTGACGCAAAAGCATTTACCGCCCAGGCCGAAGAAATCAAACTCGCTGATCCAAAGATTCACAATGATTGGCAAAGAGACAGCCTTTACCGTCTGCGGCTGGTTGGGAAGGACATGGCCGCGCAGGGGAAGACTGTCCTGCGTTTTACAGTCATATAACCAGGAGGTAACATCATGCTATGGGAAGAATTGACAGCCAAAGAATTTCCGGAGTGCGCAAAAGAAAGCGGCGGGGTTTGTATTCTGCCCATAGGAGTACTTGAAAAACACGGGAACCACCTGCCTTTGGGTACAGATATGTATACCGGGCAGCAGGTATGTAAAAAAGCGGCTGAAACTGAAAAGGCCGTTGTGTTTCCGTATTACTTTTTGGGGCAGATTGCCGAGGCTTCTCATTTTCCCGGATGCATTACCGCATCACACCATTTGTTAATGGACGCGCTGCGGGAAATGTGCGACGAGATCGGCCGCAACGGTTTTAAAAAAATCATTCTGGTGAGCAGCCACGGGGGCAACAATTCTTTTCTTCCCTTCTTTATCCAGGAAATGCCGCGCCTGGACAGGGAGTACAGTTTATATACTTACTTCCTTGGACACATTAATAAAGAACAGCGGCAGAAACTCTGCGATTTCGCAAAAACTGACGATCTTGGTTCCCACGCCGGTCTGTCCGAGACATCAATGATAATGTACCTGCGTCCCGATTTGGTACACATGGAAGCCCAGGACATTGCCGAATCCCGCAGCCTTGGCAGACTGGCACAACTGCGAAAAATGAACGTATTCTCCGGTTATGACTGGTATTCGCAATATCCCAATCATATTGCAGGAGATCCTTCAAAGGCGTCCGCAGAGCTTGGCAAAATGCTGTTTGATACGTATTGTCAGAATCTTGCCGAAATCATCCGTCTGGTTAAAGCCGATGAGATTTCAGAAAAAATGGCGCGGGAGTTCAGGGCGGCGGCTTCCAGGCTGGGGTAATCGCGATATCCGGTAATTGTTATTCATACACATTCGAAATGGCGTACAGCGGGTATATGTCAAAATCAGGTTCGCTGGAAAAATTCTCCAGGGATGTCCTTATCCCGCGTTTGATATTTTTTTCCTTCATAAAAATTTTAAAACTCTTCATACCGCCCTGGGTTCCGGATTTTACTTCGATTGGAATTATTTCCTGCCCCTTTTGAATAAGGTAATCAATCTGTGCGCTGCTCTGGGCCTTGTCCCTGTGCCAGCAGTAAAGCTGCCGCTGTGTGTTGGTACCTGCTGCCTTAAGTAATTCAAGGCCCACAAAAATTTCTGCCGCCGTGCCGCGGTTAATTGTCTTAAAATTATCTGCCAATAAAATTTCTGATTTTTCGATGCCAAGCAGGTGAAAAAATATTCCCGTATCACAGGGAATAATACGGCGGTAATTGGATTTTATTTCCGCGCCCAGCGGGATTCCGTTGGCTGCCGTATGTGTGACAGGATATGCCAGCCCTGCCATAATTAATAACTGCAGGGCTTGTTTTACTCTGGCGTTTGACGCTTCCTCTGCCGCTTTTTCGTAAATAAATTTTCCCTCTGCCTGATGAATTACCGAATTAAAAACTTCATTCAGGAACAGGGGAGATATTCTGGATCGGTATTTAGAAAAATCATCCCTGAATGTGTTTAATAGATCTTCCAGAATTTCACTGCTGTCAAGCAGATTTTTATTTTTTAAATAATGTGCGATTGATTCCGGCATACCTCCGATTAGCATAAAAATCCGCAAACGGTCAATCAATATTTTATGGATTGGCTGCGGGAGTGTATTTTGAGGCCCCGCATTGCGGCAGGTGTCCGCAAGCATTTGATCGCCCATTGCGCCCAGAAATTCATAAAATGTAAATGGGTACATAAAAACCGGATGCAGCCTGCCAACTCCAAATGACGGAATCTCATCCAAAGCGAATTCAATTAATGAGCCTGCGGTTATCAGGTGCTGCTGCGGGTATTTTTCGTAAAAATAGCGGAGGGATTTTAAGGCTGGAATGCAATTCTGAATTTCATCAAAAAACAACAGGGTTTCTCCGGGTATAATCGGGGTATGGGTATATACGGACAAACGGCTGCAAATCTCGGCAGGGTCCAGGTTCTGGTTAAAAAACTCTCCTGCATAAACATCGTCATCAAAGTTTATTTCAACGTAATACCGGAAACTTTGGCCCAAATTCCGTACTGCCGAAGTCTTGCCTACCTGCCGCATACCCCGCAGTATCAGAGGTTTTCTGTTTATTTGCCCTGCCCATTCTTTTAGGACAAGATCGATATTACGTATAAAGTAGTTTTCTTTCATATCTTTTATTATTATATATATATTTAGAAAAATATAAGGGTAATAATATTGCAATTTCGATAAAATATCAAGGTAAAAATCCCGTCATTTCATCAAAATATAAGGGTAATAATTTTTCATTTATTCTGCGCAGTATTCTGCGTGGGTAATTTTGGGTATTTTTATAAAAATTTACTTGACATTGCCTTTTTTCCATGCTTATACTTTAAACATGAGTGTGCGCACACGCAGATTCCAATATTATACACTCGATTTTTTCAAATACTTTAAAAGACATCCCGGTCTTTATTTATTGTTGGCGATCCCGGTTATTCAGGTTTTTATTTTTAAATATCTGCCCATGTACGGTCTGCAGATGGCGTTTATGGATTTTAACCCTGTAGCAGGTTACGCGGGAAGCGAATGGATATGGTTTGAAAATTTTCAGAAGTTTTTTTCATCATATGTATTTCTGCGGCTTATTGTTAATACTGTAGGATTAAGTCTTTATCAGCTTATTGCCGGTTTTCCCATACCGATTATTTTGGCCGTTTGCATCAATGAATTAAGAAGCCGCAGCTTAAAGAAAACTGTCCAGATGGTTACTTATGCGCCCCATTTTATTTCCATGGTTGTAATGGTTTCAATTATGATCCAGGTATTTTCTCCCCATAACGGATTTGTAAATATCATTATTACGGCTTTTGGGGGAAGTCCTGTCAATTTTATGGGCAAACCTGAATATTTTAAATCCATGTATGTCTGGACCGGAGTTTGGCAGAATACCGGTTACAGCGCGATTATTTATATTGCCGCGCTCTCCGGAATTGATCCGCAGATACAGGAAGCCGCCATTATTGACGGCGCATCCAAGATGCAGCGTATCCGGCATATTGATCTGCCTGGTATTATGCCTACAGCCGTTATTCTGCTTATACTCAACTGCGGACGCATCATGAGCGTTGGTTTTGAGAAAGCGTTCCTTATGCAGAATTCCATGAATATTACGGCTTCCGAGATTATATCCACCTATGTATATAAAGTCGGTTTGCTGAACGGAGATTTTGCTTATTCTACAACTGTTAATTTGTTTAATTCTTTAATTAATTTTATTCTGCTTGTCGCGGTTAATAAAATCGCCAATAAAGTTTCTGACGCGGGGCTTTGGTAAATGCCGGTAAAAAATATTTTTAAAGGCACCAGATTATCCGGCGGCAGTGATCTTGTTTTTGATATCGTCAACAATATCCTGATGGTTATCGTCCTTTTGGTCGTAATCTATCCGTTGATTTATATATTAAGCGCGTCATTAAGTTCGGCCGACGCTGTAGCTGCCGGTAAAGTCTGGCTGCTGCCTATAAAGCCGACAATTCTGGCGTATACCGGAATTTTCCAGAATAAATCTGTTCTTACAGGGTATTTTAATTCCGCTTATTATATGGTTGTTGGCACGATCATAAATGTAATTTTTACAATGATGGCCGCTTATCCGCTGGCGCGCAGGGATTTAAGGGGCAGAAAAATAATAATGATGTATTTTATGTTTACGATGATGTTCAGCGGCGGGTTGATTCCGACTTATATGCTGATTAAAAGCCTGCATATGATAGATACCAGACTCGCCATGATTCTGCCGGGAGCGCTGGCTGTCTGGAATATGACCATTACGCGGACTTATATACGAACTTCCATCCCGGAGGAACTGTACGAGTCCGCCGAAATTGATGGCGCAGGCGACCTCTTTGTTTTTTGGAAGATAGTCATCCCGCTTTCTGTACCGATAATCGCGGTAATTACCCTTTTCTACGCTGTTGAACACTGGAACAGTTATTTTGACGCGCTGATTTATATAAAAAGATCTTCCCTTTATCCTTTGCAGATTATTTTACGGAATATATTAATTCTGAATATCTCTGATTTTACCATGATAACCAGCGAGCTGGAGCTGGCCCAAAGATACGCATTGGCTGAACTTTTAAAATATTCATTAATAATTGTTGCCAGTCTGCCAATGCTGTTGATTTATCCTTTTGCGCAAAAATATTTTATCAAGGGAATTATGATTGGATCAATTAAAGGTTGATTCGATCTTAAAATTTTTTTGGAGGAAAAAATGAAAACTAAAAAATTTCTTTTTGGTCTGGTGTTTCTGTTGATAACCGGAACAATGGTATTTGCCGGCGGCGGCGGACAGCAGGCGCAGACCGGCAGTGCAGGTTCTGTTAATTCCAATCTTGTAACCGCTCCGGGTCAATTCCCCATTGTAAATGCGCCGTACACAATGAGGGTTTGGACTGTACAGACCGTAAACATCGAGGACTTCAACACTAATGAATTTACGCTTTCCTATGAGAAAAAAACCGGCGTCCATATTAACTGGGAGCTGGCGCCCGCAACCAACGGTCCGGAAATGCTCAATCTGTCGCTTGCAAGCGGTGATTATCCTGACGTCTACCTTGCAGCGTTTGTACCCAAAGAAGATGAGATCCTTTACGGCTCGCAGGGAGTTTTTGTTCCGTTAAATAAACTGATAGAAACTTACTCGCCCAATGCGGTATCGCAGCTTGCCGATAATCCGGACATCAGGGCGATGATAACAACACCTGACGGTAATATTTACAGTCTGCCTTTTATTGCAAAAACCTATCATATGTATTTTCCGTTTAAACTCTGGATGAACACAACATGGATGAAAAACCTTAATCTTAAAACTCCAACAACAACAGAAGAATTCTACCAGGTTTTAAAGGCGTTTAAGGAAAGGGATCCTAACGGCAACGGAAGCGGCAAAGATGTAATACCTTTCTTTGATACAGATCCTTTCCAAGATCCCAATAACCGTATTGGAAATACAAGTTTTATTACTTTTTTTATCAATGCATTTATCCAGTGTGACTGTGATTTTAGGTATGTTACCAATGACAACAAGATCGCCTTTGCTTTTGACAAACCGGAGTTTAGGGAAGGCCTGCGTTATGTAAGGAGACTGGTCAGCGAGGGGTTGATAGACGAGACTTCGTTCAGCGCAAAACCTGCGCAGCTCAGAAGCATTGCCGACGGTACAGGCGATTTACTCCTGGGCGCTACAGTCCAGCGCGCTCCTTCTGCTTTTATGAACATGAACGGCGACAAACAAAAAAACTATGATTCTGTACCTCCGCTGGCAGGGCCCAACGGCGTTCGTTTCGCGGTTTATAATCCTGAGGCTTCATATTCTTCCGGTCAGTTTATTATTACCAAAAGTATGAAGAATCCGGAAGTCGCGTGCCGCTGGATCGATTATTTTTATACA
Source organism: Treponema sp. (assembly GCA_009780855.1). Classification (GTDB taxonomy): domain Bacteria; phylum Spirochaetota; class Spirochaetia; order Treponematales; family Breznakiellaceae; genus WQZG01. The sequence goes on from WQZG01000003.1 coordinate 22,031, forward strand.
TGGGAAGGCGGCCTGGAAGCCAGATACGGACGGGAAGGCCAGGAATGGGAAAGAACTGCTCCGGATGTAATGGCTTCTTCCGGACTGCCTGCATTGTGGAGACCGCTGACAGCACTGGCAGGAGTTCAGAATATCTGCTGGAGAACAAATATAGGGCAGTATTATCCGCAGGATAAACAGGCCTCAAATTTTAATGATATATACGCATCGGACGGACTTGAGGCACGGCTTTATAACGCGACTCACGATAATTATGCACCGTACGCTCCCAAGAAATATATTCCCATGCTTTACATGACTACTGATGTTATTAAGAAGATAAATCAGCCGTCAATTGACATGAGGAGTTATGTACAGGAGTATGTTGTGCAGTTCCTGACCGGCGGCTTAAGCCTTGATAAAGACTGGGATGCATATGTCGCGAATTTCCAAAAGATGGGAATAAATGATATCCTTGCAGCGTACCAGGGACCTTATGACGCGTTCATCAAAAATAATTAAATAAAAGTTAATAAATGAACCGCAAACCCAATGTACTTTTTATTGTAACAGACGATCAGCGGTATAATACCATCGCGGCCCTTGGTAACAGGGAGATAATTACTCCCAGCATGGACCGCCTGGTCAGGATGGGTACGTCTTTTACAAGCGCCCATATACCCTGCGGTACTGTCGGCGCGGTCTGCATGCCAAGCCGCGCCATGATCCATTCCGGCCGCAGTCTTTTCCATATTGATGATGTGGGCCAGCAGATACCGCAGACCCATACCACACTGGGAGAGCACCTGCGCGGGCATGGTTATAATTGTTTTGGGACCGGCAAATGGCATAACGGCCCCAAGGCATTTAACCGCAGTTTTAACGGCGGTGACAATATCTTTTTTGGCGGAATGTGGGATCACTGGAATGTCCCTATGAATTTTTATGATCCCACCGCCGAGTATGACAATGTAATCAATGTGGTGGTTAATCATTTTGCCGATAACAAAATCACCAAAATGCACTGTGATAAATTTAATCCGGGCAAACATTCAAGTGAGCTCCTGACCGATACCGCCCTGAATTTTCTAAGTAACCGGCAGGCTGCCCGGCCGCAAAATCCGGGGCAGGACCCTTTTTTTCTCTATGTAGCATATCTTGCCCCGCATGATCCGCGTACAATGCCGCCCCAATTCCGGAAAATGTACAATGCCGATGATATACCGCTTCCCCAAAACTTCCTTGAAGAACACCCGGTTGATTTTGGGTTTAAAACGATACGCGACGAAAAGCTGGCCGCTTATCCAAGAAATTCCGGTGAAGTCAGGGAACAGCTGGCCGATTATTACGCCATGATAACACATTTGGATTTTGAAATAGGCCGTATTCTTGACAATCTGGAACAGCAGGGCATTCTGGAAAATACAATCATTATCCTGGCCGGCGACAACGGCCTGGCAATGGGCAGCCACGGACTTATGGGCAAGCAGAACAATTACGAACATTCTGTGCGTGTCCCCCTTGTTATGGCAGGCCCCGGAATTCCGGTTAACCAGACGAGGGATCAATATGTTTATTTGTTTGATATATTTCCCACTCTCTGCGAAATGCTTGATGTTGAAATACCGGACTCGGTAGAGGGATTGAGTTTTAAAAAGATGTTAAGCGATCCCTCTTATGTAACGCGCAAGGAACTTTATTTTGCCTATAGCGATCTTATCCGCAGTATCAAAACAGACCGGTTTAAACTGATTGAATACCGCAATACCGTCAACGCGACCCAGCTTTTTAATCTGCGCGATGATCCGTATGAATGCCGCAGCCTTTTTGGCCAGGCCGGATATGACGATACTGTCAAACAGCTTCGCGCGCAATTATTGCGCCTGGCCGGCGAGTGGGGAGATATTCTGCATCCCATAGGCAAAAGATTCTGGAAATCCTGGGAAGAATATGAAACCAGGACAGGACTAACCTGAACGGGGTTAACATGAACGGAATTAACATTAAACGGCCCAATTTTTTATTTTTGTTTCCCGATTCGCACAGGGGAGACTGGCTGCCTTTTGACAAAGATACCTTTGGCAGAATGGGTTTGCCTATGCTCCCCATAAAAATGCCCAATATTAAAAAATTGATGGAAACCGGCATTACTTTTACCCGCGCGGTTACGCCTTCTCCCCTCTGCGCGCCGGCACGGGCCTGTCTGGCTGCAGGATTAAAATATGAGAACTGCCGCGTTCCGGACAATCAGCATGATTATCCGCCTGATCTGCCCAGTTTTTACAATGTTTTAAAAAATTCAGGTTACAGAGTCGCCGGAGCCGGAAAGTTTGATCTGCATAAAAATACACAATTTTGGGGGCTTGACGGCTGGGTTGATTTGCTTGGAAAAATCGGTTTTACGGACAGCATAGACAATGCCGGCAAAATAGACGCGGTTAACAGCGGAGCGGAAGAGCCGGGGAATTTTAATCCCAGGGACCCTTATATGAAATTTCTTATAAATCGCGGTTATGCGGAATCTTATATAAAAGATATGAAAACCCGCAAACATGCCGTACATCCTTCTGTACTGCCGCAGGATCTGTATTGCGATAATTATTTAACAGATAACGCGCTGGGACTCCTGCGGAATTTTCCGGCCAATCAGCCGTGGTTTTTACAGGTAAATTTTGCGGGCCCGCACGGTCCCTGGGATGTTACAGAAGAAATGCGGAGCCGGTGGAAGAATGTTGATTTTCCCCTGCCCAATCATTGGACTGACATCAAAGATACAGATATAAACGGAATACGGCAAAATTACGCTGCCATGCTTGAGAATATTGACAGTATGGCAGGTAAACTTATCAATGAGGTTGCCGCCCGCAATGAGCTGGATAATACCGTAATTATTTATTCATCTGATCACGGGGAAATGCTCGGTGATTTTGGAATGTTCGGCAAAACCAGGCCGCAGAGGGCCTCCATTCATATCCCCCTTATTATCTCGCTGCCGGATACGGCGGCAAAAGGCGTTCTGGATAATTCCCTTGTTGAACTGCAGGATTTGGCTGCGACTTTTTTGGAATTGGCCGGCTGCGGTAAAGAACCGGCAATGCAGTCCAAATCCCTTGTACCATTGTTAAACGCCAAAGCGGCGGCCCATCGCAAAATACAGGAATCTTCATACGGGGACTGGTCTGTAAAAATAATCGGAAATCATAAATTGGTATTTAATAAAGGTTTATTACAGGAAATTTACGATCTGGAGACTGATGTTTGGGAAAACGAAAATTTGCTTTTTACGGGAGAATAGTTTAAACAAGGTGAATAGTTAAAATGAAAAATATTCTGAAAGGAGAATGGATTGACAGGAAAAACGCCTTCTTATCTGGAAAATTATAAAGAACTATACGCGAAAAATCCGCGGCAAGCCAATATTGAATGGTTTAAAAACGCACGGTACGGCCTTTTTTTACATTACGGCCTATATTCCATTCTGGGCCGTCATGAATGGGTGCAATTGCGCGAACTTATACCTGTAGCCGAATACGCCAAATTAAAGGAGCAATTCCATCCCGATAAATTCGACGCAGTAAAAATTGTTTCTTTTGCCAAAAAATGCGGAATGAAATACATAAACATTACAACCAGGCATCATGATTGCTTTTGCCTTTGGGATACAAAAGAAACCGATTTTAATTCCGTCAATAGTCCGGCGCGCAGGGATTTGATAGCGGAATTGGCAGTGGAATGTGAAAAACAGGAGATGGGGTTTTTTCTGTATTACAGCCACGGCAGGGACTGGAAACATCCGCATGCTCCAAATAATGATGAATGGGGCGGAAGCGCCAGGCCCAATTACAATCCGCCTGAACCTTCATATGCAGTTGGTAAAGACCACGATCTAAATATATATCTGGAATTTATGAAACGTCAGATTAAGGAATTAATTACCCTGGTTCCCGATACGGCAGGAATCTGGCTGGACGGAATTGCCGTTCCCCAATCCGGCGATTACAGTCTTTTTAAGATTGATGAACTTTATTCATACATCAGAAGTTTATCTCCCCATGTTCTTGTATCGTATAAGCAGGGAATTCTGGGCAGCGAGGATTTTTTCTCTTCAGAACATCATGTACCAACCAAAGATGATACCGCCAGTAAACACGGAAAAATTACCGGATCCAGCATGGTAGAATTATGTACAACCATGACCGAAAATCCAGGTTCCTGGGGTTATTCAATTATTGGCGCCCATAAAACCAAAGATCAGGTTTGGGCCCAGCTGGCAGAAAGCAAACGTAAAGGCCATAATCTGCTTCTTAACACAGGCCCCATGGCTGACGGATCGCTTGACGCCAGGGATACCGATACATTGCTTGCCGTCGGCGAAAGACTCTTCGCGGAAGGTTTTTAAAATTAATCGTTAACGATTCTAATCGTTAAGGTTCTGCCTGATAATTATTTGAAAGTCGACATAAATTTCGCGCTGTGCCGGCAAAATACCGGTTACAATATAATTATAAATGCGTTTTACCGTTAAATAGGAATGCTGATAGGAATTTTGGTAAATTGTCGCCGCAATATTGTTATTCCTTATATTGTTAATTATGGTTTCCGACAAATCAAAAGATATTATGGGTATTTTTCCCAATATTCCAAGTTCAGTAAAAGCGGCAAAACAGGCTTTAACCGCGCCAGAATTTAAAAAGAGGGAGTCTATGTCACGGTTTTTACGCAGCATCTCATATACATTTTTGTATGCGATATCATCATCATTTATGGCCGTGATTTCGCATTGAATTATATCTTTTCCATAAAGTTGTTTTAGTTTCTCTTTAAATCCCTGTGAACGCCTTAAATTGCCGAGCATCGAAAGCGAAGATGAGATAAACGCCATTTTATGCAGTTTTGGATTTATTAAATGGAACAGGCCCGCAACGGTTTCGCCCGCTTTATATGTATTTATACCGGCAAAATAATGAGGATAATCATTGGGTATATCATTTGAATAACAAAATACCGGTATTTCCAGCGAAGAAATTTTTTCCAATAAGGCTTCGCTGGAAATTGGCTGTATCATCAGCGCTACAATTCCGTCTTTTACCAGATCGTCTATCAGGGTTATCTGATGATTAATATCAAAATTCCGGCTGTATACATGACAAAAATTTATTCCCGAACCTTCTATCTCCGATATGGCAGCTTTAATTCCCAATTCACTTTGTTCTATCGCGTAGTTGGAAAAATTTGGCTGTACGTGTGATACTATGCCTACCGTAGCCGGGTGTCTGCGCAATGCAAGCGACTTTGCCATCGCGTTTGGCTGAAAATTTAAATTTTCCAGGATACTGGTAATTTTTTCCCTGGTCTGCGCGCTGACTCTGCCCCGGTTATACAGCACCCTGTCTACAGTACCGACCGATACTCCCGATAATTTTGCTATTTCTTTTATTGTATATACCATATTAGTTCAATAATCCGATTTTTTTTTAGTTTATTTTAAACCGAATTATTCATCAAGTCATTATAAATTAATCTTTATAAATTAATTGTGGATAATATATGTTTTTTATGGTATAATTTTCAAAAGGAACGGTGAATTTATGATTAATGTGATGATTTACAATGAATTTGTTCACGAATTAAAGGATGAAAAGGTTAAAGCCGTTTATCCGGACGGTATCCATAGTGTTATTAAGTCATTCCTGGAAAAGGACAGTTCCATCGGGAAAATTCGCTGCGCAGTACTCGAGGATCACAGACAGACCCTTAGCAAAGAGGCCCTTGACGATACTGACGTTCTGGTCTGGTGGGGGCATATGAGGCATCAGGAGGTTGATGACGAAGCTGTTGCCAGGGTATGCCGCCGTGTTCTGGACGGCATGGGCCTGGTGGTTCTGCATTCCGGCCACGCTTCCAAGCCTTTTAAGGCGCTTATGGGAACAGATACCCATTTGCTGCGCTGGCGGGAAGCCGGCGAAAAAGTACGGCTGTGGAATATAGCCAAAAATCATCCGATTACCCGCGGGCTAAGCGAAACTTTTACCATTCCCCATGATGAGACTTACGGAGAACCTTTTGGTATCCCAAACCCTGATGAACTTATTTTTTTAAGCTGGTTCCAGGGCGGCGAAGTTTTCCGCAGCGGCTGTACATGGCGGCGCGGAGAGGGTAAAGTTTTCTATTTCCAGAGCGGCCATGAGACATTCCCGATCTATTACCAGAATGAAGTCCAGCTTGTAATAACCAACGCCGTAAAATGGGCCTGTCCTGTCGAAAGGCATTGTGTTGCAGACAGGGGCAAAGGCAATACGCCTGCACTGGAACAAATTCGGAATTAAAGATTCGGTATATCAGGTTAAATTTTCATATATGCGCAGATTTTTTTCTCATTTTTTAATTTTTAATTTTTCATTTTTAATTTTATTTGTTGTTTATCCGCAATCACCGCCCGCGCCTTCCAACCGGGCCGAACTTGTTATGAAGGCCCTGGCTGCCGCTTATCCGGACCGGGTAGGGCCGGCTGTTTACCGCAACGGGGACTGGGCTGTTTTTTTGGCAGGCAAGTGGTTTTATTACGCTGACGGCAAACTCCTGCCGGAAAATCTTTTGGCCCAGGCTTCGCAATACAGCGGCCAGCCGTTTTATAATTATGCTGCCGAGCTGCCGCCCTGGAAAGATCCGACAGCGGAAGAATCCGATCGGATGCGGCAGATGACCGAACGCCGCAAGCAGCAGTCAGGTTCTTCGGTCAAGCGCACTACACAATTTTATGACGATCTTTTAAGGGTCCATAACAGCAGCGAGTCCTGGGACAGGGTTAAATCCATAAAGTTTCTTGGTTTTACCGTTATGGTTCATTACTCCATACTTACCCAGTTAAGCCTGGTTGAGGAGGCGATACTTGCGGCGTCAAAAACCAGCGCTTCCGTGCGTCAATGGATTGGCAGCATCAGTTCGGTAGACGGCTAGAACTGGCGCAATATTGCCGATACCGAGAGCCGGAGTTTCCACGCTTACGGGACCGCGATTGATATCATTCCCAAATCCACTAACGGTCTGGCCACTTATTGGCTGTGGACTTCCCAGTATAATCCGGAGTGGTGGGCTGTCCCCTATTCCAAACGCCTTAATCCCCCGGCGGAGGTAATCAAGGCTTTTGAATCGTTTGGCTTTGTCTGGGGCGGCAAATGGACCGTTTACGATACCATGCATTTTGAATACCGCCCGGAGATTTTAATTTTCAGCAATATCGCCATGACAGATACCAAAGACCTTAAATAACGGACTTGCCCATAACGATATTTATATATAAATCCTTCATAAAAACAAAAAATTATTATTAAAAATCCCAATGGCGACATCAAAATCGCCTGCGGTTATTTGCGTGTATTGTTGTAACGCAGGATAATCCGGATATGGACGGCGAAAATGTATTTAATATCCGGAACCTCTTCAGCAGAAACTTAAAACGCTTGCGCAATGCGGCCAATATTTCCCAGCTTGCTTTGGCGGGCAGGGCAAATCTAACCCATAATTTTATCAACGACATTGAAAACGGCAAGAAGTGGGTCTCCGACGAAACCATCGGAAAACTGGCGACCGCCCTCAGGGCGGAACCTTACCAGTTTTTTCTTTCGGAATCCAGGTGGAATGAAAAAAGCGCGGAGATACTTGCGACTTACCTTGGTGATATTCAGAGCAGTTTTATTAAATTGACTGAAGACTACCGCCTTCGTTTTATTCCCGACAATGCCGGCAGAACAGACGAAGAACATCTTTAAATCGGGCAGCATTAATCATTGCAGCATAAAAAATACAGTTTCTATTGAAACTGGCAGCTTTGTGCCGGACGGTTTGGAATTTTTTATTCTGCGCCGGCCTAAGCTGCCATCCCGATTAATTCCCTGAATTCCTTTTCGTCCAGGGTTTCTTTTTCCAGTAATTTTTCTGCCAGGGTATTTAAAAGATCCTTGTGGCCGGAAAGGGTTTCCTTTGTCTTCGCGTATTCTTCTTCCACCATGCGGGCGATCTCTTCATCCACGTATTGCTGGGTTGTTTCCGCGTATTCGCGCTGGAACATGGGTTCCTGCCGTTCGGCTGCCGGAATTCCTGAACCCCGCGATGTCAGCGCCACATTGCGGAACCTCGCACTCATGCCGTAGTCGGTGATCATTTTGCGCGCGATATCTGTGGCCTTGGTCAAATCGTTTGCGGCGCCGGTGGAAAACTCCCCGGAGATCATTTCTTCGGCAATGCGGCCGCCCAGCAGAATGTCTATTCTTCCAAGCAGATCGGACTGGGTCATGGTATAACGATCTTCAACCGGCATCTGCAGGGTATATCCCAGGGCCATGCCGCGCGGAATAATCGAAATCTTTTGTACCGGATCGGCGTTTTTGGTAAAAGCGGCGACAAGGGCGTGGCCGGCTTCGTGGAAAGCTGTAAGTCTGCGTTCTTCCGCCTTGAGCACCCTGGTCTTCTTTTGCAGTCCCGCGACTGTCTTTTCTATGGCTTCGTCAAAATCGCACTGGGCTACCAGCTTCCTGCCGCCCCGCACCGCCAGGAGGGCGGCTTCGTTGACGATGTTTGCCAGATCCGCGCCGGAAAATCCCGATGTTATGCGGGCCACTATCGCCAGATCAACTTCCGGGGCCAGTTTTACCGGCTTTGAATGGATCTTTAATATTTCTTCCCTGCCCTTGAGATCCGGCCTGTCCACAAGTACCTGGCGGTCAAATCTGCCGGGCCGCAGGAGCGCCGGGTCCAGAACGTCGGGCCGGTTGGTTGCCGCCAAAATTATTATTCCGGTAGCCGCGTCAAAACCGTCCATTTCGACAAGGAGCTGGTTAAGGGTCTGTTCGCGTTCGTCGTTGCCGCCGGCAATGTTATTGATGCGGCTTTTGCCGATTGCGTCCAGTTCATCTATAAAAATAATGCAGCGCTTTTTTTCTCTGGCCTGTTTGAACAAATCCCGCACCCTGGCAGCGCCCACGCCAACGAACATTTCCACAAATTCTGCGCCGGAAATCCTGAAGAACGAAACTCCGGCTTCTCCTGCGACTGCCCTGGCAAGAAGGGTTTTCCCCGTTCCCGGAGGCCCTACCAGCAGAACGCCCCTGGGAATTTTGCCTCCTATGTCTATGTACTTTTGGGGGCTTTTTAGGAAGTCTACCACTTCCACCAGCTCGTCTTTGGCCTCGTCAACACCGGCTACATCTGTAAAACGGGTCTTTATGTCGCCCTCGGCTACAATTACCGCGCGGTTTTGCCCTACCGAAAGCACATTCCCGCCCATGTTGCCAAGCCGCTTCATGACAAAACGCCAGATAAAAATAAAGAACGCTATTGGCAGCACCCAGGAAAAAATTATGTTTAAAACAGTGCTTCCTTCCCTTGATACCGCGTAATAGGAAACGTTTTTATCGTCCATAAGTTTAATAAAACTGTCGTCATTGATGGGAACAGTCCGGTAAACGGACTCGGGAGCCTGGGAGTAGGGGCTTTTTATAATGGGATTCTGGGAAACCTGCGGTTTATCCGCTGTTGTATATCCGGTAAAATACGAATCGGTCATTTCGACCCGTTTTATGTCTCCGCTGGAGATTAGGGCCTTAAATTCAGAAAAATCTATGGTCGGGTTTACTTTTGATAAAAATACATAATTAAAGAGACTTAATCCTATTATCAGTATGAGTATGTAGATGATTGAAAATTTCCATGATCCAAAGGGCTTAAAATCAGGTAACTTCGGCCCGCCGCCGTTACCTCCGCCGCCTCCAAACGGAAATTGAGGGCCGGAATTGTTGGGCTGCCGGTTCTCGTTCCGGGGATCTTCAGAATTATTATCATCCATGCAATACTCCTTGAATATTAATTGGAAATAATCTTATACTACTATCTACTTTTTATAACACTTTATCAACATATAAAGTTAGGGTTTTTCCCAAGTTTTATTTTTTTACAGGAGCCAATACCTCCGAAGGAGCAGGTGTGATAGAAGTTACAAATCTGGTCAGGCGATACGGACCGCATATAGCGGTGGACCACGCTAATTTTAAAATTGAAAAGGGCGAAATAGTGGGTTTTTTGGGGCCCAACGGCGCCGGCAAATCGACTACGATGAATATTCTGACAGGATATCTTTCCTCTACCGAAGGTTCAGTAAAGGTTGACGGACAGGACATTCTGGAACATCCCATGGAAATCAAAAAGAAGATCGGTTATCTTCCGGAGAATCCTCCGCTGTATATGGATATGACTGTCAGGGAGTACCTGACTTTTACGGGCGAAATCAAAAAGATTCCCAAATCCGAGAAAAAAGACAGATTAAACCGGATTATGCAGACAGTCGGGATTGAAGATGTCAGCAAACGGCTAATCAAGAACCTTTCCAAAGGCTACAAGCAGCGGGTAGGACTCGCCCAGGCAATGATCGGAGATCCCCAGGTCCTTATTATGGACGAGCCGACAGCCGGCCTTGACCCCAAACAGATTCTGGAAATCCGCGATCTTATAACCGCGCTTGGAAAAGATCATACCATTATTCTCAGTTCCCATATTCTGCCGGAAGTCAGCGCAGTCTGCCGCCGGGTTCTTATTATCAACCGCGGCATTATTATTGCCGACGACACTCCGGAGAACCTGGCCCGCCACCTGCTTGGCGGCAGCCACATTTTCCTGCGCCTGGACGGCAGCGAAACTACCGTTTCCAAAGCGCTTGGAAAAGTTACCACAATTGTCAAGCTGGATTTCCAGCAGTCACAGGAAGAAGGCACGGTGCAATTAATCGCCGAGGCCGCTCCGGATACCGATATCCGGCGCGATGTCTTTAGGGCATTGTCGGCCGCCAATATTCCCATTCTTATGATGCGCTCCCAGGACATGAGCCTGGAAGAAATATTCCTTGATCTTACTACCCGCGAGGAGGCAACAGCATGATTGCCATATTTAAACGCGAAATTAAAGCGTATTTTGTAACTCCCATAGGCTATCTTTACATGGGGCTTTTCCTTCTGATTACCGGAATCTTTTTTACCTTCAGCAATATTTTTTCGCAGAGTTCCTATTATTCCGGCTTCCTTGGAAGCGTTCTCTTTATTTACCTTTTTGCGATTCCCCTTTTAACCATGAGGCTGTTCTCCGAGGAAAGGCGGCAAAAAACCGACCAGCTTCTGCTTACCAGCCCGGTTTCCATACCCGCTATTGTCTGCGGAAAATTCCTGGCCGCGCTGACCCTCTACGCGTTTACGATTGTTGTTACGATCCTTTACGCGGTTATTATAGCGGTTTACGGTGATTTGATAGTTACAGAGACAGTGGGCAGTTATATAGGCTTCCTTTTCCTGGGCGCCTGCTATATCGCGATCGGGGTTTTTATTTCCGCCAGCACCGAGAACCAGCTTACCGCGGCTCTGGTTACCTTCTTCTCCCTGATGGTAATCTGGTTAATCGATCCTATCGCACAGATGATTCCGTCCGACGCCTTGTCCGGGGTTATTTCCGCCGGCGCGCTTGCGCTTATTGTTGTTGTCTTTTTGTTTATAAGCACACGGAACTGGTTTATCACCCTGATAACCGCCGTATTGGCGGCAGCCGTAATTCTGTTTATGTATTTCTTTACCAGCAATTATTATTACTTGTTCAGAAATGTTTTTTCCGGCTTCCTCCAGAATTTTTTGGGCTGGTTCTCGCTTAACCGCCGGTATCAGAATTTCTCAATGGGTCTGCTGAAATTTGATTCACTTCTTTATTATATCTCGTTCAGCGGTTTATTCCTTTTCTTGACCATACGGCTCATAGAAAAGCGGCGGTGGAATTAGGAGTATGGCAATGAAAATGAAAGATATCAAAGGCTTAAAAAACATCCGGGAATCCTTTAAAACCCGGCAGGTTAAATACGGCGGATATGCGGCTCTAATAACAATCGCGGTTATCGTGGGCCTCATTCTTATAAACCTTATCATCGGACAGTTATCCCCGCAGATCGACATGACAGAGAGCGGACTCTTTTCCCTTTCGGATCAGAGCACACAGGTTGTCGACCTGATCAAGTCTCCCGTAAACTTTTACGGCATGTGGCGGCCGGGCGACGAGAACCAGCAGCTTACCGAAGTAATCGATCTCTACCTGGCCCGGAATAAAAACATCAGGCTGCAGGTTGTTGACCCCAACAAGAATCCGGCCCTTGTTTCCAAATACGACAAGACCAATCAGGGAATACAGCCCGGGTCCCTTATTGTCGAAGGTGAGAAAGGTTTCAAAATCATCGCCCCTTCTGACATGTATGATTATACGACCAACCAGAACAATCAGCAGAATGTAACCGGTCTGGCGATGGAAAGACGCATTACAGCCGCCCTTCTCTTTGTGGCGACCGGCCAGACCCCTGTTGTTTACGAGATTCTTGGGCACCAGGAATATACGCTGAATGATCTGCAGGTACAAACCCTGGTTGAGCGGGAAAACTTTACAGTCAATCAGCTTAACCTGGTTCAGTCCGATATACCGTCGGATGCTTCGGTTCTTATACTGAACGCTCCCCGCGCGGATCTCTCCCAGGGCGAGGCCGACAAAATTCTGGCATACCTGGACAACGGCGGCCGTCTGCTGATTCTGGCGGATTACAGGATCCGCGAGCTTCCCGTTCTAAACCAGATAATGGCCAGTTACGGCATGCAGTTTGACTTTGGGCTCCTTATGGAAACCAATACGAATTATACTGCCGGCGCCTATTACCTGGAAATTCCGGATGTGCCTGACCACGATATTACCAAACCTTTGACGGATCAGCGGACTCCTGTTCTGCTGCCCTTTGCCATGGGGGTTTCACAGCTATCGGCAGTAAGGCGTTCAATCGAACTTAAACCGCTTTTTACATCATCAAGCGATTCGTTCCTCCGCACCAATCTTGATGAGACATCAACATCCAAAGTCAGCACCGATGTATCAGGTCCGATCACCCTCGGCATGACCGCCATGGATCCTTCCTGGATCGATCCCAATAATCCCCAGCCCCAGGCCCGTGTTGTAGCGATTGGCTGCGGCAGCCTGCTGGAGCCTGTGAGTTACTTCGGCCAGATTCCCGGCAATCTCGACGTTTTTATGAACAGCGTTACCTGGCTGCAGGATCGTCCGGAAACCTTGTCGGTGCGTTCCAAGAGTCTGTTCCTGCTGCCCATGAGAATCAACGGAACCCTGATGATAATTTACGGGATTTTCTTTGTAATAATAATTCCTGTGGGATTCTTTATCGCCGGGTTTATTGTCTGGCTCAGGCGGCGGCACTTATAAGGCGGGAGTCATGACCAGAAAGAACATCACCGTTATCGCGGCATTGGCCGCAGTTGTTGTGTGCGTCGGGGTTTATCTGTTCCTGACGCAATCGAAAATCGGCAAGGACTGGGTTAAGTCGTTAAAGCCCGGTCCTTCCTATGATTTTTCCAATTATCCGGAATCACCGCGTCTTACGGATTTTGATTCCAATAAATTAAACCGGATCGAAAACAGGGGCGAAGGTTATTCCCTTGTGCGTAATGGAGATACCTGGACTCTTACTTCGTCTGTTGTTCCCGTCAATTTGGTTAAGCTTGATCAGAGTATTATTTCCAATAAACTCTGGTCAATTTCCAGCATTTATGCTGAAGAACTAATCGAAGATAATCCGGCGGATTTAACTATTTACGGCCTTGATAATCCTTATGGAGATGTGCTCCTCGGAGATACTGACGGCAAGAGCGTAGAAATTATTTTTGGCAATTTTACTCCTACTAAAGCTTCGCGTTATGTAATGGTCGCGGGGAGTCCCAATGTATACAGCCTGTCTACATATTCAACAGACAATCTGCTTTTTAGCCTGGACAGTGTAAGGGATAAAACCTTAATCGCTTCTCTTGATCCGCAAAAAGTTACCCGTTTTATCCTGGAACCCAAACCGGACAATAATCCCAACGGTTACGGGAAAATCGACATAGCAACCAAAGACGCAGACAACGTTTATATTTCCAGTTTTACCGGTTTTACAATGAGTTCTCCCTACGCCGACGTATGCGGAGTAGACAGTGAAAAATTCGGGGCTGTACTTGACGCGCTGCCTAACCTGCAGATCCGCGCATATGTTGACGATACTCCCGGATCTCTTGCGTCCTACGGTCTGGATAAACCCGGCCGTGTTTATTTTGAAACACCGGACGGCAAGCTGGACATCCTGTTTGGCAACAGCGACAGCGGCGCCTATTACGCCAGATACAACGGCGATCCTTCAATATTTTTGCTTGAAGGCCTTGACCCGATTATAAGTCCTTCGCCTTTCTCATTAATGGATAAATTCGCCATGATATTCAACATTGACAATGTGGACGCGTTTACCGTTGAAGGCGACGGCCAGAAACTGGACGTGACTATCGACGGCAAGGGCGATGACGCTATTTTCCATGTAAACGGAAAGAGGGCGATGGACAAGGAGTTCAGGGCGTTTTACCAGGCGGTTATTGGCCTTTTGATTGACGCCGAATATACCGGTCCCGCAAATCCGCCCCGCGGCGACGGCACAGACTGGACAATTCAGTATAAACTCAATACTCCCGCAGGTGTCCAGTTATCCATCCGGCTTATTCCGTATAACAGGGATTTTTATATTCTTGAAAGGGACGGACACCGTGAATTCATGATTGCGCGGACCCAGGCCAGGCGTATTTTTGATACCGAGGCGAAACTGGTCTATACTGAATAAGGCTATTATCCCCAAAGGATAATACGATGGATAAAAAAATTTTTTTTGATCGCGGCCGGATGAATTATTTTCCGCTCCGGCAGCGGTTTAGTAAAGTAGACATAACCAATGCCGCTGTGCTGCCGGAAAAAATTAAAGGTTTGCATGAGCGGCAAACACTTCCGGATCTGGATGAAAAAGTCCGCCCCCTGGCCGCGCAGATACTGGCCGCCAAAAAAAATAAAAGTTCGGTAATTTGTACATTCGGGGCCCATGCCATTAAAAACGGTCTGGGCCCGCTTCTTGGCGATATGCTGGAAAGGGGCTGGTTTACCCATCTTGCTTCAAACGGCGCCGCCATTATCCATGATTGGGAATTTTCCTGGCTTGGCAGGTCCAGCGAGGATGTCCGGGAAAACGCCGCTGCCGGGCGTTTTGGCGCCTGGGAAGAAACCGGGCTCTATATAAATCTGGCCCTTGCCTGCGGAGCCTGGCAGGGATTCGGTTACGCGGCTTCTGTCGGGAAAATGATCGCTGACGGCGGAATAAAAATTCCTGACAAAAGGGAGTTAAATGAACCGCCTACAGCAGCGGCAATGGATTTATCGGAATTAATCGAAAGTCTTGGATTGGAACCGGGCTTTATTGCCATACCTCATCCGTTTAAAAAATACAGTCTCCTTGCCGCGGCCTTTGAAGCCGGCAAACCTTTTACCTGCCATCCCATGTTCGGCCATGACATTATCTACACCCACAAAGCCAACCGCGGGGCAGTCATAGGCCGGACAGCGGAACGCGACTTTTTGGAATTTGTTTCTTCTGTGGAAAACCTGGAAGGCGGTGTTTATCTGTCTGTAGGTTCCGCCGTAATGTCTCCCATGATTTTTGAAAAAGCCCTGTCCATGGCCCGCAACGCTGTGATTGCAGAAGGCGGACCGGCAGAGCCCATACGGAACTGCGGAATTTATGTAGTTGACCTTCAGCATTCTGCATGGGACTGGTCAAAGGGAGAACCTCCCATGGAAAATCCGGCGTATTACTTGCGCTACATGAAAACTTTTAACCGTATGGGCTGCAGGGCCGAATACATCACCGCTGACAACCGGGATTTTTTAATAAGCCTGTATAATACGCTGGATAAAATGGACAGGCAGGGCGGTTTATGAAGATCGACGCCGCAGGGTCAAGCGCCGCAAAGTCAAATGATATTTTTATCGGGGTAGATATAGGCGGGACCAAAACCGCTATCTGCGCGGGCAGTAAAACCGGGCAAGTATTTGAAAAGAATGTCTTCCCAACAGATAAAAATCCCGCGACCGCCCAGGACAATATCCTGTCCGCCTGTAATTTTTTGTTCGAAAAATACACAGGCACTGCTGCTGGCGGCAATCCTGGAAACTCCGGTGGTAAAATCGCCGCCATAGGTGTTTCCTGCGGAGGCCCCCTGGACGCCGGCCTGGGAATAATACAATCCCCTCCCAACCTGCCCGGCTGGGACAATGTTCCGATTGTAGAAATGCTTCGGAGGAGGTTCTCTGTACCGGCTTTTATCGAAAACGACGCAAATGCCTGTGCCCTTGCCGAGTACCTGTACGGTGCGGGCCGCGGATGCGCCAACATGGTTTTTTTAACATTTGGCACAGGCCTGGGCGCCGGCCTGATATTGGACGGGAAACTCTACCGCGGCTCAAGCGGACTGGCAGGGGAAGCCGGCCATATAAGGATGAGCAAAGACGGACCAGCAGGATACGGCAAACACGGTGCTTTGGAAGGCTGGTGTTCCGGGGGCGGCCTAAGCGAAGCGTATAATGATACTTTTGGCGAACGAATCTCCGGCGGGGAAGTCTGCATCCGCGCAGAGGGCGGCGACGCCAAAGCTTTAAAAATAATTGAAAAAAGCGCGCAGATGCTCGGCTATTTCCTGGCCGCAGTCATTGATTTTATAAATCCGGACCGGATAATAATAGGCAGCATCTTTGTCCGCAGCGAAAAATTATTCCGCGCTTGTCTGGAAAAAATTATAGCCGCCGAATGCCTGCCCCAAACAGCTGCAGTCTGCAAAGTTCTGCCGGCCGCGTTAGGTGAGAATCTTGGCGATGTTGCCGCCCTGTCGGCAGCCGCCAACGGGATTGGGTTTTTGGGTAAATAATTCCTAAATTTCAATGCCTGTTTTTTGAATCTCGGACAGGAAACCGGCATAATCTTCATTGGGATCAATAATATGCGGTTCTATTCTGAAATCAACATCTTTTCGCAGCCGCCAGATTGGAACAATTGTTTCTTCATAATTACCGGTCCATTCACTTACAATTAAAGCGATGTCAATATCGCTGTCTTTCCTGGAGCATTCTTTGGCGTATGAACCAAACAGATAAGCCTTGTCCACTTGTATTGGTATATCACTTGCTCTAACCAGTTTAATATATTTTTTTGCGATAGATATTACATCATCTTTTTTATCCATTGCAGGAATTCCTTAGTTTGTTCGTATATTTTTTGGGTTATTTCTTTAGTCATATATTGAGCTATTTTATTTTTATAATCCGGGTAACGGGCTTCAATATTCAGGGGGGTTAATCTTTCTAAAAAGATTATTTGCTCTTTTGATAATAAATTATAAAGACCGGATTGCTGAGCTAAAAATTCTAAATCATGTTTAAATGGAGGTGTTTCATCTTTTCCCTTGATGAAGTAACCTTTTAAAATTTTTTCTATTGCTTGATGACACATAAATCCGGTATATGTATAATGTCCATTCATTAATAATGTTTCCGCTACCGCAAAATCATTATTGGATAATTCAATCCAATATGACATTTTTTCTTCTATTGTCAATCAATTTTCCTTTTTATTTTTTAATAATAATAATTATTTATTAAAGATGTCCAGTCATCCAGTTGTTTAAATATTTTTTTATTAAACGAGTCGAAATAATATGGTATTGTCAGATTTCTTTGCTTATGATATACATAATTTAATCTGCGGACGTCATATAACGGTATTATCCAAGCTTCCCAAGCTTGTGACGCGGGTTCGACTCCCGTCGTCCGCTAATAAATTCGTAGTCTGCAAAAGAAATTCACTATAATAAAAAAATTATTATATTGCAGAATAAACCGGGAGTCGAAACGTAGCCGCGGCGTCTGAGGGTATGAAATACCCGAAGAGGCAAACTGCCATGGATGCCGTGGCACCGCTGAATAGCGGTGCAGTAAATCCTTCCAATCGCCAAACGGCCCGAAGGGACGTATGGCAGTTTAGCGGTGGAGACGGTCTGGAGGGAGCTGCCAGGAGGTCAGCGACTAGAAGGGACTCCCGTCGTCCGCTGAAAAATTTTTACACAACAGAAAACCTTATGTAGAAAAAATTATCGAATTGTCAATTATTTTCGAGGGATTTTTATGGATTTGATAGACAGCTTCGCCGATACCAATATCAATTTGGTGAAGATTCCGTATTCCGGCATAGCTTCATGGTTGCTGATAACACATAGTTTCTGTGAAAATCACCGGCTAATAAAATTAACATTAATTCCTTTTTTTCCGCATTCGTCAAATAGCGAATTTTTTTATATGAAAAATATCGTTATTTGACGAATTTTATTATTATAACAATTAGAAGTATTTGATTGTTTAGCCATATATTTTGATCCCATCTCTTGTCACTTTTTGTTCAAGTGTTAAATCGTCCATACGATTTAATATCTGCTTCAACCAATTTCGCTGAGTCTGTCACAAGTAAAATTCGGGATTTCCTGCGGTGTCCTGGGTTCCTGGTTTTTGTGCATACCGGTCCTGTGTCTGATTGTCCTCATTCCGATTGCTTTTGCCGGAATTATGTCCTTGTCAATGCGGCGGCCGATCATGACGCTTTGGGCGGGGAGGCAGCCGCATTTGTTCAATACTGCTTCAAAGTACCGCAGGTCCGGTTTGGTAATTTGGTAGTTTTCCTGGGTCTCTGTAAATTTAAAATACTGCAGCAGATTTTCGTTTTGCAGAAATAGTTTAAGTGCCTGCCCGTATTGGCCCATTATACCGATTTTATATTGTTTGGAATATTTTATTAGAAAATCTTTTATCCCGTCCATCAGTTTTAAACCGCTGTTGAGATTTTTTGCTTCTTCTGCGTCGGCCAGGTATTGCGAGGCGGAGTAATCCGGAATATGTTTCTGAATTGCCGCTGTAATGGCCCTGGCCATATTACGCTCAAATTCAGTTTCGTCCAGGATAACTCCGCCCGCATCAAGAAAAATATTTTTTATAGTTATTTTCAAAAAGCACTTGATAAATGAATAGTAATATTTTATTATAACTGTTAAGGAAGATAATATGAATGTATTTTTATATGTACTTGATACGCTGGCGGATTGGGAAATAAGTTATCTTACATCAGAAATAAACAGCGGAAGATATTTAAAGAAGAATATTGAAAAACCAAAAATTATTAAAATTGGAAAAAATCTAAAGTCAATTAAAACAATGGGGGGAATGGAAATAACTCCTGACATTTGCGTTAAAGACATTAAGGCCCGGGAAGGTGATTTACTTATACTGCCCGGAGCAGATACCTGGCTGAATGGAGATAATAATGAGATTTTAAATTTTGTAAATGAAAATGTAAATTCAAATTTAACAATCGCAGCAATTTGCGGTGCAACAATCGGTTTGGCTAATATTGGTTTCTTAAATGAAATAAAACATACAAGCAATAGTTTGGATTATTTAAAAATGATATGTCCGAATTATAAAGGTGAAAAATATTTTTGCAATCAACCGATCGTTATCTGCAATAATATAATAACTGCTACAGGTTTGGCGCCATTGGAGTTTACATATGAAAAATTAAAAAAGGTTAATATTATGGAGAGTAATACCATTGAAGCATGGTATTATTTATATAAAACAAGGGAAGATAAATATTTTTTTGAATTATTGGAATCAATTAAATAAAAATTATAAAGTGAAGTTATTTCATTTATTTCAAAAATTATATACAAGTTTGTTTTACACACAACCTAATGGCTCATTTCTATTGAACGCCGCATCAGAGGGGCTATGGTTAGATTTAACGTGAGGCATCGCGATTATAGCACCTGATGCATATAAACATGAAAAAAATATTCTTTTTAAAAATAGAAAACGTTCTCACTTAGAAACTGATTCGGTCGAAAATTGGAAAATAAATGTTTTTTCATTAATAAAAAAAAATAAAAAATATATTGATCATAAATAGTTATATTTAGGATATGGAATACATCTTTTAACAGATATTTTTATATAGCCGGATAAACCAGAAGTCAAAACAGAGCCGCGGTTCCGTAGGTATGTAAATACCCGTAAGAACGTATGGCAGTTTCGTGGCTGAGACGACCTGGAGGGAACTGAAAGGAAGTCAGTGATCAGAAGAGACTCCAGTCGTCCGCTGAAATTTCACCAAGTCTGTCACAGGTAAAATCCGGAATTTCCTGCGGTGTTCTGGGTTCCTGGTTTTTGTGCATGCCGGTCCTGTGTCTGATCGTCCTCATTCCGATTGTTTTTGCCGGAATTATGTCCTTATCGATACGGTCGCCGATCATGACGCTTTGAGCGGGGAGGCAGCCGCATTTATTCAATACAGCTTCAAAGTACCGCGGGTCCGGTTTTGTAATTTGGAAATTTTCCTGGGTCTCGGTAAATTTAAAATACTGCAGCAGATTTTCGTTTTGCAGAAATAGTTTAAGTGCCTGCCCGTATTGGCCCAGTATACCGATTTTATATTGTTTGGAATATTTTATTAGAAAATCTTTTATCCCGTCCATCAGTTTCAAACCGCTGTTGAGATTTTCTGCTTCTTCATTTTTAATGTTCCTTTTGGTTACGTTAAACTCATCAATATTTTTTATGTACTTAAATAAAATGTAATCATAAATATTTGGGACGAATCTGTAAACAGCTTCTTCTGCGTCAGCCAGGTATTGCGAGGCGGAGTAATCTGGAATATGTTTCTGAATTGCCGCAGTAATGGCCCTGGCCATATTACGCTCAAATTCAGTTTCGTCCAGGATAACCCCGCCCGCATCAAGAAAAATATTTTTTATTTCCTTAAAATTATTCATTGGCTTTTGAATCCTTATTTATAAAGACAATATTACAGGATTTTTTTCTTTTTACCTAATGTTATTGAATGGAAATTAAACGTATCATTATCACCTGATATAATAATTTTTTCGTAATCTATTATTGTAAAGACTTTTATTAATATTTTCTTTGAAATTTATTTTATCCATTTATTTCTCCGGTAAATTCATTATATCCCATGTGGACTTAAAGTCCAAGTGAGGTATAATACTGTAAATGGATAATGAACAGGAACTTGCAGTAACACTACGTAAAAACGGGATTATTACGGCCGGCGCGGGATCGGGCAAAACCATGGTGCTGGCTAACCGTTATGTTTGGCTGTTAACCGGGAGCGGGGAAGATCTAAATCCTGATGAAATTCTTGCCCTTACATTTACCAATAAAGCTGTCAGCGAAATGTACAACCGCATTTACAGGATTCTGCTTGAAAAAGCGGTTAATACTGACGGAAAAAACCCGGCGGGACAATTGGCTGCAAGGGCGCTTAACAATTTTTACAGGGCCCGTATTTCTACCCTGGATTCGTTCTCCGCAAACATTGCCCGCATTGCCGCTCCCCGTTACGGCATCAGCCCGGATTTTAAAAATGACGATTTGGCGTTAAAGAACCTTGCCCGGGAAGCCGCCCTGCAATTTGTCCTTGATAACAGGGAAACCGCGGCAATCAGGCAGCTATTGCCTGACCATAAAATCAGAAGTATCGCAGAAGGGTTATTTGCGGAAGCAGTTCTTAAATACAGTCCGGTCTCCAGTCCGCTGGATCTGGATAAATTTCTTTTAACGCAAAAAATATTTATAAAGGAACATTGGCATAAAAAAATCAAATCGATGGAAGAAGTAATTTCCAATCTTAAAAATGCCCTGCGCGAGCTTGATGAAACCCAAATTTCCAAAAGTTTTCCCAGGTCGCTCAATGTTATTTTATGCGGAAATGCGCTGCCGGCAGTTCCGGACATTGATCCTCTTTTGGAAATTGATAATTTTAATATAACAGCGGAAGAAGATTCCGATCCTGTCAGACAGAATGTGCGGCAGCAAATTAAAAACTATTTTGATTATTATTCCGGCCTTGCCGCGGTTAATATGTCCGGCAACTATGGTGAGGCATACGCCGATCTCAAGGAAAACTTCCGTTGTTTTAAAGGTACAAACAATGACGGTCTGTTCCATGAACTGCGGTCCATCGCAAATTATTGTCTTAATTTTGGCCTCTGCGGCGGAGTGTATGAGCTTTTAAAAATTTTCCAGGCAGAATTCAATAATGCAAAAAGAACAAATTCGATATTAAGTTTTAATGATATTGCCCATTTGGCGGCAGATGCCCTTAAAGATCATCCGGACATAAGGAAAGTTTACAAGGATTCCGTAAAAATGATCCTGATTGACGAGTTCCAGGACAACAACGCGCTCCAGAGGGATTTGGTTTATCTGTTGGCCGAAAAATCCGGCCGAACAGAAAAAAGTATTCCTTCCGCTGATGAACTGGAAAACAACCGCCTGTTTTTTGTTGGTGACGAAAAGCAGTCCATCTACCGTTTCCGGGGCGCTGATGTGGCTGTTTTCCGCACATTGGGAAAGGACTTGTTTAAGGGCCGGCGCAACGGCGGGCAGGAGAGCGGCTTTGATGGCGCGTCCGGAAGCGGCATTAGCCTTGTTCATAATTACCGTTCCTCGCCCGTTCTGATTAACGCGTTTAATCACATTTTTGATAAAATTTTTTTAACTGCGCGTCCGGAATTATCAGGACAGCCGGATTTGGCCGGGCAGCCGGATTCATCTGATATTCCGGATTATGAAGCCGTTTATGTTCCCGCACTCCCGCCGGAAGACTCTGAGCAATATTATCCGGAAGCCAAACCTCCGGTGCATTTTTGTTTTCTCGACAGCGATGAACTGCCCGATGATGATTACAGCGGAATTAAATCCTATGATTTGGAAGCCATTTATATAGCAAAAAAAATTCGGGACCTTATTGATTCGGGAGAAAAAGTTCCCAGAAGACGTACGGTTTACGGTACTGTAAACGGGACTGCAGGCGGGACCGCAAACGGTATTGAATGGACACCGTGCGTCCCCGGCGATTTCGCGGTTCTGCAGCGATCCTATACCCATCAAAGCAGCCTGGAAAAATACTTTAGGGAATTCGGAATACCCTGCAGTACCGACAGGCCTTCCGGTCTTTTTAATGACTCCCCGGTTTTGGATATGCGTGCCTATCTGCGTCTGCTGGTTTATCCCGGCGACCGGATTGCTTATGCGGCGCTTATCCGTTCGCCGTTCATGCGTTTAAGTGATAATTGCCTTGCCGTTTGCATGTTAAGCAAAAACCCGGATCCCTTTACCGAAGAAAACGACGAACTAATACCGGAAGACGAGCTGCAGTCCTATCGCCGGGCCAGAGATCGTTACCGGGCAATGCGGGAGGCAAGCCGCGTTCTTCCGGTTACCGGTTTATTAATAAAGTTATGGTATGAAGAAGGCTATTGTTACGAGACTTTATGGACACAATCCGCGCAGGTATACGAAAATTTATTTGATATGTTCTTTGGCCTGGCTTCTGATTCCGACGCGCGCGGCAATAACCTGGCCGAATTTATCGATTACCTGGAAGATGTAATTAACAGGGAAGAGAAACCTGACGATAAAGATATTCCCGGCGAAGGGGAACCCGGGGTTAAAATAATGTCCATTCACAAGGCCAAGGGCCTGGAATTTCCTTTTGTATTTATTTATAACGCCGCCAAAGCCGCAAATTTCCGAAGAGCCGGCGGGCTTGTAAATTTCCATCCGCTCTGCGGCCCTATATTTGATTTGCCCGCGGCTGACGAATTGCCGGCCGGAGGAAATTTTTTACGGGAAGTATTTCAAAGGGAAGAAAAACAAAAAGAACTTGCGGAACTGCGCCGCCTGCTATACGTGGCCATGACCAGAGCGGAGTATCAGGTATATCTTACCTTTACTTTGCCCGGAGAAACCATAGAAAAAATCAAAAACCGCGATACTCAGTATTTTTATACACAGGAAAGCGGCACCTTTTTGAAACTTCTTATGCCGGTATTTAATACCTGTCCGCCGGAACTTTATGTTTTGGAATCCATTCCTGTTACATCCGGACAAGATTCTGTCCGGCATGAAAATACCAGACATAACAATGTCAGACATGACAATGCCGGATATACCGCGGGTGAGACAATAACAGAGCGCCAAAAAAATTCAGCTTTGATCGCTTCCTCTTTTTATGACAGCGCTGCAATAATTCCGCAGGGAGAAGCATTCCCTGGCAGTATTGAGGCGGGCAGACTGCGTTATGAAACTTTTGATGCCGCAGCAGGAATTTCTGTCTCTTTAAATACCCAGCCGGAAAATGATTCGGATATTTCCGCGCAGATAAATCCGGCGGACTTTGGCAGTTTTGTCCACGAAGTACTTGAAGCAAGGCTTAAAGGGCAGGAGCCAAAGGTTTCGCAAAAAATTCAGTCCGCGGCGGGCAGCGAAAAAGCACTGCTGTTATTGCAGGCACAGGCCATGGGAATGGCTGATTTATTTTTTGACTCGGTATTGGGGAAGCGGTTTATGCTTTCAATAAATCATGAAACTGAATTTCCGGTTATTACTTCGGTTGTCATAAACGGCAAACCTGTTGCCATAACAGGCAGGATGGATCTTTTTTTTGAAGAAGAGAATGAGATAGTAATCGTTGATTTTAAAACAGACAAAATTAAGAACCCAGAGGATCATTACGGCCAAATGGCGGCTTACTACAGGGCGGCCGTTGATATTTTTAATAAGCCGGTTTCAGTCTGGCTGTTCTATCTGCGCAGGGATGAGACAGCCGGCAACGCAGTAAATGTTACTGATAAAATACGGGACCTGCCGCTTGAGGAAATGGCAGCACGGGTGTAAAAAACTAACCATTGCGACTTATTGTTTTTTCTCCTTTTTTGGTATATAATCGCCTAAATGAAAAATATCTTAATCCTGTGTTTTATTTTCCTGTTTACAGCTTTTCTTTCTGCACAGACCGCAGATAAACTGGAAGAACTCCTTGCAAGCCCCGTTATAAATTACGAACAGGCGGCCTGGCTTGCGCTTGAAGCGGCAGATATCTGGGACGTCTCCGGCAAGGAAGCCGCGCCGGATTCCTGGGAGTCTTTTGTTGTCGCCGGTGAACAGCAATGGCTTCCCGCCGGAACAGAGAGCACAGACAATGCCAGGCTTGATACGGTTTCGATGCTGTTAATGCGATCTTTTGGATTAAAGGGCGGACTTTTTTATTCTTTACTGCCAAATCCCCATTACGCTTACCGTGAACTTGTTTACCGCGGGATTATCCAGGGCAGAGCCGATCCCGCAATGGATGTTTCCGGCAGTATGATGGTATTCATGGTTAACGGAATTCTTGCCGGACTGGAAACAGGGGATTGGTCTCCGGTTATTTCTGTCAAACCCAGGGGCCTTATCAATAAAACGGAGAACTGATAATGAAAAAATTAATTCTGTTGGTATGTGTTTTATTGGTTTTCTTTGCCGGCCAGGGGCTTTGGTCCGCCGACTTTGGGCTGCTGCTTGATCAGAGCGCGGGATTCGGCGGCTATGGGACAAATCCCGGATTTGATTATACCGGAATGCTTATTCCGCGTTTTTCTGCGCTGATCGGAGACAGGGGAGATTTTTATTTTTCCGCCGGGTTAAAAGCCGATTACTCGAATGGTTTTTCTTTTGTGCCTGAACTGCTGCGCACTGAATTTTCCTGGCAGTTTGACAGCGGTATACTAGACGCCGGGCGCATGTATTATTCGGACCCAGCCGGTTTTGCTGTGTCCGGATTGTTTGACGGTTTGCGCTATTCTTTTGATACTGATATCGGGACATTCGGCGCGGGCGCCTGGTACACAGGGTTTCTTTACAAACAAAGGGCAAATATCGGCATGACCAAAGATGAGCAGGTTAAGCTCAATGATCCGCTGGATTACGGTGATTTTATTAATACTTATTTTTCTTCCCGCCGCGCCATCGCCGCCATTGACTGGTACAATCCCGGAATTGCCGATTTTGCCGGCGTTGGTCTTGGGCTTTTGGGGCAGTTTGATTTAAATAATCCGCAAAAGCTGGCGGACGGTATTCACACCCAGTATTTATCCGGGAAAGTTACTCTGCCCTTTAATCCGTTTACACTGAACATCGGAGCGTGTTTTGAACTGGCCGAGACTTCCGGACAAATAAATACCGCAATAGCCGGAGAACTGGCGGCTGTAATTAATCTGCCTACTCCGATTGAAGATCAGCTGACTGTGACCGGACGTTATTCCGGCGGCAAATGGGACAACAGCTCCGTGATTGCGTTTTTGCCTGTTACAAACCAGAACCAGGGTGAACTTCTAAAGCCAAAGTTTTCCGGTATTTCCCTGATCTCCCTGGATTATCTTGCCAGGATTAACGGCACCATGTCGGTTCAGGGAACATCTACGTATTTTATCCGCAACGATTTGGGTACCTACCAGGGTTATGGTTCAAACGGTTATTTTTTGGGCAATGAATTTTTCGCTCATTTTTTTTGGAATCCTGTTTCTGATTTACAGCTTAACGCCGGAGCCGGTATTTTTTTACCGTCGCTTGGGAATGCGGCGGGTTCCGCAGATTCACTCTGGCGTATTGAGCTCGGCATAATCCTGTCACTTTATTGATTGCCGGTGCAGAGGGGAGTATATTGCAAAGGAAGTATATAATGAAAAAATTTTTATTTGGATTTTTAATAATAATAATAACTGCCGGCTGTGTCTTTGCGCAGAACAACACCGGCAGTGTTGGAGGCTCCGGATTGATCCGCGAGCTTGCCGGCACTGTTGAAATAAAAAAACCCGGGGATACGGCGTTCAGCGCGGCAAATGCCGGAGACTTGATCAGCCGGGATACGATAATTTCGACCGGATTCAAAAGCACTGCCATTGTTGAAGTCGGCAGCGCCGTTATCAATGTCCGGCCCCTTACCCGTCTTTCGCTGACAGAAATTGCCGCTTCCTCAGGCATAGAGACCATTAATGTAAACCTACAGGCAGGCAGGGTTCGCGTTGACGTAAATCCGCCGGCAGGCACAAGGGCCGCCATGACTGTTTCCAGCCCGGTCGCAACCGCTTCCGTGCGCGGGACAAGTTTTGAGTTTGATACCAGAAACCTGAGTGTTAATCACGGGACTGTTTCTTTTTCCGGGAACCGCGGTCCGTCGGTGCGGGTAAACGGCGGAAACCAGAGCAGTGTTGAACAGGACGGCAGAACCGCCGATCCGGCAAAGGCAAAAAGCGGCAGACTGCGGCCGCAGGCTCCTGTCGGCGCAGATCCGTCATCCGGAACCGGCGGTGATACAGCCGGCAAATCAGGCGGGACTATTACTGTGTTAATCGATTATTCCGGCCGCGGAGAAGATACCCCAACAGGAAATAAATGAACCTCAAGAATCTGCTGACAGGGCTGGGCTGCGCTTTATTTTTTTCGTTTGTTTTGTTGCTGGGAATTTTTGACAGCCTGGGAGATCAGGTTTACAATTTTTTTCTTAATTTCAGACCTGACAGGGAATTATCACCGGATGTTGTATTCCTTGATGTTGATGACGCTGCCATTGCTTATAACGGCGTTTTTCCCTGGCCCCGCTCTGTCAACGCCGACGGACTTTTGCGGCTCAAGGAATTCGGCGCGCGCGCTGCAATTTTCGATATTGAATTTATTGACAAGGGCCCGCAGGGTGTCGATACAATCTACCTTAACCAGGGATTGTCGGCCGATTTTAGGCAGAGTTTTTCCGGAATAAACCAATCGCTTGCGGATATGGTTTCTGCCCTGAGAGCCGGCAGGATAAGTCTTGCGGATATTGATGACTACGCTGCCGAGCTTTCTGACTATGTTAACAGCGAAGAAAATAATTTATTTACAAAAGCCCAGGGAATCGCCAGGGACAATGATCAGTACCTTATTGATGCGTCAGCCCTTTACGGCAAAAGCTGGACGACCCTTAATCTGCGCAAGGAGCCTCTGCAGGGAGAACAGGCCGATCGCCGGCCCCTGGCCGAAGAACATTTTGCGTATCCGGTAAACGCGGCGCCCAACACCAACCGCGGAATCAATGTTGATGTTCTGCCTCCAATCCCGGGTTTTTTACTGGCCGCTAAGGGCGCTGGTTTTACTAACGTGGAAATCGATCCGGACGGAATAAGGCGCAGGATTTTTCTCGCCCAGAACATCAACAATCACTGGTACCTTCAGCTTGCATTTGCTCCCCTGATCGATTACCTGGGAAATCCGCCGATTGAACTGAACAACAACAGGCTTACCATCCGGGGCGCCAAAATGCCGGACAATACTGTCAGGGACATTGTCATTCCCCTGGACGGTCAGGCTAAAATGCTGCTTGACTGGCCCAAAAAAAAATATGTTGACAGTTACACCCATATTTCGTTTACCGAGTTTTCACTGCTTGAAGATTTTGAGGCAAGTCTGGAAAAGTACGCCAGGGCCCTTAGTGATGTTGATATAAATTTTTTCGTGCAGTTTGACGATTCACTGATGAGGATTCCGATTATTATCGGCGATTTGGCGCAGACCTACGATTCGATTCAGTCATACAAAGCCCTTGCTCTGGACAACAGTTCCGATGAATATTTTGGCAAATACCTTGACAGCCGGGAGCAGAGCCGCAGTTTAATCAAGGAACTTCTGGATCTTGAACCGGCCGCCAAAATCAACGCGATGCTTCCCGATCTGACCGAAACTTTCCCGGAAAGCGCCGCCGCAATTAACGACGAAGCCGGATATATTACCGATCTGACAAACGTTCTTGGCGAATATCTTGATGAATACAACAGCCAGAGAACAATGATCGAGAACAAGGTAAGGGACAAATTCTGTATTTTGGGCAGGGTTGATACGGGAACCACCGATATCGGAGCCAATCCATTTGATCCTGAATATGTTAATGTGGGAACCCACGGCGTAATTCTGGATATGATACTTTCCCAGTCATTTATTACCCCTGTTGCCCCGTACTGGGAAATTCTTTTTACCATTGTTTTTATGGCGCTATTTTTTATTGTCAGCGTAAAACTGCCGCCCATTCCCAGAGCTGTGACGGGGCTGGCTGTTACCGCCGCGATTGTCGCGGGCACGATTCTGCTTTTCCGTTATTCAGGAATTTTTATCAATCCCATAATGCCGGTTTTTACCATGATAACCGCCGTTATACTGCGGGAAATTATCTCTTACGCAGGTTCCGAGCGTGAGAAGGAATTTATCCGCAAGGCTTTTTCCACGTATGTTTCTGATGATGTTGTAAAGGAAATTATCGCGGATCCGTCCAGGCTCCAGCTCGGCGGCACCATGCGCCACATGAGCGCCCTGTTTACCGACCTCCAGGGTTTCTCCGGCATTGCAGAAAAACTCGACGCCGAACAGCTTGTAAGCCTGCTTAACCGTTATCTGACCGAGATGAGCGATGTTATTCTTGAGGAGAAGGGAACCATAGACAAATACGAAGGCGACGCGATCATCGCGTTCTTTGGAGCGCCGGTGGATTTAAGTGATCACGCGCTTAGGGCGTGTACAAGCGCCATTCATATGAAGCGGATTGAGCAAACGTTAAACGCGAAATTACTGGAAGAAAAACTGACTCCCGCGCCGCTGCATACAAGGATAGGCATCAATACCGGAAGCATGGTTGCGGGCAACATGGGAACCGGCAACAAAATGAACTATACGATTATGGGGAACGCCGTCAATGTGTCGGCCCGTCTGGAAGGCGTTAACAAACAATACAATACCTGGATACTTGCCAACGAAGACACAATAGCGGAGACCAACGGCAAGATACTTACCCGCAGACTCGATCGAATCCGTGTAATCGGAGTAAAAGAACCCATACGCATTTACGAATTAATCAATATCGCCGGTGAAGCGGACGAGCAGGAAAAGAAACTGGTAAAAATTTTTGGAGAAGCCCTTGATTATTACGAGAAACGGAACTGGAGAGCGGCGGCCCAGGGATTCAGGGAAACACACGCCATAGAGAAGGGCGGTCCTTCAGCCATATTTTTTGAACGCTGCCGGCTTTACGCCAAAACACCGCCCCCGGATAACTGGGACGGTGTGCATAACCTGACCGAGAAATAATTTCTGTCCGCGCCGGGATTTTTTAAAGCAGGGCTTCGATATCGATCTCGGCGGCAATGCAGGGAACTACAATACCCCAGTTTTCAAGGACTTCAGGATGTATTTCCCCGTAAACGCCTATGGATTTCCCCCCGTACATTACCGACGCTGCCCTGCCCGCGATAAACCTTGGATCAGCGGTTTCTTCCACCGTATATTCGCGGTTGATGTAATAAAATAAAGTCTGAATCTGGGCGGCGGCGATGTTGAAGTTGGCGTCCCTGTCCGCGAGCAAAAAGCCAAGATGATGGCGCGTTACGCAGCCATAGTTGTCGTTTTGGTCGAGATAGGCGACTTTGCCGGTTTCGAAAATCCGGTGCGGGTAAACTGAGTGGGCCGAGACAGATTCACTGTCAATCAGGGAAGCAAGTACTGTATCGCGTACGTATTCGTAGTTCTCTGTCATGGGGTTTGATATGCGTATGATGCGGTCTCCCGTACCCCTCATTTTTTCTACCAGGTCTTTGCGCGAACCCAGGTAATTGTAAATCATTTCCTGGTAACCAAGGCCTGTCATTATTTCTTTGACCAGACGGTTAAAACGTGTAAGCGGCAGAAGACGTCCGACAGTAAAATCACTGGGACGTTCCGGTTTGAAGTTCTGCAGGCCGCATCCAATCATTATGTCTTCGGCGACATCGGCCGCGTGCAAAAAATCATTGCGGTATTCCGGCGGCCATGCGTATACGCCCTCGGATCTGTCCGCGCTGTCCTGCTCCGCATCAATGGCTTTTTCGGCCTTAACGCCCATCTTTTTAAGGGCCGCGACACATTCAGCCGCGCTTTGTTTTTTACCCAGGAATTTTTCCACGCGGGCAAGCGAGCAAAAAACCGGTTTTTGGAAATAAAACGGCGTGGTAGCTGTTTTGCCGAAAGGTGTTTCAGCTTTATACTGAATTTCTACTGGTTCGATTGTAAATCCGTTGTCGGCCATATCGCATGCAACAATCGAAGCGGCCAGAACCACCGAGGCCATATCTGTACCGGTAAGTTCTACAAAAAGATCACTGTCACCGACTTCAACAGCTCCCAGATCTGCGGAATTTATTATCGGCGGGTAGGACAATACCCTGTTCTGCGAATCCACAAGCAAGGGATGGATGCTTTCGTGTTCCTGGATAAACGCGTATTCTTTCCCCTTTGGGTGCTGTTTTAAAATCTCGCGCAGTGTAAGCGGTTTATCCCATTGGAGCGGCACAAAAGAAACACTGTCCGGGTCAACGCCTTTGTATGTAATCGGCCACTTGATTATTGCGCTGCGGTATATTCCCATGGATACAGAACGCCGTTTGCGCCCGAAATTCCAGGCGAGTTTTTCCTGGGTCTGGATCATGTCGCGCAGCATGGAGTTTGTAACTTTTATGCCCGTTGCGACAAAGCCGGACAGAAAGGGCCTTACTGTTGAAATACTTTTTTCTACAATTACTTTATATTTTGCCGGCTTTATTGAACCCGGCGCCGAAAAAAACCGATATTCCGGAATCGGGGCTCCGCCGTATACCTTGAGCTGTCTTGCGACGCCTGCCGAACTCCATAAATCCGGGCGGTTGGTATCGTTAAGCTCGATTTTAATCGTCCGTTCATCTTCCGGGAGGCTCTTGTCGCTGTCACTGTCGAGCTCGGCCTTGGCGCATGTCAGCGCCTGCTCGAATTCTTCGCCGGAGTTCCATTTGCGGCCTGCGAGCGAATAAAATATTTTTTCGTTGACTTCAATCTTGGGCATGGGGATATGATATTATATTATTGACAAAAAAATATAGAGGTTTATCCGGTGAAATTTGTAATTTATTGACCATGTACTTTCCTGGTGATATACTTGTATACGAGTTAATTTTTTATTTTTCAAGAGGTCAACATGTTGAACATTGCAATCATCGGAACCGGAAACATTTCCGGCTCGCATATCGCCGCTTATTTGTCCTTTCCCAAAAGATGCAAAATTACCCATCTGGTAGATATTTACCCGGAGAAAGCCGATCAAAAAAACCTAGAATTCAAACTTGACGCGAAAGTATTCGACAGCCATAAAAAAATTCTTGATGACCCTTCAATAGATCTTGTGAGTATCTGCACACCCCCCTTTGTTCACGCGGAAATCGCCATTGATTTCCTTAAAGCTGGTAAGAATGTAATCGTAGAAAAACCCATGGCCGCCTCGCTGCAGGAATGCGACGCCATGATTAATGCTGCCAAAAAAAGCGGCAAGGTATTTTCGCCGATTGCGCAGAACCGGTTCCGCGATCCGATTATGACTCTCAAAAAGACCCTGGACTCCGGTCTTATCGGCAAGGTTGTCCATGCCCAGATTGATTCGTACTGGTGGAGGGGCCACTGTTATTACGATCTCTGGTGGCGCGGCACCTGGGAAAAGGAAGGCGGCGGCTGCACGCTCAACCACGCGGTTCATCATATAGATATGCTGGGCTGGATGCTTGGCAGGCCCTCCGAAGTAAGCGCCATTTTAAGCAACGCCTCCCATGACAACGCGGAAGTTGAAGATATTTCTATCGCCGCAATGAAGTACGATGCCGGGCCGCAGTGCGCAAAGGGTTCATTGGCCCAGGTCACAAGCTCGGTGATTCACCACGGCGAAGAACAGCAGTTGATTTTCCAGGGGGAGAAGGCCAGGATTTCCGCGCCGTGGAAGGTTTATGCCTCCGTTTCCAAACCAAACGGTTTCCCGGAGGAAAATATCGCCCTGGAAAAAAAGCTGGACGCGTTTGTTAAAAAGCAGCCAAAACTTAAATACATTGCACATACCGGCCAGATTGACAATGTGCTTACCGCCATCGAAAAGAAAAAGGATTGGCTGATAAAGGGCGAGGACGGCAGGCTGACTATCGAGCTCATTACTTCAATTTATAAGGCCGGCGCTGAAGGCAAAACCATCAAACTTCCAATAAAAAAAACTGATCCATTCTATACTGTTGAAGGCATAAAATCGGGTGTCCCGCATTTTTATAAAAAATCCGCGTCGGTTAAGGAACTGGCAGGTAACATAACTACCGGAAGTGATTATAATGGTAAGGTAGTAAAGAAACAAATCAATCGCGGAGGAAAATAAAATGGCAAAAGCATCAGAAGGCATGAATTACGCTCCCAAAGGCAAACCCAATCCGGTAGTCAAAAAGGGAGAATTTGCCATCGCGGCAATCGGCCTTGATCACGGGCATGTTTACGGAATGTGCAACGGTCTCCTGGAAGCCGGAGCGGATCTCAAGTGGGTATACGATCCCGATCCCAAAAAAGTCAAAGCATTTATCGAAAAATTCCCCCAGGCAAAAAAAGCTCGTTCCGAGGCCGAAGTTTATGACGACAAAGAAGTTCGCCTGGTAGCCGGCGCCGCTGTTACTTCCGAACGCTGTTCCCTTGGTCTGCGCGTGATGGAAGCGGGCAAGGACTACTTTACCGATAAAGCGCCGCTTACAAGTCTTGAACAGTTAAAACAGGCCAAGGCCATGGTCAAAAAAACCAAAAAGAAATATATGTGTTATTACAGCGAACGTCTCCATGTAGAGAGCGCCATGTTCGCGGGAGAACTCATCGCCCAGGGAGCGATAGGCAGGGTGATTCAGGTTATGGGAACCGGCCCGCACCGGATAGGTGATCCAAAATCACGTCCCGACTGGTTCTATGTCAAGGAAAAATACGGCGGCATACTCTGCGATATAGGCAGCCATCAAATCGAGCAGTTTTTGTTTTACGCCGGCTGCAAAGACGCCAAAGTAGTCCGCAGCCAGGTTGCCAACTACAACCACCCCAAATATCCTGAACTCGAAGACTTCGGCGACGCAATGCTGGTCGGTGACAACGGCGCCGTCAATTACTTTAGGGTTGACTGGTTTACACCCGACGGACTGCAGAACTGGGGCGACGGCCGCACCATAATACTGGGCACGGAAGGCTTTATCGAACAGCGCAAGTACATGAACCTGGGGCAAAAGGACTCCGGCGGCAATCATCTTTTCCTTGCCAATAAAAAAGAAGAAACCTACTTTAATCTGACAGGAAAAGTCGGCTATCCGTACTTTGGCCAGTTAATCCTTGACTGCATTAACCGCACCGAAAACGCGATGACCCAGGATCACTGCTTCAAAGCCGCGGAACTCTGCGTGCGCGCGGAAGCCCAGGCTGTAAAAATTCAGTGATATTAATTTAGTGATATTATAGAGGCAATCATGATAAAAGGTTTGGGGCATCTGGCCCTGAGGGCAAAAGATATCGAAGCTGCTGCTGCGTTCTACCGCGACATAATCGGGTTTAAGGAAGCATTCCGCATGCATAATGCCGAAGGAAAATTCAGCGGGATTTATATGTACATTGCGCCCGGTCAGTTTATTGAAATTTTTCCCAACGGCGAGGGCGTGCAGGCTGACAATAAAAACATCGGTATTAAACACCTCTGTATCGAAGTGGATAATGCCGCGGCTTTCCAGGAAACACTGCGAAAACGCGGAGCGCCGATAGACACCGAGCTCAAGACCGGCATTTCCAAATGTATCCAGTTCTGGACCCATGATCCGGACGGCAACAGGATCGAGTTTATGGAGCTGCCGCCGGAGAGTCTGCAGGCTCAGGCGAACAAGCGTTTGGCGGCGCATGAATGATCCGCTGATTACAACTGTAGAAGGACTCCCGCAGCCGCTTGCCGCTTTTGTCAGCCCCGAAGAAAAAAAATATATTGAAGAAATAAAGCGGCGCGGCGGACTTCCGTTTGCGGTTACCCAGCATTTTGCCTCCCTTGCCCGCCCGTTAAAAGATGATCCGATAAGACGGCAGTTCTTTCCAGACCCGGCAGAAGCCCTGCCGGATTCTTTTGGCCTCGATGATCCGCTGGGCGAACACCTGTACAACGCGGCGCCGCGGCTGGTTCACCAATACAAAGACCGCGCATTGCTTCTTGCGTGCGGCGCCTGTTTTGGTTATTGCCGGTATTGTTTTAGGAGGATGTGGCTGGCCGGCGGTTTGCCGTTTATTAATACCGATGATGAATCCGCAAAATTACGGCCTGCCGAACTGCGGTCCGCAATTCTGCGGCCAGCAATTTTGCCGCCGATTCTTGCGTATCTTTGCTCTCATCCGGAAATAAATGAAATTCTTGTATCTGGCGGCGATCCTCTAACCGCCGGGAATGACCGGCTTGGTAAGCTGTTTGCCGCGCTGCGCCGCGCCCGGCCCGCAATCCTGCTGCGTGTCTGCACCAGGGCGCCGGTTACAAACCCTGCACGGCTTTGCGAAGAAACCATTGCCATGTTCCGGCAATACCGCCCGCTGCGTGTCGTAATCCATCTCAATCATCCGCGCGAACTATCGGTTCCATGCCGCGAACGGCTTGCCGCCTGCGCTGCCTCCGGTATCCCTGTATTGGTGCAGACGGTTCTGCTGCGCGGAATCAATGACGATCCCGCAGTCCTGGCGGAACTGATTGAAAACTGTCTGGATTTAAAATTGATCCCGTATTATCTGTTCCAGCTTGACCTGGCGCCCGGTACAAGGCATTTCAGGGTTCCGCTGGAACAGGGACTGGCCGTTTACCGGGATTTAGAAAAAATGTTTGGCCGCCCCGGCGCAGCCGCCGGTTTTGGTCCGGGCCCGGACCTTGACAGAAAGCTGCCGGTTTACGCTGTTGACCTACCTGGCGGCGGCGGTAAAATCAGGCTGCATGATGGCGTCATTGCCGGCCGCAGGACAACGGCGGCAGGGCAGGTTTATCTGTTACGGGACAGCAACGGGAAGCTGTGGGAGTATCCGGAGAATTAAAAGCAATTAAGTTGCAATTAAAAGCAATTAAAAGCAATTAAAAGCAATTAAAAGCAATTAAAAGCAATTAAGTCAAAACCCATTTTGCACCGTGTGTTTTACCATTCAGTTTGATCTTCTTTTCGTCTCTGAGTTCACGTAATAAAATTTGGAGTTGTGTCCGGGAATGGCCCGGTAATACTTGGTATAATTCCTTTAATTGAGTGCCTTCATTTCCATTTTTTCGGATATGCTTCAGAATCAGCTCTTTATTTGTCTCTCTGTCCAGCCCAACAATCCTGGTATGTACTCCTGATTTCCCTGCCGCAGTATATAAACTCCTGGCCAGTACATATTTATTCCGGCTTATTTTTTCGATTATGCCCATATCTATTAAATTTTTTATGCGTAAATGCATATTTTTTGAGAGTTTTTCTTCATGAAAAAGTGCATTTATTGTTAAAAAATCATCAGTTGACAGTGATTCCAGGCGCTCATTGCCAATTTTATTTATTAATAATAACATTTGCTTATCGAGGATCATACCGTTTAACGTAATACATACAAAGTAGTCATCCGTTCCCCCAAAGTCAGGTAATGGTTTTGCTTCCTTTACACTTAATTCATATATCAGGTTCATACCCTGGCCCGATCGTTCAACCAAACCGCAAAGTGCGAATATTTGTGCGATTCTGCGGTTCCTAGGAGACTGCCTGTCACGAATATTTGAAAGAGTTACGCCTGCCGGTAAACCGCCCGGATTTTCCACAACAAGTCTGTCACGGTATTGGCGTATGAATATACTTCCGTTTAGCTGATAATTTCTGTGACTGACCGCATTTAATAACGACTCTCGAACAACCCGTTCGTTGAATGTTGGTATATCAAAAATAAATAAACCATCCTGATAATGCTGTTTATCGTTGCGCAAATTTATGAGTTCCCATATGCGATTATAATAAGAAAAAAATCCCATGCGGAATTCTTCTCTTTGCTGTGCTGGGCCGGAAGCCTCGGATGATCGGTATTCAAAAATAATCTCCGATTGCGGCAAAAGGCGTCCCAGAGAGGATCTTTTTCCAAATAATACCAACGCTGCATATGTAATCTCATCATCAATCATAGCTTCAATATCATTCAATAACTGATAAATTGTTAGATTTTTACTACTGGTGTTACCGCTTTTTTCCATCCATTTTTTACGGAATACTTCAATTGCTTCTATATCCAAATCATTAACAGAAGCGCCCGGGCAAATGTCATTGGAAAAGTCGTGGCCGGTTTCATCAAATATTTTACGTAATTCTTCCGCAGGCATGGGTACAAGGCTGTCCCCCTGCCGCCACCAAAATCTGCCGTCTGCCTGTACAGGCATCCCGGCTGGACGGCCTGCAATCTCAAAGACAAGGACCCGTTTCCCCAGATATTCATAAAGCTGAAAATCTACATTGATATGCAGTTTTTCAATTAATCCCTTTCTTGTACGTTCCGGCTGTTCAAATGCTGCACTCCCAACTATCTTACGGGGACGGCTGTCTGTTATACCGAGTACCAGTTTACCGCCGCCGCAATTTGCCAATGCGCAGCAATATTTTAAGGTCTCCTGGATGTCAAATTTGTTTCTGGCTTCTTTGAACTCATAGTGTTCTCCTTCAGGGGCGTTTAGCAGTTCTTCAATGGTTTCGTTGAATTTCATTTTTCCGCAATCACCGGATTGCTTAAAATACCGATTTTTTCGATCTCGACTTCAACAGTATCTCCGGGTACTATGGGGCTCACTCCCGCAGGCGTTCCTGTGGCGATGATGTCGCCTTCTTCAAGGGTAAATTGTTTTGAAATAAACGCGATTAAAACCGGTATGGAAAAAATCATGTCAGCGGTATTTGCCGATTGTTTGACAACTCCGTTTATCCGGCCTTTGATTTCAAGGTTCTGCGGATCTCCTATGTCCTTGTGTAAAACTACAACCGGCCCGATTGGCCCAAAGGTATCAAAAGATTTTCCCCTGAACCAGCCGGAAGTATCGGACTTCTGAATGTTCCGTTGGCTTACATCGTTAAAACATGAGTAACCCAGCACATAATCATAGGCCTTTTGAACAGGAATATGCCGCCCCTTTTTGCCGATAATCACGGCGAGTTCGGCTTCCGGATCAACACGCTCGTCCTTGAAATTGTATTCTTTTATGTGAGCCGGAATGATTATTGGTTCTCCGGGGCCGGCGAACACGTTGCAGGTTTTGGCGAAGAGCACTGGTTCGGACGGAACGTCCTGCTCTTTATTGCCAAAGACTTTGCTTTCTTTTACATGGGCCCTGTAATTAAGCCCGACCGCGATTATTTTGGATGGGTTGATTGTGATTTTTTTATTGCTTCCTGCCAGCGGTAACTGTATCATATTTTTCTCCTGTTATTTTTTCATTTATCGGTGAACAACAACTTCATTATATATTAATGCTATTTCAAAAATAAATAAATGCAGCGTATTAATGCCTTTGGCTTATCTGCGGGCGGATAAAAAATCGCTCGCGGATGTTTGCATTAAAATTAAAAACCCCTGATCATTACCGCAATCCGGCTTTAAATCCGGGGTAACAAAGATGGAAAACAAAAAAGATGTAAATATCAGGGACAAACACGAAAAATATATCAGGAGTTTGTTCGCCAAAAATTTAAAAAGAATGCGCAGCGACCGCCATTTGTCCCAAATGGAATTGAGTAAAATCGTTGATATTTCTCCCAACTTTATCAATGATATAGAAAATGAAAAGAAATGGCCTTCAATTACAACCATATCCAAACTTGTAAAAGCGCTTGGCATAGAACCTTACCGTTTGTTTGCTCCGGAACCCATGATTAAAATTGACAACCAGGCAATCTTTAAAACTGAACTAAGCGATTTAATAGCCGCAATGGTCAGTGAGAGGGTTGCCAGATATTCCGCAGATGGTTCATCAGATGATTCCGCGGAATTATCCGGCGCCGAACCTGATCCCGGTAAATCCGCTGTTTAATATGCCTTATTAAACCTGTCTGTCCCAAAGTTAATCTTTTCCTGTATAATAAAATCAAGTTTTATCTTCCCGGTTTAAGGAGAATTGGCCATGTTAAAGACAAACAAAGAATTTTTACCGGTACAGTCGGTTCAGGGAAAGGTGCATCACCCTACCCTTAAATCCGTTTACAGGCTCGGCAGGGACGGCGACAGCAGAATTCTGGCCGCGACCGGCGGAATCACATACAACGCAAAAATCGGCGATAATTGCATGAAGTGGGTCTCGGATCACCTGGAGCCTGGGGTTAGCCTGCGCAACGAAAACAAGGAAGAAAACGACGCTATCCAGGCTTTTGCCTGTATCGGTAATACGGCCATCGTGGTTTCCGGTGAAGCCAAGGGCGCCAAAGGCTATGTTACCGGCAAACACGGCGGCATTGAACACTGCATGATTTATTTTCCGGATGAAGCCATTCAGAAAATGTCGATTGAAGATTCAATCCTGATAAGGGCAACGGGCGCAGGTTTACGCGTTGATGGTTTCCCTGATGTTTTTTGTGAAAGCATCGATCCTGAACTTTTTGACAAGCTTGGCATTACCGAAAAAGACGGCGTGCTGGAAGTGCCGGTAGCTTTTGAGATACCGGCTGTACTGATGGGCTCCGGCATCGGATCAAGAACCAGCCACACCGGTGATTACGACATTACAACCGGAGACAGGGACGCTTACAAAAAACTCGGGCTGGAAGATATGCGTTTTGGAGATATTGTGCTTTTACAGGACTGTGACAATACATACGGACGCGAGTATGTTAAAGGCGCTGTTTCGATCGGAGTGGTCATCCACGGAGACAGCACTATCCAGGGCCACGGTCCAGGTATTACCACGATTATGACCTGTAAAACCGCGAAGATCAGGGGCAAGATTTCCAAAGACGCCAATATCGCTACTTATTTGCTTAAGGCAAAGAAATCCAAAAAAGACGCGCCCGGAAAAGCGTCATAAAAAATAAAAATACTGATGGAGCGCGGCATGGGTACTGCAAAAGTTTATTTTACCGATATGAGGGTTAAAGTGGGCGAGAGCCTTCTGATTAAACTGGACAGGCTGATTCAAAAGGCGGGAATCAAGGAAATTGACTTTAGCCAAAAATACACGGCCATAAAACTCCACTTTGGCGAGCCCGGGAACCTTGCGTTTTTGCGGCCAAATTTCGCCAAAACTGTTGCCGATCGTGTTAAAAAATTGGGAGGAATGCCATTTCTTACCGACTGCAATACCCTCTATGTTGGCCGCCGCAACAACGCGCTCCTTCACCTGGACGCCGCCGCAGAAAACGGTTATTCTCCTTTGTCTACAGGGTGTCAGAATATTATTGCTGACGGCATCCGCGGTACCGATGATACCGAAGTACCTGTAAACGGCGGCGAGTACTGCAAAACCGCGCACATCGGCAAGGCAATTATGGACGCCGATATTTTTATCTCGCTTACCCATTTTAAGGGACATGAAGGCGCCGGATTCGGCGGCGCGCTCAAGAATATCGGCATGGGCTGCGGAAGCCGCGCTGGCAAAATGATTATGCATAACGACGGCAAGCCTTTTGTAAACCAAAATAAATGCATAGGCTGCAAAATCTGCGCGCGTTTCTGCGCTCACGGCGCGATCGGTTTCAGTAAAAATAATGAAACAGGCGGAGTCAGGGCTGCTATCGACCACAAAAAATGCACCGGCTGCGGATACTGTATCGGCGGCTGCGGCCCGAACGCAATTTACCAGAACTGGGACTCCGGCGCCAAAGCGTTATGCTGCAAAATTGCCGAGTACACCAAAGCCGTGCTTGACGGGCGGCCGAATTTCCATATAAGCGTGGTTACCCAGGTTTCTCCCAACTGTGACTGCCATGACGAAAGCGACGCTGCGATTGTTCCGGATATCGGGATTTTCGCCGGTTTCGATCCTGTCGCTTTGGACCAGGCCTGCATCGACGCTGTGAACGCCGCGCCGGCAATAACAGCGAGCGCGGTTTTTGACAATAAAAAACCTGCGCCCAACAAGGTTGACAGCAAGGCTGACAGCGGGAAAGGTCAGGATTATTTTTCAGACATTTATCCTGCAACTGACTGGCGGTATCAGCTCGCCCATGCCGAAAAAATCGGTCTTGGAACAACCAAATATGAACTTGTTACGGTTAAATAAAACAGAATTAACCAAGTGAAAAAGATCGAGCCTTTTGAGGTTATTTTTGAAAATGAAAACATAATCGCTGTTAACAAGGTTTCCGGCATAGCCGTCTGCGCCGACCGCTGGGACGATTCCAAAGAACGGCTTGACCGGCTGGTTGGTGCGCTGCCTGGTGCGGGCAAAATTTTTATTATTCACCGCATTGACCGCGATACATCAGGGCTGGTCGTGTTCGCCAAAAATTCCGATACCCATAAAAAACTTTCCGCAGCTTTTGAAGGCAGAAAAATCGTCAAGCGTTATTTGGCCGTGATCCGCGGCAGGCCGGCCTGGAAAGAAACGGTCTGTGATTTGCCCCTGGTTCCGGACGGCAATAAAAAACACCTGACCATAATAGACAAGTACCAAGGGAAAAAATCCCTGACCCGTTTCCGTCTTTTATGCACCGCCGGCAATTACAGCATTGTCGAAGCAATTCCTGAGACCGGCAGAACCCACCAGATCCGCGTCCACCTCGCCAGCATGGGGCATTCCGTTGTCTGTGATGAATTTTACGGCAACACGAAACCCCTTTTTTTATCCGCCATAAAATCCGGCTGGCGCGGCAACCCCGCAGAAGAGCGGCCGCTGCTTGCCCGTCTTGGCCTGCACGCCGCTGAACTTTTAATACCGGATTTCTTTGCAGCCGCTGCCTCGGCTCCGGCTGACATGACTCCGGCGGGCGCGGTTGCCGCTGCGGAAACTGCTGCCCCGGCAGATACTGCCGCGGGGATTGCCGCTGGCAGAGACCTATTATTGCGGGCCCCTGTACCCAGAGACATGGCCGCCCTGATAAACCAAATGGAAAAATGCTCGGGCGTTTCTTTTAATGATTCGCTTTTCGGCGGCGCTGTTTCCTGATGGCCGCATTAAAGCCGTTTGTTAAATGGGCCGGAGGCAAGCGCCAGATATTACCGGAGATTCACAAATACCTGCCTCCCGATATTGAAGGCCGCACCTATTATGAACCTTTTATCGGCGGCGGCGCCCTGTTGTTTGATCTTATGCCAAAAAAAGCGATAATTAACGATATTAACTCCGAATTGATGCTCTCGTACACGGTTATACGGGACAATGCAGAAGATTTAATTTCAATACTAAAAGAACACCAAAGGCAATATAACGCCGATTATTATTATAATATCCGCGGCCAGACTAATTTGCAGAATAATATTGAAAAGGCCGGCCGTTTTATTTTTCTGAATAAAACATGTTATAACGGATTGTACCGCGTCAATTCGCAGGGGTTCTTTAATGTTCCGGCAGGGAAACATAAAACACTTAATATCTGCGAAGAACAGCTCCTGCGTTCTGTAAGCGCATATTTAATGTCCGCCGAAATCAAAATTACCAATACAGATTTTGCGGAAGCAGTTGCCGGCGCTGATAAAAATTCATTTGTATATTTTGATCCGCCGTATCACAGTCTTAAAAAAACAGGTTTCAGCGCGTACCAGGCCGGCGGGTTCGGTGAAGCTGAGCAGATCCGTCTGCGTGACCTGTTTGTGCGTCTTACTGCTCAGGGAATTCCATGTTTACTTTCCAACGCGGACACTCCTTTTATCCGTGAAATATATGGGCAGAAAGATATCCATTTGGTCAGTGTAAAGTCCCGCCGTTTTATCAATTCGGACAAGGGCGGACGCGGCAGTGTATATGAATTGTTAATCATGAATTACGACTGCGGACATGAAAATAATTTAGGACAGGATAATTTTGGACATGACAAAACAGATCAAATGAACATTACTTATAAACAGTTTGAACCTGAAAATTTATCGGCGGTAATGGAACTTCAGAATGAATGGTTTTTTGAAAACATTACTTGCGGAGTTGTGCCGGACGCGGCTGACGAAATACTGCGATTCCCAAAAGAATTTTTTTTTATAGCCGCAGATAATAAAAAAGTAATCGGCTATGCGGCTTCAGAAGTTATCAAAGACAATAAATATAACGTGTTTCCAAAAGGCGCAGAATATTTAAGCGTAAATGACCTTTATATTTCCAAAGATTACCGCAGCAAGGGTATTGGCGCAAATTTGCTTTCCATGACCGAGGAAAAAGCCCGGGAATATGGCTTGCAGGACATTTTTATATCATCGGCAACGAAGGACGCGGCTGCTGTTAGGGAGTTCTACCAGCGTAACGGATATGGCGTCTGGA
The DNA here is from genome assembly GCA_009780855.1 of Treponema sp. Lineage (GTDB taxonomy): Bacteria > Spirochaetota > Spirochaetia > Treponematales > Breznakiellaceae > WQZG01. Next base: position 65,136 of record WQZG01000003.1, read on the forward strand.
CAACATTGTTTTATAAACGCAATGAATGGGACACGCGTACTTATCCGCTTGGCGAACTGGACGGTTACCGATTTGTGGTAATTTTCGCCCGTTACATGGACAAATGGCTTTACTGCCGCGCCAGGGAACGGAATGTTTATGAAACTCCCGGCGGGCATATCGAAAAAGATGAAACGCCACTGGAAGCCGCCAAACGCGAGCTATTCGAAGAGACCGGCGCCGCAGAATACGAAATAAAACCGGCTTTTGATTACTCGGTTCATACGCCGGAGGAGTTTTCCAACGGCCAGGTCTTCCTGGCAAATATCCAAAAACTGGGCGCTATGCCGGATTACGAAATGGCGGAAGTCAAACTTTTTGACACTATACCCGAAAAAATGCGGTTCCCGCAGATATTGCCCGTGCTGTTTAAGAAGATTTTGGATTTTTCTGATTGACTATAACTGCGGCATTGCAAATTCATCGCCTGTATCAGTTATCCATTTTGAGAGTCTTGCGTGGCATTCTTCACGTTTCTTATTAAATACATTATCAAAACATAGATTTGCCAGCTCATATGGATCTGAAAAGGTATCAAATAGCAGCCAATCATTGCCTGGCATACACACATATTTCCAGCCGTCTCTCATTAAAACACCGCGCCATGGGCGGTTTACGGAATGTCTGTGAAATTTCCGCGGGATCTGCTGTAGATATGCAGAATCGGGTTCTGAATTTTTGCTATGCTCCTTGTATTCCTGTCGTTTTGGTAGTATACAAAGATTACTGTAATCATGTCCAACCATCCCCTGTGGCGTTTCAATTCCGCATAAACCAAGGGTAGTGGGTGCTATATCAACGTGGTTTAATACTGCGGTGCTTTCTCCGGTTTTGATATTATATGGGCCGCCTACCATTGAAATTATAAAAGGGATCTTTATCGCTTCTTCCCAGGGCGAAGATTTTTCCCACTGTGCGTGAGAGCCCAGACAGTCTCCATGATCCGAAAAAAAGATAATATATGTATCTCGATCAATGTCCAGTTCTTTTAAAGCCATTCTTATTCTGCCGACATTATAATCTATGTTTTCAATCATTCCATAATAACCAGCATAATCAAGCAATGCTTCATGCTTTACCCAGTCGACCGGTGGTACATTAGGCCGTAGTTGCATTTTTTCAGGGTTGTGATAATAATCAAATCCGGGAGTTGTCGGGGGCACATAAGGACTGTGTGGCGGCTGAACCGACAATACGGAAAAAAACGGTTGGTATCCGTCTTTTGAAGCAGTTGTCTTTATATGTTTTCTTATTTGTTCAAGAAAAAGATCCGTGAGTGAATCTGTTTCGTATCCTAATAATCTTTGCGGTTTTTCTCCATCAGTACCGTATATGTAAACTTCGTTTTGATTATTATTGTTTTCATAACCCATCCAATAATCAAAATTTCCACGTCGTTCTGACGGAACATAATGTTCGCGGTTATTTGAACCGTCAAGATGCCATTTTCCTATCCAGGAGGTATGGTATCCTGCTGCCTTAAATGGTCCGGTGATTATCGGTATCGTAGGGTCCAGGGGAGATGGCGTTTTAGTAACTCCATTTTGATGTGGGTATAGTCCGGTAAGTAATGAACCTCTGAAAGGGCAGCACCAGGGTGCGCCTGCAACGGCACTGTTAAAACACATACCTTCGCGAGCCAAGTTGTCAATATTAGGTGTACGGACATTAGGATCTCCGCGGTAGCCAAATGCCTGCCCTCGGAGCTGATCGGTTAAAATCCAGATAACATTGGCACGGGCTTGCGTGCCAAAAGACAAATCATTATTATTTTCCGGCATTGTTACAATTTATATTGTTTAAATTATTTTAACAAGGCTCGCTTACAAGGCTAGTGCACTTATCTGATAATAACTCTGCGAACGAACCGTAAGCCGTTCAATATCTTCACTCGATAAAATTTTTGGCCCTTCGTGTGTGTTGGTTTCGAAAGTTAATATGAAAATCTAATACGGCTAACTACGCATCATTTTTCATGATCGAAGATGATATTATTTTTTCCTTGACATTTAATAGATCAACTGGTAAATTTTATCTGGAGGATTAAATGAAAAAAATTTCGTTCGTTATATTGGCTATGTTAATTCTGGTTTCAATGATTTATGGCGGTGGCGGCTCTCAACAGTCTGCTGCGCCTGCTAAAACCGCAGCTGTTGGTGTATTCAAAGCACCCGACAATGATAATGTTAATGGAGCGGTTTTAATAAATACTGTTCCGCTTGTATTTGGAATTTCCCAAAGCCCTGTGGTACAAGATTATGAAACCAACAAACTTACCAGAGTAATTGAGAAGAGTGTGAATGTGGATCTTTCCTTTGAATACTACCCCAGTAACGAAGCGGCGGCTAAAGTACGCATATTAATTTTTTCGGGCTCCAAACTTCCCGATGTTATTACAGGATTTAACATAGACGATTTGGATTTGTTGGAATATGGCTCCCAGGGTGCTATTATTCCTCTTAATAACTATGTTGATACTTATGGAACTTATTGCAGAGATATGTATAATGAAAAACCACTGTACAAGCAATGTATGACATCTCCTGACGGTAATATATATGCAATGCCGAATGTTTATGAACAAACCCGTAATGAATGGGGCTGTCTGGCCTGGATAAATCAAAATTGGCTTGATAAAGTTAATAAACCTATACCGAAAACGACCGCTGATTTTTATGATGTATTGAAGGCTTTCAGGGACGGTGACCCGAACGGTAATGGTAAAAAGGATATAATCCCGTTTATTGGTTCTGTTGATAGTTTGTGTTATGATTTTATCATCAATGCATTTACCTATTTCCCACCAAACAGCGCCAAAAGAATACAGGTAAAAGATGGAAAGTTAAACCCGGCTTACACAACAAATGAATGGCGTGATGCCCTGATCTATATGAATATGCTGTGTAAAGAAGATCTTTTTTCACCCCTCACTTTTACCCAAAACAACGCGACCTATCAAGCAATGCTTCGTAACAAAGATTACGCTCTGGTTGGTGTAGCTACTGGTACTGCGAATAATCTCGCTGCCAACGCGGATAGGCTTTTGGAATATACCGATTTACCTCCCCTTGTAGGCCCCAAAGGTGTAAAATGGTCAACATGGACTCCTTCGTTTCTACCAACAAATCAATATGTAATCACAAAGGATTGTAAAACCCCCGCGGCAGCTTATCTGGTAGCTGATTTTATGATGAGTCCGGAAATCGGATATTACAACCGTTTTGGCGAACCTGGGGTTGATTGGGTAAAACCGGAACCGGGCGCGAAAGGCTATCTGTCAGATTTGGGTTATCCCGCTACTGTTGTGCCGATTCTGGTATGGGGCAGTAACCAAAACTCGCATTGGCAGCAGGGAGGACCTGGATACGGAACTTATGAAAATGGTAACGGACAGGTCTGGGACGGTAATCCCGCTAACGGTCCATATTACAACCATAAAGCTGTATATACCAGGATTGGATTAAGACCGGATGAAGTGGTATATAAGTTCATTTACAACAATAAAGAAGCAGACGAAATGAAAGACCTTGATATCACTATTAACAATTATGTTAAAGAAAGTACGGCGAGATTCATAACAGGTGATCTTGATATCAATGGAAAAGCATGGGACACTTACCTTGCTGAACTTAAAAATATGGGACTTGATCGTTATATGCAGATTAATCAGGCCGCTTATGACAGAATGCAGTTGCAATTTAAATAAACTGGCCAGAGGAAAATAAAAATTTGCTATTTCTACTCCGTTAGTTACAGGATGTAATATTATGGCCAAGCTATATAAAAAACCGGTGAAAATATTGGCGCGCTGGCAGCTTTACCTTATGCTTGTTTTACCAATGATTTACCTGTTGATTTTTCAATATTATCCGATGCTTGGCCTTCAAATAGCGTTTAAGAAATTTACCATTTCGCAGGGTATATGGGGAAGCCCGTGGGTAGGGTTTTCCCAATTTATTAAATTTTTTAAATCATATCAGTTTAGCCGTGTGCTTACAAATACGCTTACAGTTTCGTTTTACAGACTTTTGGCTGGGTTCCCTGCTCCACTGTTGTTTGCTCTCTGTTTAAATGTGATTCGTGTAAGATGGTTTAAAAAAACAGTTCAAACTATTACGTATATTCCTCATTTTATTTCAGTTATTGTTATTGTAGGAATTCTAATGCAGTTATTTAACCCGAGAATTGGTATATACGGTTCCATTTTTAAAATATTAACAGGTGAGAATGCTCCTGATTTGTTTGGCAGGCCAACTGCATTTAAACATATGTATGTTTTGTCCGGTATATGGCAGAGTCTTGGATGGAGAAGCATTATTTATCTAGCGGCGCTGGCTGGGATAGATCCACAGCTTCATGAAGCAGCTTCTATTGATGGGGCGAACCGTTTCAAACGCGCAAGAATTATTGATTTCCCGTTGATTCTGCCTACTGCTACGATTTTGTTAATTCTGGATGCAGGTCAAATAATGTCTGTTGGTTTTGAAAAAGTATTCCTTCTCCAAAATGATTTAAATCTGTCCAAAAGTGAAGTGATCAGTACTTATGTTTATAGGGTATCATTGGGGACAGGTACTGATTTTTCATACGGTACGGCAATCGGATTTTTCAATTCCATTGTAAATTTTGGAATGGTTATATTAGTTAACTACATTTCCCGCCATGTCAGTGAAAATAGTCTGTGGTAAGGAAGCTTTTAAATGAATAATTCCCAAGAAAAAATAAAAACAGCTGCAGATGATAGATTATTCTATATAATAATTACAATAATTTTAACTTTTATTCTTATTGTTACACTTTATCCTTTATTATACGTTTTAAGTTCTTCAATTTCAGATCCTGAGGCGGTGTCGTCCGGACAGGTTTTAATTTTTCCAGTAGGTTTCAGTTTACGGGGGTACTCGGTTGTTTTTGAAGATCCAAGGGTTTTGACGGGATTTTTAAATACTTTTTTTTATGCAGGGTTTGGTACCGCCATAAATCTTTTTATGACTCTGCTTGCCTCATATCCGCTTTCCAGAAAAGATTTGTTTGGCCGCGGCCCAATAATGATGATTTTTACATTTACTATGCTTTTCAGCGGAGGAATGATTCCGAGTTATATTTTAATGCGTAATCTCGGGTTACTTAACACAAGATGGGCTCTTTTGCTTCCAGGTGCGATATCTGTTTATAATATGATTATTGCACGAACTTTTTTTATGAGTACAATTCCGGATGAATTATTGGAAGCTTCCCAAATTGATGGATGCAGTGATTTTAGATATGTATGGAGTGTTGTGTTACCTTTATCAAAAAGTATTCTCGCAGTTCTGGTTATGTTTTATTTTATAGATCATTGGAACAATTTTTTTAATGCCTTTTTATATTTAAGTGACAGGAAATTGTTCCCCTTACAGATTGTTTTACGTGAAATATTGGTAATGAGCCAGATTAGGGCTACTGCCATTGAGGATCCTGATTTGGCTTTTGCAATGCAGGGTCTGGCAGAATTAATGAAGTATTCCCTGATTGTTATAGCAAGTGTGCCTGTTCTTTTCCTTTATCCCCTTGCGCAAAGATATTTCGTAAAAGGTGTAATGATCGGATCCATTAAAGGTTAAAAAACCACACCCTAACTTAACACTCCAATAAATTCCCTTGACCAAACAGGCATTTCCCCGTATCTTAAAAATAGTTGAACAATTGCTCAACTATTCATTTAATGGAGTTAGGAGAATTAGTATGAAAATAGACCATCGAAATACCGGTGATTCTTCTGAACTCTGTATTTGTGCGGCAATACACAGGGAAACTACCGATCGTGTCCTGTCCATAATGCCGGACAGTGCTGTTTTTCTAAAATTGGCCGATCTGTATAAATCGTTTTCGGACAGTACAAGGCTAAGGATTTTATGGGCGCTTTCAAACAACAGAATGTGTGTCTGTGATTTGGCCGTTTTGCTCGGAATGACCAAATCTGCGATATCCCATCAGCTGCGATCCCTGCGGCTGGCAAACCTGGTTAAATTTACCAAACAGGGAAAAATTGTCTGGTATTCGCTGGCCGACGATCATGTAAAAAAGATTTTTAAAATGGGCTTTGAGCATATAAAGGAATAGGCGAATGATCAGAATAATCGCAGGGGCCTGTATATTTATAATCGCCGTAATCTGTGAAAATTTTGGTAATTTTTCATCATATTTTTTACTTGGTATATTTTTAACGGCTTTTGTATTGCTTGGTTACGATATCATTTTCTGCGCTGTCAGGAACTTAATCAAAGGGCATTTTTTTGACGAGAATTTCTTTATGGGCTTTGCGTCAACAGGAGCCTTTGCTATCGGGCAAATGGCGGAGGCTGTCGGCGTTGTATTGTTTTACCAAATCGGCGAATGTTTGCAGGAAACCGCGGTGCACAGATCCAGGAAGTCCATCACTGCACTTATGGATATTCGTCCGGAATTTGCGAATTTAAAAAACGGCGGCTCCGTTACGAGAGCCGCGCCGGAGACAGTCAATCCCGGTGATATTATTATTGTAAGACCGGGAGAAAAAATTCCGCTGGACGGCAATGTGATTGAAGGCGATTCCATGCTGGACACAAGATCTCTTACCGGCGAGTCTGTCCCACGGCGTGTGACAGCAGGAGGCGCTGTACTTTCAGGATGTGTAAATCTTAACAGCCTATTGACCATCGAAGTAACCAAAACCTGCAGTGAGTCTGCTGCTTCCAAAATACTGGAGCTTGCGGAAAATGCCGTTGAAAAAAAGGCGCCGGTGGAAAAATTTATCACCAGGTTCGCCGAATATTATACTCCGGGCGTTGTAATTCTTGCGTTTCTGGTTTTCCTGGCCGGGACTGCAGTCCTTGGAGGACCATGGCAGGACTGGTTAAGGCGGGCCCTGATTATGCTTGTAATTTCATGTCCCTGCGCATTAATTATTTCCATACCCCTGGGCTTTTTTGGAGGGATTGGCGCGGCGTCAAGGAATGGGATTCTGGTCAAGGGCGGCAATTATCTGGACGCACTCAATTACGTCGATACAGTTGTATTTGACAAAACCGGCACATTAACCAAAGGTGTTTTTAATGTAACCGGTCTTTATCCTGCAGACGGGTTTGATTCGGAACAGCTGCTGGAGCTGGCAGCTGCGGCCGAATCCCATTCAGTTCATCCCATTGCGCTCTCAATAAAGAAAAAATTCGGCAGGGAAACCGGGCTTAATGATATTTCAGAATATGAAGAATTGGCCGGATACGGAGTGCGCGCCAAATTGCGGGGAAAATTAATTTACGCTGGCAGCGAAAAATTTATGCACAAAATGAATATTGCCATTGTTGAAAATGAAAGTCCCGGAACTGCAGTTTACGTCGCTGCTGAAAATACCTATGCCGGGTGCATCGTGATTTCTGATGAGTTCAAGCCTGACAGTAAAGACACAATCGGTGCTTTGCGTAACAGGGGAGCCGATAAAATTATTATGCTTAGCGGAGACGATCCGGAAATCGTGCGCGCTGTAACAAAGGAACTGGAACTGGATGAAGTTTATGGGGGGGTGCTGCCGCAGCAGAAGATGGAGAAACTGGAACAAATACTCAGGCAAAAAAAGACAAACAAAAAGGTTGCCTATGTGGGAGACGGTATCAATGACGCTCCGAGCCTTGCATTGGCCGATGTAGGAATCGCCATGGGAGGACTCGGGTCGGACGCGGCAATCGAAGCCGCAGATATAGTTTTGATGACCGATGAACCTTCCAAACTCGCAAAGGCCATGGACATTGCCGGTTTTACCAAACGCATTGTCTGGCAGAATATTGTTTTGGCGCTGGGGGTAAAAGGTATTTTTTTGATACTGGGCGCAGCCGGGATCGCCGGTATGTGGGAAGCGGTTTTTGCGGATGTCGGAGTCGCGTTACTTGCGGTATTCAATTCAACCAGAGTAAGATAAGGGAATGGAAACCCTCAATTCACAGTTCATGAATTATATCAGGCAGGTTATAAGTTTATCCAAATCATCTACATATATAACCGAAAGCAATGTTTACCAGGAAGCGGCGGAAGACATTACCCCGTTTCTTGATAAAATGGTAGACGAACTGGTACTGCCCGGTTCCGGCGTTGACGGCATGGATAATCTTGTTGATCTCTTTGAAAAAGCCGAATCCGGTAAATCCTGCCTCCTTTTCCCGGAGCATTACAGTAATCTTGATCTCTCACTTATCGCGAGGCTTGTAGCCAAAGAAGGCGGCTCCGGAGAGGCAATCGCAAAGTCCATTGTCGCCATTGCCGGTATGAAACTCAACGAAGAAAGTCCGGTTGTTTCCGCATTTGCCAGCGCGTATACCAGGCTTGTAATTTATCCAAGCCGTTCCCTGCTTGGCCTTGACCCTGTAAAGAACAAACAAGAGATAGTCCGCAGCAACGCCATCAACAGGGCTGCACTCAAAATCCTTATGGATATTAAAGTAAAAGGGAAGCTTATTCTGGTTTTTCCTTCCGGTACCCGGTACCGTCCCTGGGATCCCAATTCCAAAAAAGGAGTGCGGGAGATTGATTCCTACATCAAGTCCTTTGATTATATGTGTCCTGTTGCTATTAACGGAGAAGTCCTCCATGTCCGCCAGGGAGACATGATGGAAGATTCGGTGAGTCAGGATGTGGTGCGTATAACCGCGGGCCCGGTAATTTCCTGCAAGGAATTCCGGGATAAGATCCGCGATAAGTGCGCTTCTGCAGAAAGCGGCGCCTCTGCAGGAAGCGGCGCCGGGGCCAAAGGCAGCGCTGGAGCTAATGGCAACACTGGAACCAATGGCAGTGCCGAAGACAAGAAGCAGGCCGTAGCTGACGCCATTATGGCCATACTGGAAGAAATGCACATCAGCGGCGAAAAGAACCGGCAGAGCCTGTTAAAGAAATAATTCAGATACCGCGGGAGATTTATCATGACTATCCAAAAAATCCATGACAACTGGAAAATGCGCCAATTGCAACCGCAAACGAAGCTGCCTTCGCAGGCGGGGCTCCAATCGCAACCGAAGCCGCAGCAAAAGCAGCCGGGGCATGCATCAAACGAATGGCTGCCTGCAGTTGTTCCCGGTTCAGTTTACAGCGACCTGCTACGAAACGGGAAAATGGAAGATCCCTTTTGGCGGTACAATGAAGACGCCGCATTTGCCCTAATGGAAAACGACTGGGAGTACTGTACCGAATTTTCGGTACCGCAAAAAATGCTCGGCTGTGACCTTGTTCTGCTTCGCTGCGAAGGCCTTGATACACTGGCAGAGATCAGCGTTAACGGTGCGGAAATCGCGCAGACCAACAACATGCACCGGACCTGGGAATTCGATGTTACCGGTATTTTAAAGAGCGAGCAAAATCAAATCAAAATAATTTTCCGTTCACCGGTTAAATTTGCTGCCGAGGCCAACAGGAAAATAAAGGTTGATGGTTCTTCGGACGCGCTGGAAGGTTTCCCGCAGATTCGCAAGGCCCATTGCATGTTCGGCTGGGATTGGGGCCCCAGGCTCCCGGATGCCGGTATCTGGCGCAGCATTAGCCTGGTCGGCGTTCATATGGCAAGGTTAACCGGAGTCCATATTATTCAGAATCATAAAAAAGATCTGGTTGATCTTGATATTTCTGTTGAGATAGAAACCGCTGTTGATCTTCCCCATGGCGGTGAATACGGCTGGAAATGCATTATTACAGATCCGGACGGCAAGACTTCTGAATTTGACAAATCATGTAAAACCATTTCCATAAAAAATCCGCAGCTTTGGTGGCCCAACGGTTTTGGCAAAAAGACCGGCGGCTGTCAGCCCCTGTATACCGTAAAAGTGATCCTGCTGAGCCCCAAGGGCGCGGAGCTGGATAGCTGGCAGAGACGCATCGGGCTGCGGACCATGACGGTAAGACGGCAAAAAGACAAGTGGGGTGAAAGCTTTGCCACCGAGGTCAACGGCGTACAAATTTTTGCCATGGGCGCCGACTATATTCCGGAAGACAACATTCTCTCCCGTGTAAACCCCAAACGCACAAGGCGCCTGCTCCAGCAATGCGCTGCCGCCAATTTCAATTCAATAAGGGTCTGGGGCGGCGGCCATTATCCCCCGGATTATTTCTACGACATTTGCGATGAGCTTGGTCTTGTAGTTTGGCAGGATTTTATGTTCGCCTGCGCGGTTTACGAACTTACAGAAGAATTTGAATACAACATAAGGGCGGAGCTTACAGACAATATCAAGCGCATACGCCACCACGCTTCTCTTGGATTGTGGTGCGGCAACAATGAAATGGAAATGTTTGTGGATCAGATGACCTGGGTGAGTACGTTAAAACAAAAAGCCGACTACATAAAAATGTACGAATACATCTTCCCCCAGATTCTCAAAGAGCTTGATCCCCAAACCTTCTACTGGCCGGCCAGCCCGTCGTCGGGCGGCAGCTTTGACTCCCCCAATGATCCCAACCGCGGCGATGTTCATTATTGGGATGTGTGGCACGGCAACAAGCCCTTCTCCGAATACCGCAAGTTCTTTTTCCGATATGCCTCGGAGTTTGGTTTCCAGTCCTTCCCCGTTTTAAAAACCGTGGAGAGTTTTACCCTGCCGCAAGACCGCAATGTTTTTTCCTACGTAATGGAGAGGCACCAGCGCAATAACTCGGCCAACGGCAAGATCATGAATTACATGTACCAGACCTTCCTCTACCCCAACAGCTTTGATACTCTGCTCTACGCTTCCCAGCTTCTGCAGGCTGAAGCCATAAAGTACGGGGTTGAGCATTTCCGCCGCAACAGGGGCCGCTGCATGGGCGCGATCTACTGGCAGTTAAATGACTGCTGGCCGGTCGCCTCATGGTCTTCGATCGATTATTTCTTTAGATGGAAAGCCCTTCATTATTTTGCCAAACGGTTTTTTTCGCCTGTAATGATCTCCTGCCAGGAAGAAGGCATCCTTACCCAGAACCCCAACGCCAACCATCAGCCGCAGGTTAAAGCCGCAATCGAAAAGAGCTTTAGCCTCTGCGTCGCCAATGAGACAGTTGATGAGAAGAAACTGACTGTAAAATGGGAAATCCGGGATAGAAAAGCAAAGGTTAAACAGGAAAAAACCATACCTGTAAAAGTACCTGCCCTTTCTTCAATGTGGCTGGAAAAGGTTGAAGTTCCCGGCATTGCCCTTGACGACGAGTATCTAAGTTACCATCTGCTTGACGGGAGTAACGTAATTTCTGAAGGGACAGTGATCTTCTCGCTGCCCAAATTTTTCCATTGGGAAGATCCGGCCCTAAGTTATAAAATTTGCGGAGATACAATTACTGTCAAAGCAGCCTCTTACGCAAAAAGCGTTGAGATACAGAACAATAACCAGGACCTCGTGCTGTCGGATAATTACTTTGACATGAACGCAGGCGAGAAAAAGGTTAAAATCATCAGCGGCAGACCGGGGAAACTAAGACTGCGCAGCGTTTGGGATATAAGGTAGAGGGATTTCATAAAGGGGGATTTTTTGCCGGGTAATTTTGATACTGCAAAAAATATTTTTTTTAAGGAATTGACTCTGAATGATATAAACGACAGCCTGCTTGATTTTTATGACAGGTATCAGAAAGTGGACAGATACTGGAGCAATGAGAACGGAACATGGACGCTTCTTGAAAAAGGTTATACCGAAGACTGGGACATCAAAAAAAAATACGCCAAGATACAAATGTTTAAAAACGTTTTATCAAAAAACGAAGGTGTTATTTTTGGAGCTTTTTTGAATAATGGAAATGGCGATAACAGCAATGGCAATAAAAGGCTTATCGGTTTTGCGGTTTTGCTGAATAAGAAATTTGGTTCGCAAAAACAATATGTTCAGTTAACGCAGATGCATGTATCCAACGGCTGCAGGCACAAGGGAATAGGCAAGGAGCTTTTTCGGTTATGCGTTATTAAGACACATGATTTTGGAGCCCAAAAAATTTATATATCTGCAAATGATTCAGAAGACACGCAAAGATTTTATCTGGGAATAGGATGTGCAGACGCTGTCGAGATTGACGCGGAGTCCGCGAAGGCCGAGCCCTGTGACAGACAGATGGAGTTTGTTTTATAACACTGCATTAAAAAGTTTTAAAAGGAGTTTTTACATGAAGAAATCAATATTTTTTATTTTGATCATTGCCGGATTATCATTTTCTGCCTATGGCCAGACAAAGAATGAAGATATTATTAAACTATTGGAATTAATGGATGTTAAGTCACAGGCAGGGCAAACTTTGGACCTCATGCTGCCCAGTTTTATTCAGCTTTTGCCTGATGTACCTGCAGTATACTGGAATACCCTCAAAGACAAATTGAACCTGGATTCTTTTATGGATATTTATGTTCCCATTTACGATAAATATTTTACGCAGGATGATATAAAACAATTGATTGAATTTTATGAAAGTCCCATCGGTAAAAAACTTATTGAGCAAACACCGTCAATTATTAATGAATCTTACGCAGGCGGACAGGCATGGGGTCAGCAAATAGGGGAAGAAATAGTAAATGAGCTGATAAAAGACGGGTATATTGATTCGTGAAAAAAAATTGCAGTGTAAGGTTTGTGCTTTTATTCAGTTAAAACCAAACAGTCTTCCCTGTCTTGCCGCTCTCCCGTATCGCGTCAATCATGCGCAGCGAGGGCATTCCTTCTTCAGGGTGGATATAGCCGCTGCCGCCGGTTTCCAGCGCATGATAGAATTTGTCGATTAACTTGCCGTGGCCGGAGCCGTAAACTTCCTTGCCTGCGAAATCGTGCGAGTCAGCCGCTATCTCTTTTTCGATGCCGTCATGCACCCTGAACAATTTTTTGTCGCGCAGAACAAAATCGCCCTTTTCGCAGCGCACGCTTATTTCTACATTTTCGTCGGTGTAATTTGCCACTGATGCGGTAAAAAGACCGCTGGCGCCGTTTTTAAAAACGATGTGGCCTGTGGCGGTGTCTTCTACTTCGATTCCGTAATCGAGAACCTGTCCGGTTGTTCCCTTGATGCTGACAATGGGGCTGCCGGCAAAGTACTGCATAAGGTCCATGGTGTGTATTGCCTGGTTGATCATGGCGCCGCCGCCTGACTCCGCCATGATGCCGCGCCATGGACCGGCTTCGTAGTATTCCTTTGAACGGTACCACGCGACCGATCCCCGCACTCCCGTTACCTTCCCGTATTCACCGCTGCGCAGTAAATTTACCAGAGTTTCTGTTGTTGTATTGAGGCGGTTCTGCAGGCAAAGGCATATTTTTACGTTGTATTGTTTTTCCAGTTTGCAGTATTCTTCGCCTTCTTTGGCGTTAAGAGCAAGCGGTTTTTCCGCAAATACATTGAGACCGGCCTGCGCTATTTTTTTTGCAGTTGGATAATGCAGAAAATGCGGGAGGCAAATATGAACAACATCAAGTTTTTCTTTTTTAAGCAGTTCATCCATATCGGTATAAAAAACTGTGCCGCCGGGCGCCAGTTCTTTTTTTGATGGATTGGTATCGCATACCGCAACAAGGCGGGCGTTCTTTAACGAAGTAATTGCGGAGATATGGACTTTGCCTATAACTCCCAAACCTATTATTGCTGCATTAATCATATACGTATAATACCATATCAGGCAGGGATTTTAAATACCGCCTTGATTGTCTTTTCCGGGGCGCCTGCCGCCTGCAGGTTGGGCATGTGGACATCATCGGGAAAATAAACGGCAAAAAATCCGCTGTTTAAAACAAGGCTGCTGCCGGCGCCTTCATAAACTGTCAAATCTTTTTCTTCGTTATAGGGAACAGTAAGGCGCAGATCGCCGCAATTCGCAAAATTTTGGCGTTCCCTGCCGCTTATAATATATTGCAAATCAATATATTTGCGGTGCGCTTCAAACATACCCTGCGATTGTGGTTTTGTTTCATATTCCTGCACCAGGCAATAAACTCCGCCGGCCAAGTCATGGCGGCCTATAGGTAATTTTGCCATACCGATACCGCCGGTTTTATTGATAAATTCAAACGCCTCTTTAAACCCCGGACCCAGACCTGTGTACAGACAGCCGTTTTTTATTGAATCAAAAATCATTTTTATCTCTCCATTTTCGTCTTGTTTTTTAATTAAATAATACTTCAAAATTTTTCTAGAATGCCAAGCAGCCGTTCCTTGCTTATCGACCGCAGGAAATTCGCAAGGCGGGGCCCCTGGTCTTTGCCGATTAACGCCTGGTATGCCGCGCGGAACAGGGCCTTGCCGTCAATACCGCATTTTGCTGCGATGCCGTAAATTGCCTCTGCGCAGGATTTATCATCGTTAAAATTTTCAATAACAGAAATTACTTCATCACGCAGGCTGCGTACAGCGGTCTTTTCAGCCTCTGTCAAATCCGCGCCTGGTTCTGCACCCGCCGCTTTAAGCTTAAAGCGGAATTCCTCCGGCGCGCATTCCTGCACCCAGTATTTGGCGCATTCCGCGCGCGCGCGCAGTTTGGGAAGCTGCTGCGGTGAGGGACCGTCTGCTGTTTCCGCAAGAGAGGCCAGCGCCTTATCAATGTCGCCGTCCGCTATCTGGATCAGGTTGCAAAGATGTCTAAAAGGTACCTGGTAGGGCATTACCGCAAGCGGCATTGTCCTGCCGTCTTCGGAGGTTTGCGGCTGCGACAGTTCGTAAATGCGTTTTTCGCGCAGGTACGTTTCCTCGTTTTTTGCCGGTTCGATTTTCCAGGCTATGCGTTCGGTCTTGTCGTAATCTTCGTATATTTTAATTACATCGAGATCAAAGGAAATGGTGAATTCAGTATTGGGCCGTGTACCTGCAAAAAGATAACGCGTGACTTCCGGCGTGTAAATTTTTAGGACATCCGGCAGGTCGACTACTTTACCTTTGGAACTGGACATCTTGCCCGGAGTTCCCTTGAGGCCGATAAAATCGTAGCGGAAGGTCACCGGAGCTTCAAAGCCGTAAACGTCTTTGCAGACATGGCGTGCCGTATCAAAACTCCCGCCGGAGCTGTGGTGCTCCTTGCCGGCAGGCTCAAAGTCAACTTTCTCATAGGCCCAGCGCATTGGCCAGTCAACCCGCCATACCAGCTTTGCGATCTTTGTACTGCGCAAATCAACTGTTTCTTTATGGCCGCAGGCATTGCAATGGTAGGTTAAACCCCACTGGCCGTCCCAGCCGTCTATATCGGTTTCGTCTTTATTGCATGCTGAACAAAAAACACTTACCGGCCACCATTCACCCTGGATCTTGTGTTCTTCGTCGCGGAATTTGTCTAGGATTTTTTTTAGGTCTTCCCTGTGTTCCAGCGCCCTGCGCATCCCCTCTGCGTATTTGGAAGCCTGATAATTTGCCGCCTGGTATAAATATTCGGGGTTAATCCCAACAAGCGGCAGCACGGATTCAACTTCAGCCTCATGGTGTCGGGCGTAACTGGTATCGCGGTTCCACGGGTCCGGAACCATGGTAATAGGGTAACGCAGATATTTTGCAAGCATTTCCTGGTTGGGCATGTTCTGCGGAACTTTGCGAAATACATCGTAATCGTCCCATGAGTAAATAAAACGGACTTTTTTTCCCTTGTCCCGCAGCGCCCTTACTACCAGCTCTACAGAAATAATTTCGCGGAAGTTTCCGATATGTACAGTACCTGACGGCGTGATTCCGGAGGCGCAGGTATATAATTCCTTCCCGTCCCGGCTGCCTTTTTCAAAAATTACCCTGTCCGCGATTTCGTCGGCCCAGTGGGCCTTATTGGTATGCTGTTCTTCCATAGAAAATTTATTATAGACAAACGGCGGTTTATGGACAAGAGAATTTTGATTTTATGCTTTGACAATTTATTAAAATTAATCTAATAATGAACTAATATATACATTTAGTTATTGATTTTTAATAAAAAAAAGGATTAAGGGATTTAAAAATGAACCGAATCATTATCAATGTAGCCGGAGCAAGTTCACGGATAAGCCGCCACATTTACGGCCATTTTTCCGAGCACCTTGGCCGCTGTATTTACGGCGGTTACTGGGTAGGGCCGGATTCCCCGATTCCCAATGTCCGGGGTATACGCAAAGATGTTGTGGATGCGTTAAAAAAGATAAAAATTCCCAATCTGCGCTGGCCCGGCGGTTGTTTCGCCGACGAGTACCACTGGAAAGACGGAATCGGCCCGCGCCCCGGACGCCCCAAAATGATAAATACCCACTGGGGCGGCGTTATAGAAGATAATGGTTTTGGCACCCACGAATTCCTTGATTTATGCGAACAGCTTTCCGAGCTGGGCAGTCCTCGCTGCGAGCCCTATATCTGCGGAAATGTCGGCAGCGGTACTGTGCAGGAACTGTCGCAATGGGTGGAATATTGCAATTTTGACGGCATTAGCCCCATGGCCGAGCTTCGCAGAAAAAACGGCCGTGAAAATCCCTGGAAAGTCAGGTTCTGGGGAATCGGCAACGAGAACTGGGGCTGCGGCGGGAACATGACCCCGGAATTCTACGCCGACAATTACCGCCGTTACGCGGTTTATACCAGAAAATACGAAGATACAACTCCATTTAAAATTGCCTGCGGCCCCAACAGCGATAACTACAGATGGACAAAAGTTATGATGGAAAAAACCTGCTCGGAACGCGGCAATAACCCGGACGGTCTGGCCCTTCATTATTATACTGTCCCCGGCGAATGGGGCCATAAGGGTTCGGCCGTGCATTTCAACGAAGCTGAATGGTACGCGACCATGCACAAGGCCAATTTTATGGACGAGCTTATAACCAGGCACTGCGCGATAATGGACGAGTACGATCCCAAGAAAAAGGTTTCCCTGATTGTGGACGAATGGGGAACCTGGTACGACGTGGAACCCGGAACCAATCCCGGCTTTTTGTACCAGCAGAATACCATCCGCGACGCCCTGGTAGCCGGCATTCATTTAAATATTTTCAACAATCATTCTGAACGTGTAAGCATGGCCAACATTGCCCAGACAATAAATGTGCTGCAGTCGGTCATTTTTACAGACGGCGATAAAATGATGCTTACCCCTACATACCATGTTTTTGATATGTATAAGGTGCATCAGGATGCCCTAAAACTGCCGGTTCATGTTGAATCAAAAACCAACCACACCGGCCCGTCAACCGTTCCGGCGATTACGGCCAGCGCCTCCGAGGATGACAACCGCAAGGTTCATATTTCCCTGACCAATATTGAACTGAATAATGAACTGCCGGTTCAGCTTGATATCCGGGGCATACCGCTCAAATATAACGGCGGCACCATAATTACATCGGAGAACATGAACGATCACAATACATTTGAGCAGGGGAGCAAAGTCAGGATAGGTGAATTCAAAGGCGCTGTGACATCGCACGGCGGCAGATATACCCTCAATTTGCCCCCCAAATCAGTTGTTACACTGGAACTGGAATAACGACGGCTCTGCAAGAGACGACGGCTCTGCAAGAGACGACGGCTCTGCAAGAGACGACGGCTCCGGAATTACGCAATTGTTCTGACCCTTATAATGCCTTCCACTTTTTTTAGCTGCTCCAGGGCTGCCGCCGGGATTTGCTGCGCCGTATCAATGATATTGTAGGCGTAATCGTCCCTGTGATGGTTTATTAGGTCAAGAATGTTTATGTTGGCAGCCGCGAGTATTGTGGTAATCTGGCCGACCATGTTTGGTATATTGCGGTTTATGGCAATTAAACGGTTGGAAGATCCGCGGTCCAGGCGGCAGCGGGGCAGATTGACCGAGTTCAGGATGGCGCCTGTTTCCAGGTAATCCATTAACTGACGGACTGCCATGACAGCGCAGTTGTCTTCCGCCTCCGGTGTAGAAGCGCCCAGATGCGGTATGCAGATCACCTTTGGATTGGCCAGCAGTTCGGCGTTGGGGAAATCTGTTACGTACGAGGCGACATGGCCGCTGTTCAGGGCGGCAATCATATCCGCGTCGTTGACCAGGCCTCCTCTGGCCAGGTTAATAATGCGCGCGCCTTTTTTTGCGTACTTTAGTTTTTCGCCGTTTAAAATAGCTTTAGTATCCTGGCTAAGCGGCAGATGCAGGCTGATGTAGTCGGATCTTGCCAGCAGCCCTTCCAGGGTTTCCGCGCGGGCTACCGCTTTTCCCAGACCCCAGGCGCCCTCTACCGAGATGAACGGATCGTAGCCGATTACATGCATGCCCATTGCGACAGCGTCTTCCGCGACCAATACTCCTATGGCTCCAAGGCCAACGATTCCCAGGACTTTCCCGGTGAGTTCCGGTCCTTCAAATTTTGCCTTTTCTTTTTCCACAATATCCGGTACTTCATCGGCTTTGCCGGCAATGGTTTTGCACCAGGCAATGCCGCCTGCAATATTCCTAGATGATAAAAGCATTGCTGCGATTGCCAGTTCTTTTACTGCGTTGGCGTTCCCTCCCGGTGTATTGAATACCGCGATGCCCCTTGAGCTGCAGGCCTGAACCGGGATGTTGTTATACCCGGCGCCCGCTCTCGCGATGGCAAGAACGTTTACCGGAATTTCAACTGAATTGAGATCCGCGCTCCGCACCACAATGGCGTCAGGGTTTGGTATATCGCTTGCCACTTCGTATTTATCCCTGGAAAAAAGTTCCAGTCCCAGAGGCGAGATTTTATTCATAGTCCTAATCTTGAACATGCTTTACTCCTAAAGTGTCTTTTCGAATTTTTCCATAAAGGCGATGAGTGCTTTGACTCCGTCAATCGGCATTGCGTTGTAAATGCTGGCCCTCATGCCGCCGACAAGCCTGTGGCCCGCGAGGTTAACAAGCCCTGCTGCCGCCGCTTCTTTTACAAAACGCTTTTCAATATCTTTTACCTTGTCCGGATTTTTTTCCCGCGGAACAAAAGTTATGTTCATAAGGCTGCGGCAGGATTTTTCTACCGGTGACAGGAAGTTTTTGCTGCTTTCCAGGTATGAATAAAACAGTGCGGCTTTTTGGGTATTTATTTTTGCCATTTCCGGTACTCCGCCCTGAGCTTTGAGCCAGTCCAGTACCAGTCCGATAATGTAAATCCCGTAACAGGGAGGCGTATTGTACATAGAGCCTTCTGAAGCGTGAATATCGTAGCGGAGCAGGGCCGGAGCCCAGGGCGCCGCATGGCCGATAAGATCTTCCCGGATAATTACCACTGTGGTTCCGGCAGGCCCCAGGTTCTTTTGGGCGCCGGCATAAAGGATTCCGAATTTTGACACATCAAGCGGTTCAGAAACTATGCAGCTTGAAATATCTGCAACCAGCGGAACAGAACCGGTCTTTGGAAGATACGGCCATTTTGTCCCGACAATGGTATTGTTCAGTGTAATATGGCAATAAGCATCGCCTGAGTCGGCCTGTGCGTTTGCCGGAATATAAGAATAAGCCTTATCTTTTGAAGAGGCCCTGACAATGACATCAGCGTATTTGGCAGCCTCATCGGCAGCCTTCCCGGCCCAGACGCCGGTATCCATGTAGGAAACTTTTTTCTTCTGACCGTCGATATCGGCAGCGGCTAGGTTAATGGGAACCATGGAAAACTGCAGCGATGCTCCGCCCTGTAAAAAAAGTACTTTGTAATTGGCCGGAATCCCCATCAGTTCCCTTAATAGGGCCTCTGTTTTTTCGATAATGGGTTTAAAATCACCTGAACGGTGGCTCATTTCCATTACGGACTGGCCGGTTCCGTTCGCGTCCGTCATTTCGGCGGCCGCTTTTTCCAGTACCTTTAGCGGCAGTACGGACGGCCCGGGAGAAAAGTTGTAAACACGCATAAAAAACTCCTCTTTTGTACAGCATTAAAGCTGAAAATATTTAAAATGGCGCCAGGCGCCGTTTTTCCTGTTTTTGCACAGTTAAACCGGTATAAACCGGCCTAATTTTCCATTCGAACAGCCAGAGTCCGCAATTCATCGGTCACATAAACATTGCGGACTTTAATTGCGGGCGGCAGGTTAAGCACTGCCGGCGCGAAGTTGACAATGCCCCTAATGCCTGCCGCTGCCAGTTTCTCCGCCGCGGTCTGTGCCGAGGCTGCCGGTACGCAGAGCAGGGCAATCTCTATGCCCAACCGGCTTATTACCTCTGCCATCTTATATGCCGGATACAGCGGCGCAGGGGATGGCAGTATTTCGATGCGGTTAACATTTGTATCAAAACCCGCGGCCAGTTCAAATCCGTCCAGAACACCCATATTGAGGTAGGCGGAACCCAGCCTGCCAAGGCCGGTAATACAGTACTTGCGGCTTCTGTCCAGGCCAAGCGCCTTTTTTATGACCGGTAAAAGGGTTTCCCTGTCATAACCGGTAACTGAACCGATTGTCTGGCCCTCGCCAAGGTAAGAAATATCCTTGCGGATTGTATGGCTGGACCAGCCGGTAATAATCTCAATCTGTGCCGAACTCAGCGTTTTTTCCGCAGAATGTTCCAGGATTCGCATTAACGCCAGAAGCCTTTCCCTTGCCGGCGTTGGTATCTGTTCCATATTTTCCTTTTCGATTTATATTGCATTAAGCTGTGAAATATTTCACAGATTGATTATTTGATAGATTATAAAAAAAAATTATTTGTGTCAAGTGATTGTGGGGTTTATTGTCGCCATGCAATAGAAATGTCCCCTGTTTCCGTTCAGTAGAAATGTCCCCCTGCGTTCAATAGAAATGTCCCCCTTGTAAGATGAGTCAGGAGGAAGAATGGGTACCAGACGATCAAAG